>JBHHYH010000071.1:0-14553 GCA_046757465.1 Candidatus Scalinduaceae bacterium | reverse complement strand
TACCGATAGTAGGGTTGATAATTTTGGTGTTTTTCTTTACATGGTTGTCCTTCAGTCAGGCGTTCAGGAATGATCGTCTTAAAGAGAAAGGGAAAAGATAACATCCAAAAGATTATAAAGTTTAGAATCAACAGCGGCAAGTAAACACAAATTTGAATTGAATATGATCTTGTAGTTTTTTTTTATTACGTTTGTTTTTTCTTCATTTGAAAAAGGATATTAATGGAATATGAGATTGTCCGGGCCGATGAGGAATGGCTTAAAAAGAATATAAATTGCCAATATGCGTGTCCCGTTAGTACACCTGCTTCTAACTATATAGAAAGGATACAGGAAGGAGATTATGATGGGGCCTTAAGCTTAAACTACATGGCTAATCTATTTCCCCATATACTTGGCAGGGTATGTACACATCCGTGTGAGAGTGCGTGCCGCAGGGGCAGGATTGATGAGCCGATAGCGATTTGTTCACTTAAGAGAGTGGCTGCCGATTTTGCGGGAGAAAAGTCTCCTAAGAGGGCACCGGTAACAAAGAAGACGGGAAAGAAGGTAGCCATAATAGGGGCAGGACCTTCTGGCCTTGCAGCAGGGAACGACTTAACCATTATAGGGCATAGTGTAACAATCTTTGAAGCGCTCCCTATGGCAGGAGGTATGTTGAGTGTAGGTATACCGCCTTACAGATTGCCATGGAATAAGATAGAAGATGCGGTTAGTTGGATTGAGAAGCTTGGAATAGAAATGAGATTAAACAACTCAATAAATAGTCCAGAAGAGTTTGAAAAGCTAGTTAGTCAATACGATGCGGTATATGTAGCGGCAGGTGCACATAGGTCACAGGAGATGGACATACCGGGAGAAGACCTCAATGGTGTGTTACATGGAGTTGCCTTTATGAGGGATATAAATTTAGAGAAAATTGACAGGGTACCTTCAAGGGTAGTAGTAGTAGGAGGGGGGTTTACTGCAATAGATTGTGCACGTTCATCTTTGAGGTTAGGGGCAAGGGAAGTTTCTATTATATACAGAAGGACTCTAAAAGAGATGCCTGCAGGAGAGCTTGAGGTAAGTATGGCAGAGGAGGAGGCGATAAAGATATACTATTTAACATCACCGATAAGGATATTGGGGAACATTAGTTCCAATGCGAAGGCCATAGAGTGTGTAAAGAATAAGCTGGGAGAACCTGATGCGAGTGGCAGGAGACGGCCAGAGCCAATCCTTGGCAGTGAGTTTACCTTGCCGGTGGATATGGTGGTAGCAGCGATAGGTCAGGCGCCGGATATAAGTTTTTTATCAAAGGAATCAGGGATTGAGTTTACGAGGTGGGGTACTGTGATAGTGAATCCTGGAAATTTCATGACGAGCAGGAAAGGTGTGTTTGCGGGGGGAGATTTTGTGACTGGGCCGAGGAATGCCATAGAGGTGATAGGTGATGGCAGAAAGGTTGCGAGGGCTATAGATCAATACTTGAGTATTGAAGAGAAAAGGAAGTCTGATACTGATAAAGAACCTGTGAGAAAACCATCCGGTTATAAAGTAGAATCACATCAAGCAAAGGATTCATTGTTAAAGAATGCAAAATGGGTTGCCTTTTCAGATGCAACTGCACGTTTACTCAGCAAGAGTGGTGAAAGAGAAAGGAAGCTTGATTATCACTTAATAGATAAAAAGCCTGTGAGGAAAAGGTCTGATTATGATGTTCTGCCTCGTCAAGAACAAGAATCAGTATCTATGGATTCAAGATGGGATGTAGAAAAGGAGGTTGAGCTTGGTTTTTCTAAAGAGAGTGCGTCAAAAGAGGCTGAAAGGTGCTTGCTTTGCCATTATAATATATTTATAGATAGCAATAAATGTGTGCTTTGTGGTGGATGTATAGATATATGCCCGAATGATTGCATAATGATGATTTCTCGTGAAAAGGTTGAGGTTGAAGGTGTGCTCAATGTGGCAATACCAGATAATTGGGTTGCTGTGATGGTCATAGATGAGGAAGAATGTATAAGATGTGGCCTTTGTGTTAAGAGGTGTCCAGTAGACGCAATAAAGATGCAGAGGTTTTCATATAACCTACGTTTCCCGGGTTAAAAAGATTTGAAATATTCAACTCATTGTAATTAAAGGAGTTATCATTTTTTTGAAATATCGTTTAATATCAAATAGTTGTAAGAACCACAGTTTCCAGGTGGGAAACGTGGATATAGTGAAACCTAATAAACTAATATGATGTTTTTGGAAGGAATTATGAGTGGCTGATAAGAAAGAAATATCGCAAAGAAGACTCCGCGTACTTGCGTTTGTCGATGTACAATCACTGGCGAAGGAGAAAGATTCTGATGTTAAAGAGGATGAGCTTCATACCTGGCCGTACTTGTTGAAAAATGAATTACTAGCAGCAATTATTATGATGACAATATTAATAGTATGGTCCATAAATCTTGATGCACCACTGGAAGTGGCTTCTGATCCAACATTAACTCCAAATCCTGCAAAGGCACCGTGGTATTTCCTGGGGCTGCAGGAGATGCTTGTATATTTTGATCCATGGATAGCTGGGGTAGTATTTCCTACACTGATAATAGTGGGGTTGATGGTAATTCCTTATGTAGACATTAACCCAAAGGGTAATGGTTACTATACTTTTAAGGATAGACGGTTTGCAATACTTACGTTTTGCTTTGGGTTCCATACTCTTTGGATTTTGTTGATTATAGTAGGAGTATTTATGCGTGGGCCTGGCTGGCTGTGGTTTTGGCCGTGGCAGGAGTGGGACCCTCATAGGATAGTTGCCGCAACTAATTATGATCTAACACAATTAATTGGTATTGATTCAAAATCTTTGTTAGGTTCTGTAATAGGTGGGGGCGTTGTAACTGTTTACTTTTTTTTGGGTATGACGATACCTTACGTAATTATGAAAATGAAGAAAAGCCTCATAATCGAGAAGTTAGGCATTATTAGATATTCACTAGTGGCATTTTTATTCTTATCGATGTGGGCGCTACCAATAAAAATGTTTTTAAAATTGGTATTTCATATGAAATACATATGGGTAACACCATGGTTCAACATATAAATATATCAGAATTTCGAAGTTTCAAAGTTTTTACTGGAGATACTAAATAAACCATATATTTCATTGATAATACAATTAGGGAAATTTTCTCCGGAAAGGATGATTAATCTGTATAGAATGTATACTCTTAAAGCCAAAGATATTATGACAAAAAATGTAACTTGCGTTAGTCCTGAGATGAAAATTAAAGAGTTGGCTAAGATATTTGTGAAGGATCGAATTAATGGTGCGCCTGTTGTTGATCAGAACGAGGACCTTGTTGGTATTGTATCCAAAAGTGATATTATAAATTTTGACTTTGAAAAGGGTGTGCATGCAAGCGGTATAAGCGATTATTACAGTAGTACAGGCCTGGAACCACAACAGATGACTGATGATTTTATAGCAACAGATAACACAATCGTATCCGACGCTACCGTAAAGGACTTAATGATGACTAACGTGCTTACCGGTGATCCAAACGATAGCATTCCTGAACTTTCAAATAAAATGTATGAGAAAAGGATCCACAGATTGGTGATCATTGAAGGTCGCAAGGTTTTTGGAATTATAAGCACATTAGATATCTTAAAAGTAGTTGGTGAAATGGAAAACGCGAGGAAAGAGATAAATGAAATGCTAGATGGGGCTTTAAAAGCGATTGAAAATTTAAAGGGAAAGATTGAATAAATAATTAGTATCCATATGCTTTCTTAGGAACGTAATCTGTAAAAATTTATTTTTTACCTTTGTGAATTAATAATTACCATATTAAAGATGAAAAAAGAAGAAAACAAATCACGTGCTCTGATGTACCTAATTTGGAGTATATTATTAACTTCATCAATGGGGTGGGCTATTTGGGATGAGGTTGTAGGTAAGAGGATATGGAAAGATTATCAAAGTAAGTTTTATTCATTATTGGTAAATGACGCTCGTAAGGAGTTGGAAGAAGAAAAAGCAAGATTTGAGGACGTCAGTGTTCAGAATAAGTATCAGGCTATAAAGAGTAAACTTGAAAAAACTCGTGAAAACTTCGAAATTTCTGGTAATCAAAATGAATACAGCAAATTACAATCTGTTATGCAAGAAATCAGGAAAAAGGAACTCGCCCCAATACAGTTGCAACTAACGGATATTAGAAATAGGATTCTTGAAGAAGAGTATCTTTATACTAAATATCAAACTCAAGAACGTAAGATGAAATTGGAGAAACTTAGAAATGAATCAAAAGAGATACTTGCAATAGCAGAAAAGGTAAAGGCTAGATTGGCAGAAATGCAAGAGAAAAAGGTTACGTTAATATCGGAAATAGATAAATACGAAAAAGAATTATTGCCGTTTGTTGCTCCTATTAACAAACTTCAGGAAAAATTGGTTTCTTTAACGAAAATACGTACAGGTCTTCAAGAATACCAGCTACATATTCCAGAGCTGAACAAGGTAGATCGGTGCAAAATCTGTCATCTGGGAATTGACAGGGGAAAAAGCATTTCAGATGAACAACCTTTTAAGAAACATCCAGGAAGTTACATATTTCTAAAGAATCATCCTCTTAAGGAGTTTGGTTGTACTGTATGTCATGAGGGACAGGGAAGGGCGACAACATCCGTAGAAAAAGCCCATGGTGAGATTGAAGATTGGCTTAGTCCGATGCTTCGGGGAAGTTTAGCTCAGGCAAGTTGTGTTAAATGCCATGAAAGAACAGATGACTTACCAGGCGCTAAAACTGTTTCAGCAGGGCAAAGGCTATTAGTTGAAAGAGGTTGTGTAGGGTGTCATGACGTGGAGGGGTTTCCTACTGTAAAGATTGGGCCGCCTCTTACGTTTGTTGGAGAGAAGGTTAGCTATAAATGGTTAAAGACATGGCTGAAAAACCCACATGTCTATTATAAAAAAGCAAGGATGCCCAACTTCATGCTTTCGGATGAGAAAATCGAAAACATTGCAGATTTCCTTGTAAGTTTGAGCAAGAGCGAGCTGGAAACAATGATTGCGGCTGATCCTGATGTAGATGAGGAAATGTATCAGAAAGGTATGGCTCTTTATAATAGTTCCAGATGTGTCATCTGTCATCCCAGAGAGGGTAGGGGTGGAGCGGTAAAATACGTTTATGCGCCGGATCATACCAGGATAGCAAGTAAGATTAGTAAGGATTGGTTATTCCGTTGGATAAAGAATCCAAGGGCTTATTATCCTGATACAAAAATGCCGCATTTTAGATTTACGGACGAAGAGGTTGAAGAGTTAGTGGCTTTTATGAGCGCTGAATTCATTGATTGGGATGCTCTTGAGGAAGAAGAGAAGGAGAGAGAGAGGGAGGGAGAGGACGTTAAAGCTGTTCATAAAGAGATTGATCCTGCGTCTGCCGAAAAAGGCAGAAAATTGGTAAAAAATTATGGTTGTTTTGGTTGCCATGAGATAAAGGGATTTGAGAATGAGAGCAAGATAGGGGTAGAACTTACAAGTTTTGGTTCCAAGGCCGTAGAGTTTTTAGATTTTGGAGTAGTTAAAGATCTAGAAAAGAGCTGGCTGAGCTGGACAATCGCAAAGTTGAAGAACCCCCGACAATTTAGAGAGGGGATGAGAATGCCTAAATTTAGTTTTACTGATGAAGATTTTGAGGCATTAGTGTGTTTATTGGCAAGTTTCAAGGAAAGAGAAATACCGGTTGAATATTTTGTGAAGGCAACAACTGTGGGATACGAACCACAGGGTAAGTTTGGGAAGATTGTGAATGACTTAAATTGCCTGGTCTGCCACAGGATAAAGGACAAGGGCGGCAGCTTCGCACCTGAACTTACTTATGAAGGGAGCCGCGTGAAAAGGGAATGGCTCGTCGATTTTTTGAAGGCGCCTGACATGCTCAGGCCGCTTTTGAAGCAAATGCCAAGATTTAACCTGTCGGAAGAGGAGATAAAGACCGTTGCCGACTATATTACACTTGTTCTGGTAGATGATGAGGTGCTTGCCAGGGAGGATCTGGGTGAAATTACGAGTGGCAATGTGGAGCGCGGTAAGAAAATATACAATGAGAAGGGGTGCCAGGCATGCCACCAGATTGGTGTTGAAGGCGGCGCTGTAGGCCCTAATCTGAGTGTGGCCGGTGATAGATTAACGCCCGAATATATCTATATGCACTTAAAAGACCCTCAAAAGTGGGGAGCTTCAAACGTAGCTCCAAACTACGGCTTAGATGATGATGAGCTTACATATCTTACTAATTACTTGTCAGACCTTAGAGCAAAAAAGGTGGGTTTCTTATGGAAAAATACAAACTGATTCAGAGAAAGTTAGGCGTAAGTATTTCTTTTATGCTGGTGGTATTAACGTTTTATGCCTGTCAGCCTGTAGCGGTATACTCGAAAGAGCATGTCTTTACGCTTAAGCCTAAAGAGTCATTTGAGATACGTAACGGCAGGATAGCTTACAATGAACATTGTGCGCCGTGCCACGGTGATGCTGGAAAAGGCGATGGTAAATATTATGCAAGCGGTCTGGAACCAAAACCACGAAATTTTACCGACTCAGAGTTCATGAGCCGTGTACAGGATGAATATTTGCTTGAGGTAATTAAGAAAGGTACCGCAGCGTTTGGAAGAAGCCCTTATTGTCCGCCATGGGGTGATACACTAAAAGAAGACGAAAAAGTTTGGAATATCATTTTCTTCCTGAGAACTCTTGCCGGTGAGTGAAGGTTTAATTCGTTTCGTATGTCTCAATAAAGGGTTTCATAAAATATCTACATTTCTAAAGTCTTTAAGTGCAAAGTTCAAATATGCAGAAAGATAGATAGAATGATGGAGAATGTAAGGGTGAAAACAGAAAATAAGGATACAAATACCGAGTTAGCCGACAAGATTATTAAGGGTAGGGCAAACCGGAGGAAATTTATGTATTATGGCGGCTGGGGGGTTTTGAGTCTATTTATTTTATCTGTTCTAGGCTCAACCGTAAGGTTTTTCTTTCCCAGGACGCTTTTCGAGCCTCCAACAAAATATACGATTGGGTATCTCTTTGAATATGCGCAGGGGGTCAGTGAGCGGTTTAAGCAGCTACACAGGATATGGGTTGTCCGTGAGGTGGATAAGTTATATGTGATAGAGGCGAAATGCACACATTTGGGATGTACTCCTAACTGGCTGGCGGCAGAGGGTAAATTTAAGTGTCCATGTCACGGAAGTGGCTATACGCCCGATGGGATTAATATCGAAGGCCCTGCCCCGAGACCGATGGAAAGATTCAAGGTTATGTTGGCAGAGGACGGAGAAATCACGGTTGATCAAAGTGTAAGATTCAGGGGAGAAAGGGGACAATGGGGTAAGCCTGGCGCCTTTATTAGTGTCTGAGAATTTGATTTGCCGCAAAAGAAATAGTGGGCAACTCAAACTTGGTATGAGTTACGTTTTCGTTTGGTAGGGGTTTAAAATCTTAAACCCCACAGTAAATAAAACGAACACTATGTAATGGAAAGGTCTTTTAATGGATAAGAAAAGTGATGAAAAGATTAAGGAAGTTGTAACAAGTTCACAAATCTGGAAATCAATCTTCAGGCGTAAACATGACGATACTAAACGAAGCAGGGTGTTGGCAATTGTTGGCAACTTCTTTATGCACCTGCATCCTATTTCTGTTGCAAGACATGCACTGGCGCTGAAGTTTACGTGGTGTATGGGGGGTGTTACGTTTCTACTATTTCTTTTTCTTACTTTAGGCGGTGTACTCCTGATGTTTTATTATCACCCAACTACCGGCGAAGCCTACTGGGATATAAAAGACCTTCATTATAGTGTGCCGTTTGGAGAGATACTGCGCAATACACATAGATGGGCGGGGCATTTGATGGTAATTACCGTCATGATTCATATGTTCAGGGTGTTTATGACTGGTTCGTATAAACGCCCGAGAGAATTTAACTGGTCAATAGGTGTTGTATTGTTAGTTTTTACTCTTTTGCTCAGCTTTACGGGTTATTTGCTTACGTGGGATCAATTGGGGATGTGGGCAATTACGGTAGGAACGAATATGGCGAGGGCAACTCCTTTGTTCGGCCATGAGGGGCCTTTTGGAGAGCAGTTGGGGATGACAGCGCATAATGACGTCCGCTTTGCATTATTGGGAGGTTCTATCGTAGGGGCAAACGCATTGTTGAGGGCGTATGTATGGCACTGCATTGCTATCCCTTTAATTGTTACCTTCTTGATTGGCGTGCATTTCTGGCGTGTGAGGAAAGACGGCTTTTCCGGTTCCTTGTAAATTATGTCAAATATAATTCATATTTTATTTCTTAAAGATAACGAAGTAATAGCCCTTTTTGGCATTATTGTGATATTTTTTACTACAATTGCTTTCTGGGAGGCTATAAAGAATGATCGCCTGAAAAGAAAAGGTAAATGGCCGCCTGAAGAACAATCCGATAAGGACAAGGTTTTAGCATGGCCTTTTCTTGTTAGAAAGGAATTCCTGGTTGCTATTTTTGTTATGATGGGTGTGCTTATTTGGGGTATTGTTAGAAATGCTCCTCTGGAGGAATTTGCCAATCCTAATCTTACGCCTAATCCCTCGAAGGCTCCCTGGTATTTCCTTGGATTGCAGGAGATGCTGGTTTATTTCGATCCGTGGATAGCAGGAGTTCTTTTTCCTACCTTGATTATAATCGGTCTTATGGCCATTCCATATGTTGATGTTAACCCAAAAGGAAATGGATATTATACACTCAGGGAGCGAAAATTTGCAGTTTCTGTGTTTGCCTTCGGCTTCCTGTTCCTGTGGGTAATACTGATAGTAGTTGGTGTGTTTTTCCGCGGGACCGGCTGGTTATGGTACTGGCCGTGGCAGGAGTGGGACCCACACGCCATTGTTGCCGAAACAAATTACGATTTTACACAATTTATCGGTATCGACTCTAAATCTTTGCTGGGCTCTGTTATTGGCGGTAGTGTTGTAGTGATGTATTATCTTCTGAGTATGGCAATTCCATATGCAATTATGAGGGCGAAGAATAGTGAGATGCTTCAGAAGCTTGGACTTATAAGATATCTGGTGGTTGCCTTTCTTTTCTGGTCAATGATAGGATTGGTGATAAAGATATTTTTAAGATTAGTTTTTCATTTGAAGTACGCCTGGGTAACACCGTGGTTTAACATTTAAATGTATAGGAATTTCAAAGTTGCCACAGAGTTGCGAAGACACAAAGAGTTTTAAAAGTAGGGTGGATTAAGGCCGACAGGCCGAATCCATCAATAACAAATCTATTTAGTGAGAATTAATGGTGGATTCGCTATCGCTTAATCCACCCTACTTCATTAATTAATTTGCGTAATAATGTTTTTGGTTGGGGATATTATATGCCGTATTTGATTACTGAAGAATGCACCGGTTGTACTGCGTGCGCAAAGCAGTGTCCGGTGGGCGCTATTTCCGGTAAGGTGAAAGAGATGCATTATATTTCAGCGTCCCTTTGTATCGACTGTGGCGTGTGCGGTATGGCCTGTCCCTCATCTGCCATTTTAGATTCAAATGGCAATGTCTGTGAGAGAGTCGGCTTGAAGAATAGACCTAAGCCTGTTGTTGACCGGGAACTTTGCAGCGGATGCGAGGCCTGCGTTGCGATCTGTCCGTTTAATTGCCTGGAGATTAATGGCTCTATAATGCCTTATGAGATTACGGGTAAAGCAGAACTGGTTAGGCCTGCTAAATGTGTAAGTTGCAGAGAGTGTGAAAGGATTTGTGCCAAAGGCGCCATTACTTTAGAAGAAGTACAAAAGGAAGTTATCACAGGGGTATCTTGAATTTATGAAGAAAAAAGAAGAAGAAAAATCTTATGCGTTTCTATTCATCCTTGCCAGTCTTATGATAATGGGTACTTTTACCTGGGTGATCCTTGATGAGGTCTTTGTGGGAAGGCCATGGAAACAGCAGCAAAAAAAGTATTATTCGCTACTTATAGATAATGCCTTTAAAAAGATTGAAGAGGCAAAGGCTAAATTTAACAGCCCTGAGGTTCAGGAAAAATACAATGCAGTAAAAGATAAACTCGAAAAGGCAAATGAAAAGCTCAAAGAATCCGGCGGTCAGGATGAATACAATAAACTAAAGGCAGAGATTCGACAAATTTCACAAAAGAAACTCTCTCCATTGCAAATGAAATTGACAGATATACGAAACAGGGTACTTGAAGAGGAATACCTGTATACAAAATACCAGACTGAAGATATAAGGAAAAGGCGTGATGAGCTTCAGGATGAGTCAAACAAATTACTGGTAAAGGTAAACAAAATAAAAGATGAACTGGCGGAGAGACAAAAACGAATGCTGTCATTTACAACCGAGATTGATAAATATAAAAAGGAATTAGAGCCGTTTATGTCTCCATTAAAAAAACTTCAGGATAGCCTCACATCATTAAGAAAGAAGCGTCCAAGCATACAAGTGTCTCAGTTAAATGTAAAAGAGCTCAAAAGGGTTGACCGATGTATGTCGTGTCATGTGAATATCGAAGGGAAAAAAAATGTTTTAAACGAGCAGCCATTTAAAACTCATCCCGGAAGTTATCTATTTCTTAAGAATCATCCTGTCAAGCGTTTTGGTTGTACCGTATGCCACGAAGGACAGGGGAGGGCGACGACATCTGCGGAAGAGGCTCATGGTAAAGTAAATTACTGGTTAGATCCATTGTATAATGGGAGACTTGTTCAGTCAAGCTGTATTATGTGTCATGACAGGGTATATGGACTGCCGGGGGCATCCTTAATTGCAAAGGGGTTAAGGTTGTTTTCAGAGCAGAGAGGTTGTACCGGCTGTCATGATGTAAAAGGTATTCCTACTGTAAAAATCGGTCCGCCACTCACTCATGTTGGCGAAAAGGTTAGCTACAGATGGCTGAAGAAGTGGTTGAAGAATCCACACGATTATTATGAAAAGGCAAGGATGCCAAACTTTATGTTTTCGGATGATGAAATCGGAAACATTGCAGATTTTCTGGAGAGTCTGAGCAGGAAGAAGAGAGATTTGGCGGTTGCTGCAAACCCTGATGTAGACGAGGCGAAGTATCAAAGGGGTAGGGCTATTTATAACAGGTCAAGATGTGTGATATGTCATCCGAGAGAGGGTAAGGGCGGAGCGGTAAAGTATGTTTACGCAGCTGATCATGCCAGGATAGCGAATAAGGTTAGTAAAGAGTGGTTATTGCGTTGGTTGAAGGAGCCGAAGGCATATTTTCCCGGGACCAAGATGCCTCACTTCAGATTTACGGATGAAGAGTTGGAAGATCTGGCCTCTTTTATGAGCGTGGAATTTATAGACTGGGATGCCCTCGACGAAGAGGAGGAAGAGAGTGAAGATGCTAAGGCTGCTCTACAAGAAGAGATTGATCCTGTCTCAGTCGAGAAGGGCAGGAAACTGGTAAAGAAATACGGCTGTTTTGGCTGCCATGATATAAAGGGATTTGAGAAGGAGAGTAAGATAGGAGCAGAGCTGACGGCCTTTGGTTCAAAGTCCGTGGACTTTCTGGATTTTGGTGTGGTTAAAGACATTGACCATACCTGGCTGGGTTGGGTTAATGCAAAGCTGAAAAATCCCAGACAGTTCAGGGGGGGGCTGAAGATGCCTAAGTTCTACTTTGCAGATGAAGATTTTGGGGCGTTAGTGTGTTTATTGGGTAGTTTTAATGAGAAATCAATACCGGTTGAATATTTTGTAAAGTCGACAACAGTAGGGTACGAACCACAGGGAGATTTCGGAGAGCTTGCCAGGGATCTGAATTGCCTGGTATGCCATACAATAAAAGATAATGGAGGCTCTTTTGCCCCGGAGTTGACCTACGAAGGCAGCCGGGTGAAGAAGGAGTGGCTCAAAAACTTCCTGGAGGCGCCCAATATACTGAGACCTCTTTTGAAACAGATGCCAAAATTTAACCTAACAGATGAGGAAATAGAGGTCGTTGCAAACTATATGAAACTTGTTTTGGTTGATGATGAGGTAATTGCCAAGGAGGATTTAGGTGAGATTACGAGCGAAGATGTGGAAAAGGGAAAAAAAATATATAATGAGAAAGGATGCCAGGCATGCCATCAGATTGGTCTTGAAGGTGGAGCTGTGGGCCCTAATCTAAGTGTAGTGGGCGATAGATTGACAAGTAATTACATATATATGCATTTAAAAGACCCACAGAGATGGGGCGCTTCGAAAGTAGCTCCAAACTACGGTTTTGCAGGTGAAGAAATAACGTACCTTACTAAATTCTTGTCATACCTTAGAGCTAAAAAGGTAGGGTTTTTATGGAAAGATACAAATTGATTCAATACAATTTTGTAAGATTTTTACATTTTTTTCTAATTGTACTTGTCTTTTTTATCTCACAGCCTTCAGCATACTCAAAATCCGGAAAACATGTCTTTAAGCTTCAACCTAAAGAATCGTTTGAGGTTCGCAATGGCAGGATAATTTACCTTGAACATTGTGCGCCATGTCATGGGAATACTGGCAAAGGTAATGGTAAGTATTATGCAAGTGGTCTAAAACCCAAGCCACGAGACTTTACTAATTCCGAGTTTATGAAACAGGTAAAGGATGAATATCTTATCGAGGTTATAAGGAAGGGTACAGCAGCGTTTGGAAAAAGTCCATACTGCCCGCCATGGGGGGGAACGTTAAAGGAAGAGGAAAAAATCAAGAACATCGTTGCCTTTTTAAGGACATTATACAAAGAAACTGATGTAGAAAAAAGTGATACTACTGCTTATGAAGAAAATCTTTAATTTCGTCAATTACCTTTTTTTTCTTTACACTTTTCCGTCTTGTCATTACCATGTCGAATGCCTCAATCTTTGAGTTTATCGAGACCTAATTTCTTCATCCGTTTAGGAGCAAGTTTCATTGACTCATCCCTTGTCATAGATAAAAACTTTAACGTTATTACCTTGTAACATCTTTCCCTTGCAGCTTTTCTATTAGTTTTTAAATTACAGGTCTTACGAAATCAGGAACCTTTTTTACTCTCATCAATGCTTCGTTAGTCCATTCAATCTTTCAGTTGTTCACTTCCATTTTGAAAATTATTTGTTGGTAAATAGCAATAAGAGCATAATAGATTACATGCCTTTGGAAGATTCCGAGCGATTACGTGAGGTATAAATTTCATTTTTTGGTATTAGACTATTCAAAATATGTTAACTATTAGATGCTAATCTAACTTGATGCCATTGAATTAAGTCGCAGGAGGAACCTTAATGTCTGCTTTCCAAATGTAAATTTAGCTTAATTCTTTGTTTGACATTGTGTCGGCAAAAAATTTAATCGACTACATAACAATTGACATTTTGTCAGATATGGATTGCATTATATAAAGATAGAATAAGAAATAAAGATAAGTAATAAATGAATAATTTTCATATCCTGTTGTTTTATTGGTACTTACAGAAAACAGAATGAGGGGTATTTTCCTCTCATGATTTTGGCATTATACTTGCGAAAAAAAGACTATTTCTTTGGAAAATGTAGGTTATACTATTTAAAAAATTGGATTCTCTTAAGAGATTTTTCTTTTTCGCAAAATAAAGGAGATGTCGATGATAAAAAACATTACTTGTTTTTTTATGGTTACATTACTTTCTGGTTTTTTTTGTGTTTCTAATGTTATAGCACAGGAAGAGAAGAAAACCCTTACTGAGGAAGAGGCAAAGATTGCTCAGCAGAAGTTACAAGATGCATTGAAGTCGTTAAAAAAAGAGATAAGGTCAGAAGTTAAGGTTGAAAATGCTGGCAGTATTACGGGAACTGTGAAATGTAAAAGAGTAAGACATCCTGAAGATGTGGTTGTTTATATTGAGAAAGTAGGCGACACTAACTATCCAGCACCGGAAGAGCACGGAACTGTGGATCAACTGAATTTGACTTATGTTCCACATGTTATAGCCGTTCAAAAAGGTACAACACTCGATTTCCCGAACAGTGATATGGTGCGTCACAATGTCTTTTCTCCTCCTGATTGTTGTAAGCAGTTTAACCTTGGTACTTATGACGTTGGTGTTGTAAAACACGTTACATTCGATGAGGTATGTGATATACCTCTCTTATGTAATGTTCATGCAGAGATGTCTGCATTTATCGTTGTTTTGGATAATCCTTATTTTTCTGTTACAGGAAGAGACGGAGTTTTCAAGATAGATAACGTACCTCCAGGTACCTACAAATTAAGCGCCTGGCATGAAAAGCTTAGGACTATAACAAAAGATGTAACAGTGGAAACAGGAAAGACTGCAAATGTGGATTTTTTCCTAAAGAAGAAAAAGTAATATTTGACATGAACAATCAAACAACGGTTGGAGAAGGAACGGAAGCAAGAACCATTGCAGATAAAACTGTAAGCCGTAGAAGGTTTTTTTATTTCATTGGTTGGGGTTTTATAGGCATATTCTTAACTGCGACACTTGGTTCGGTTATCAGGTTCTTTTTCCCGCGTATTATATACGAACCTCCAACAAGATATAAGGTAGGCC
>JBHHYH010000070.1:0-14775 GCA_046757465.1 Candidatus Scalinduaceae bacterium | reverse complement strand
ATGCTATATTGTTAAAAATTTGTAAATAAAATGTGCTGTTCTAGTCTAGACCCATAATAAAAATCAGATTTTTCGCACATCCTATATATCAATTTGTCCAAAGCTTATGCTAACTACTAAATCAATCATACTATTCATACTTGCCGGATTATGCGAGATAGGCGGTGGATACCTTGTATGGCTCTGGCTTCGGGAAGGCAAGAGTATATGGGCCGGTATATTTGGTGGTGTAATCCTGGTGCTTTATGGAATAATCCCGACTCTTCAACACGCAAACTTCGGCAGGGTTTACGCTGCATATGGCGGTGTATTCGTAATCATGTCCATTCTTTGGGGGTGGAAGATAGATAAAATAAATCCTGATAAATATGACATCATTGGCGGCATAATATGCCTTGTTGGTGTATCTGTAATTATGTACTGGCCAAGAAATACTTGACGGAATACATAATGAATTATTTACCTTTTTGGTTCTGGCTTGTTCAGGTTGTTAGTCCTTAAAGGCTTACGCAACCAAAAAAAGTTGCGTAAGCCTATGTTTCAGAACTTTTGCAATAAACTTAAGTGATAAATCAAAACAAGTTATTAATCCCTGTAAATTGCATTTTAAGAAGACCTAATTTATATTAACATCCAATCTACTTTTTAGTCTTCTCTTGTTGCTCTTGGCAAAGTGGACATGCCAAGAAACTGCATCACATTTGTCACAATATTGAAGGAGCCATTCTTTAGGCTTTTTCTTGCATTCCGGACACTTCATTTCCCACTTTACGGGTGCCCCTATCTTGCCCTTGATGCGTCTTGCAAGTACCTTTTTACATTTTGGGCACATTGACCTTGCTTCAGCTTTTTTAAATCTTCGACATTCTATGCATGCCAGGAACTCTTTTTCGCACTTATCACAATGATAAACGCCAAACTCTGTTATCTCTTTTTTGCAATCTGGACAAATCATAGCCACTGGTGCTGTCACCCTTCTTTTAGTGGGACGATATGCAGGCACACTTTTACAAGTGGGGCATGTGGGCAAATTTAGGGCTTTAGTTTCAGGCAATTCAGGTCCCTTTGGCTCTTTCTCTGCATAGGCAAAATTACCCACCAGCATCGTTAAGCTAACAAATGCAACCACAGCGGCAATTATTCCTAAAAATTTCTTATTCCACATTTTCCTTATTTCCTTTTAAAACTTAAAAATGTTGTAAAAATAAACAACCTCATACTCAACATATTTATGCTCTACATTCTACCCACCTCCTTTCACAGTTTAAAAAAAGTTATATGTAAAAAGTAACATTGAAATCTGAATATATGTATAAAACAACAAGCCTCGACCGAATTATCCTTCATTCGAGAATCTGTCCGAAGATTTTATATTTGATATTAAGGAATTCCTCACTTCTTAATATGAAATCCCTTGTAAATAGAATAAAATACAGGTACTAAAACCAATGTCAAAACTGCTGATGAGACCAACCCACCAATCATTGGCGCTGCCATCCGCTTCATCGGGCCTGAGCCTACACCCATAGCCCACATAATAGGTAGTAAACCCATAATGGTAGTCATAACGGTCATCATTATAGGTCTAACCCTCATTACTGCACCTTCTATTATGGTATCCTTCAAGCTTTTTTCTGTTAAGGCTCTTCCAGGGGAAATATATTTTTTATGAGCAAGGTCAAGATATACAAGCATAATAATCCCTGTTTCTGCTGCCAACCCGGCTAAAGCAATAAAGCCTATGGAAACGGCAGTACTCCAATTATATCCCAAAAAGTATATGTACCAGATGCCGCCTACCAGTGCAAAGGGGAGCGTAACCATTATGATTAATGTCTCGATGATATTCTGCATACTGAAATAGATTAAGATAAAAATAAGAACCAGTGTAACAGGAATAATTGTCTTTAATCGTTTGTTTACCTCTTCCATAAACTGGTACTGTCCGCTCCATGCAAAATAGTATCCTGAAGGGAGAGTTAAATTGCCTTGCTCAATCGCCCGGTTAATGACTGTTTGAGCATTTTTGACATAAGAGCCAATATCTACTCCTGCTTCCAGGTCTACAGGGATATTCACCAAAAGAAGTCCGTTTTCACTCTTTATCATCGGGGGGCCGTTGGTAAGCTCGATGTCGGCCAATTGCTCTAGAGGGATTTGCTCCATCCCCGGCGTAAATACCAGTGTTCGCTTAATCTTCTCCGGGTCATCTCGTAATTCGGAAGGATATCTTACATTTACAGGAAAACGATACCTTCCTTCAATAGTTTGTGTAATATTCTTGCCACCGATAGCCGTCTCAATCACCTGTTGAACATCATCAACTGTAAGGCCATACCTGGCGCACTCTTTACGATTGATATTAATGTCGATATAATTTCCCTGCATTGCCCTTTCTGCAACAACACTGAGCGTACCGGGAATGGTCTTTAATATTTTTTCTAACTCCGGCCCCAGGCGTTCCAGTTCATTTAAATCAGTGCCATATAACTTCAATCCAAGAACTCCCCGCATACCTGTGGTGAGCATGCCAATACGAGTTTCAATAGGCATAAGCCACCAATTAGGCATACCTGGAATCTGGATATTTCGATTCATCTCCTCTTTAGTCAATTCATCAAAAGTGATTCTACGCAACGGGATATTTAAGCCCAGATTTCCATTCCAATGTTTTTCGATGTACGATTCCATATCTTTAATTTTTTCAGTATCGAGAACCCTTTCCGACAAAAGAAGAGACTTCAGGGCTTCTGATAATTTGTGAGTAACTTTTTCGCTGATATCTTTCCTTATTTCTTCTGCTCTTTTACCTGTTAGTAAACTTTCACGTATATATGCATTTATATCCCACCAAACTTGTTGTTCTACTTTGTTACTAATGTGGCTATAGCTTGATACAGGTTTTATGATGTGATTTTTTTCAATGCCTTTTAAGATTCCATGTGTAATCTTTTTTAGATAACCTTTTTTGATAATCCTTTCAGGCCATTCTTCTTCAGGTCTCAGTGAGACATGTGTTTCTACCATAGATAACGGGGCCGGGTCAGTTGAGGTGTCTGCGCGACCAATCTTTCCCAGGACCACTTCCACCTCAGGATATTGCGAAAGAAGCCTGTCCTGAATCTGTAATGTTCGTCTGGCTTCAGTTACAGAAAGCCCCGGAACGGTTGTTGGCATGTAAAGGATATCACCTTCTCTCAAGGGAGGCATGAACTCTGATCCCAATCTTCTATAAATAAAGAAGGTTGCTATCAAGATAAGCATAGCAATAACGACAATTGTTTTTTTGCGTTTCAGGCTAAAATGAATAACAGGTGAGTAGCAGGCAATAAGAAAACGACTCACAGGATTTCTGGACTCCGGATAGGTTTTTCCCCTGATGAAAAATCCCATGAGTACTGGAATTAAAATGATGGCCACAAACGCTGAACCCGCCATAGCAAAGGTCTTTGTGTAAGCCAGAGGTTTGAAGAGCCTTCCTGCCTGATCCTGCAATGCAAAAACCGGAAGAAATGAAACCGTAATCACAAGGAGAGAAAAGAAAAGAGATGGCCCTACTTCCTGAGATGCCTTTATAACTAACTTCCAGTGATCCTTTTCCCGATCTTCCCGTTCCTTATGTTTATGCACATTCTCCACCATTACTACCGAGGCATCAACCATGGCGCCTATTGCAATTGCGATACCGCCCAGAGACATGATATTTGCTCCAATCCCCATAGCTTTCATAACGATAAATGAGATTAAGATACCGATGGGGAGGGTAATAGCGGAAACCAATGCGCTTCGTACGTGCAAGAGAAAGATGACGCAGATCAAAGCGACGATAATCATCTCCTCAACCAGTTGATGTTCGAGCGTATTGATTGATCGCCGAATCAGAGGCGAGCGATCGTAAGCCTTTTTAATAACTACACCTTCCGGAAGACCGGATTCAATCTGTCTTATCTTCTTCTTTACCGCATCGATTGTCTTAAGGGCATTTTCACCGTACCGCATCACCACGATACCTGCCACAACTTCGCCCAGGCCGTTCTTTTCCGCTATGCCCCGTTTGATGTCTGGTCCCATAGCCACTTGTGCCACGTCACGTAATAACACAGGAGTCCCGTCACTTGATGAATGGATAACTACCTCTTCAATATCCTCAATATTTTTGATATAGCCCCTGCCCCTTACCATGAACTCCGTCTCCGCAATCTCAACTACACGGCCACCCACATCATTGTTGCTCTTCTGAATAGACTTAATAACCCGCTTTAAAGGAATTTGGTATTGCAAAAGTTTATTAGGGTCAACAGTGACCTGATACTGCCGGACAGCGCCGCCAACAGTGGCTACCTCTGCTACACCAGGAACGCTTACGAGTTGATAACGAACATACCAATCCTGAAGTGCACGTAATTCTCCCAAATCATATTTTCCTTTAGTATCTTCCAATGTATAAATAAAGACCCAACCAAGACCACTCGCATCAGGACCTAATGAAGGTGTAATGCCAGATGGAAGCTGTCCCTGAACCTGGTTTAGATATTCCAGGACACGACTCCGTGCCCAGTACATATCTGTTCCGTCCTCAAAGATTATGTAAACAAAAGAGAAACCAAAGAATGAGTAACCTCTTACATCTTTAACCATTGGCACTGATAACATGGCCGTAGAAATCGGATACGTCACCTGATCTTCAATAGTCTGCGGATCGCGTCCCATCCAGGGAGTATAGATAATAACCTGGACATCTGAAAGGTCAGGTATGGCGTCTATCTTGATCGTGGCAACAGACCAGATACCAATTACAATCACTACCGTAGAGATTATGCAAACCAGGAAGCGATTTTCAACACACCATTCTATAATCTTTTTTGCCATTATTTTCTAAACGCTGATAATATTTTATGGTAATTATAAAACAATATGGTACTCACGCTCCCATATAGTAACTGGAGGATTTTTTTTCATCTTAGTCTCCTTCTGTGCATTGCGTTTGGGAATGCTTACAATTCGCATTGTAACAGAAGGAGACTGTTACTTTACATACTGCAGGAATGACTTTTGCCATTCTCACACTTCTGGCGGGTGGCTCATTTTTGGAATCGTAAAAAGCATAATCAAAGCAGTATCAAATGTGTGAGCTGCAATTTTAAATTATTTCAAAACGTTCTTAGAAATTTTAAAATGTTGGTATAGTTCTCATAATAATTCTGACTCCGCTGAGTGTCATGTTCCTTTGAAAACCTTCAAAAATTCTTCAATCTTTTCCTTTCTTTATGGTGCAGGTAGAAGTGTATATGGGAAAAACATCTTTTCATCAATTTCCCTTAAAACATCTTCTTTGTCTTTATCTGCTTCAATCACAACTTCTGCCTTACCATCTTTAAAACTTACCACACAACCCTCAACACCATCACATTTCATAATTAGTGTCTTTATAGCTTTTGCACACATCTCGCAACCCATCCCCTTGACCTTTACTTCAATCTGTTCTTTCTTCTCAGCTGAAGTCGCTATATTAGCAAAAGGCATGCTTATTATTATTCCAAGAAATATAGCAATCACTGAAAAATAACCAAGATTTAAATATTTGTTAGTAAACATTTTCTTTACTCCTTCCTATAAAAAAGTTCCAATCAATAAAGTAAACAACTATTTACAAAAAGAGTTCATTTCATGTAGATTCACCTCCTTTCAAATTTGTCATTTACAGTTCCGATATAGTAAATTTTTATATCAAAAAAACCCTGAGTAACGGAATTAATTTACCCCGTAGGAATACCCCGTGCGGAGCCAAGCCAAAGCTTAGCTTCGTCAGCTTTGCTGCGCTTAGCGTCGTTTTATGAAATTCCAACGGGGTTTTCCTCTATTCCATTATAAAATAGTCATTAATATGTGCATGGATAATTATCATGGTTTTCTAGATAACTCTATACCGACTACTCTTTCTAGTTCTGAAAGGTTTATGCCAAAATCAGCTACTGATCTGTAATATGCAAGGTTAAAATCAAGCAATACTCTCTGGCTGTCTATAAGATTCAGGAAATCAACCTGGCCTGCCTGGTAACCAATCTCTGCAGCTTTAAGGGACTGTTCAGCCTGCGGGATGATACTATCTCTGTAAAGTTTGACCAGTCTTTCTGCTGTCTGTACCTTGAAATGGAAATCTTTCACGCCAAAAAGCGTCATATTTTCTATGTTCCTGTATGCCTTTTCACTGGATTTGAGTCTGGCATTTGCCTCTCTTACGCCTGCATCATATTTTCTTTTTTGAAAGAGGGGAATATTAATGCTTAAAGTCCCCGCATATGCATCCCTGCCCTCACCAATTGGTAATAACAATACGCTTGATGGCAAATCATTAATCAAAGTATATTCAAGGCCAAACGTAAAATCAGGGAAATAATCTTTTTTTGCAAGTTTGTACGCAGCTTTATCTCTTTCTATTCTGTATTTAGAGATACCAAGCTCTGGACTGATCTTCTTTGCTTTTTGGTAAAGTTCCTCAAGCGAAACGGTAAGTTCTGTAATATTTACTTCCTCAGGAATACCAAGTGGCATTTCGGGATGGCGGTTTAATAAAATGTTTACTCTTGCAATGGCAGTTTCCTTTAGCTGCCCCAGAGTGATTAGTTCATTCACTATTTTGGAAAGTTCCACTTGTGCTTTCAGCACATCTTGTTGCGTTGCTTTACCTGTCGCATATTTTATCTCTGCAATCTTCGCAAACCTTTGCAGAAGCTCTTTATTTTCTTCGTCTATCTTTATTGATTTATATACCCAATACAGCTCATAAAATGCTGATTTGGTTTTTGCAACAACCTCTCTTTCGAGCGTTCGATATTTTTCCTTAAATATCCTTGCTTCGTTTTTAGCAACTTCGCCCTTTAACCTGAGCTTTCCATAAAATGGTATCTTCTGTGATGCTGTAAAACCTGCCTGTTTCTCGCCCACACGGGTTTGAACCTGTTCACCAAAATAAGTGAAACCTAAAGCAGGATCGTCTAAGGAACGAGCTTGTGGTATCTTTTCCTTTGATGCATCCCATCTTAATTTTGCTGCCTGTAGTTCAGGATTCATTCTTAACGCTTCTTCTATAACCCATCTTATTTTCAAAACATTGGCCTTATCCTCTGCTATTGCAATTCCCGTAAATATTGCAAAAACAAACAATACAGCGAACAATAACTTATAGAAAAAAAAGAATTCGCTTGTAATGTGTTTTAAATTCACTGCAGGCCTCTTTTACAAATGAAAAGTATTGTCAATTTTAACTATAGTTAATTTTCCTGATATTAATGATTTTGTTATTTTTTATTTGGTTTTTTTTATTAAGATATTTTATTCAAGTTCAGCTGGATTACCACATCTGAGCATAACCTTGCCCATGTAAGGATTGTTAATTTCAGTACCTTTTTGAAGCCATTTCCCATATCCGGGCGCCATAGGGCAGGAAAATATATATAGTTCTCTGTCTCTTGATTCTGTATAATTCTTTAGATACTCAATAATATGCTTACTCAGATCGCCAAAAAAATCACGCATCTCAGCAATATCTGAATCAGGTTTAACTGATTCCAGTATTGTCTTTAAATCCTCGAGATAGGTATGTATATCCTGACCTATCCACCGAGGCGGACGCATTCGCCCTTCCCACTGTGTATCTTCAGATATTTCGATAGCCTTTTGAACAGATTCCCTGATAACGTCTATTTGAGCATCTAAATCTTTTAGCGAATCGTCAGCCAATGATGCCTGGATAGTAAAGTATCTGCCAAGAACGTTATTCATCTCTTTTTGTATTTCAGTGGAAAGAGTAACCCGTTTTTTATCATGTAATGTTTTCTCCACCGGGATCATTTTTTTCAGAACGCCCTGAAATTGACTCTCGGCATTTAAAAGGAAATTTCCCGCTATAACTACAATATCTTCCGGTTCTAAACCACTCAATACCTCGTGATAGCGCTCAGCATCAGCGCCAAAGCCTAACCCTCGATTTTGAATTGGAGATTGATTGGGATGGTAAAGCCACTTTCGACCCAAGTTTACTTCAGTAGGCCGATATCGCCCATTACCTTCATCAATGAAGACAATCTCTCGTCTTCCGGAATGTAATACAGCGCTTTCAGGGACTGAAAGGATGTGTGGCAGGTCAAACCAGATTTGCGCCCGCGCATACATACCTGGCTTTAGTTCTAGATTTGTGTTATCAATGTCACAGCGGATTCGAATAGTTTGGGTTTCTTCCTGCAGAAATGGTTCAATAAAGATAACTTCTCCTTTAAAGATTTCTCCTGGTAGTGACCTGGTAGTTATATTAACCTCCTGGCCCAATTTTAAGAAGTGAAGTTCATACTCGAAAATATCAGCCAAAAGCCATACAGTAGAGAGGTCAGCAATATGCATGAGCATAGAACCTTCGTTTACATACTGTCCCTCTTCTATCAGCTTTTCTATAACCGTTCCACTTATAGGGGAATATATTGGGATATTATCCATTTCTAAAGATTTAAATTTTGTGGTTTCGAACTCATTGATTTGTTTCTCCCTTAATCCCCATTGAAGTAGTCGCTTTTGAGTAGAGGTGACTAAGTCCTTTGCATTTTGGATATCCTGTTTATTTCCAATGTCCTCGAACTTTCGCAATGTTTCAATTGCCAGACGATATTCTTCAAGCGAGGTGATCAATGACGGACTGTATAGTTCCATTAAGAGTTCACCTTTTTTAACGGCTTGTCCTGTAAAGTTCACATAGAGCTTTTCTATCCTGCTACTTCCACTAATCCATGAAGTAACATGAACAAGCCTGCGTTCATCATAAGTAATGCGTCCTGATGTATCAATTTCTCGAACCAGATTACGATATTTAACGTAATCGGTCCTCACTCCGGCTTGCTGAACCTGTCGATCTGTAAGAATCAGAAAACCTTCTTCATTTTCTTTTGTTTCTTCCTTTAATTCAACAAGGGCCATATTGCATATCGGGCATACGCCCGCTTTCTTGCGTTTTACATCATGATGCATAGGGCACCAATAAGTTATTTCTTGTCCTTCATCCATATGAATCCCAAAAATGCCCAACCCTTTTTCCCACCATTGAATGGTAAAACTACGCATACCGGGAATGAACACTATTGATATGACCGATACCAAAACGATACAAATTGCGGTGCAAAAAACTTTAAATTTTAATTTTTTCATTTTTTAAAGGATTATTCAATATTTTACAGTATGTAAAACTTGAACTTAAAAAAATATTAAATCCTGCAACAATCAGGAGAGTCTTTATCATGACAGTTTTTATTACAATGTTCTCCATAACACGTATGCTCTATACCTTTTTGACTCATTTGATAGCAACGATTTAGCCCCTGTCCCATAAAATGTGCAGATTTGCCAAAGACAACAGGTAGAAATATAAGAATAAAAAGTATTAAAGAAATGAAGCCGCTAAGAACAATAAGTTTCTTTTCTTTAGTTTTACCTGCCTGTCGCGTTGGCGGTGTAGACAGGGATGAAGGGTATGCGAGTCCTGCAAGACGCTTAATCCTCTTTTCAAGGTTTTGGAAACCAGTAATAGGACTTACCAGGACAGAGTTTTCAGGGTGACTAGCCTTGCCCATTTTTATAAGGGTGCTGGCTAATTCTAAAGGGTCTCTTGAAATCTCAACTGCATGATCATCCGCAGCTTTCTCATTTGCATCAGAAAACCCCCCGATCAGTACATAAACAAATGGCACAAAGAACAACAATTCCTGAATAATAGAGATTACATAATTCTTTAAAGGACCTTTTTCTTGATGGTGATATAATTCATGTAGGATTACTAATTTAAGCTCCTTTGGTGTGAGATACTTGCAGATTCCGGTCGATAAGAATATCCTGGGACGCAAAATTCCGCTTGTAAATGCATACTTAAGAGTATCATTCCGGAATGGTGTAAAAATGTTCTCAGGTAGATTCATCCGGCAGATAAGTTTGTAGAGTGATGGGATATTTCTTACAGAGACGGGACAAAGACCGTTTCTTAATAGCCGATCCTTACTCACCATAATGCATGATTTGTACAGTGCCCTTATAACACCCGTGCACAAAATGCTTAACCCTAACCATGCCAGGAATACCATCAAAACGGGCAGAGAAAAAAGGCATTTGCCGCATATATTTCCAGTACAGGTTGAGACATGGTAAACCATCTGAGTTGAATTCAGCATCATTGGCACTTTAAAAAGATACCAACCTGACACTAAGCTTATAAATAAAAAACCTGTCAATGCTATAATCCAAAAATACCTTTTTGTCCTAATATGTTCTGATTGAATCGAAATATTATTCATGAGTACTTACAGATTTTGTTTCTTTCGGTTTTTAATTAACTCAGATAAGTGGTCTAGTTGCTTAGAATCTTTACTAGAAATATAGTCGATAAAATTCAATATTGTCGCTTGTAGAGAGAGTTCAGAAATTCCCTGAATGACCTTTTTTGAAACAATATCAAGGAGTTCCGCCTTTGTATAAGTGGGTTTATAAAAGAAAGTTTTCCCAACCTTTTTCTTCTCCAGGATCCCCTTATTTGATAACCGATTCATAACAGTTATTAGTGTAGAGTAGGTATAACTTTGGGAGTGGTTAAGTCCTTCCAGGATATCTCGTACTGAAGATTCTCCTCTCAACCATAGGGTTTCCATGATTTGTTTTTCCAATTTCCCCAATATTTGGTCAAGACCCTCTTTAAAAGGGGAGTATCTGAACTTCGGAACTTTTAGTGTTTTTTTCATAAAAAGGCTATAGAAAATGTTTCTTATATTTTCTATTAAAATTATATTTTACATTATGTAAAATATCAAGTGATTTTTTAAATAGAGAAAAATATTGTTAAAAGATATAAAGGCAAGTCTTATTAGTATTTATTAAATTCTTACTAGCACAAACACAAACAGATGTTTAGTTTATTGTTGTAACAGAGAACTTCATATATAATAATATAAATTTGATTTTTTGTATATTTTATATACTAGTTGTTTTAAAACCTATGTTAATAATGTAATCAATCATACTATTCATACTTGCTGGATTATGCGAGATAGGCGGTGGATACCTTGTATGGCTCTGGCTTCGGGAAGGCAAGAGTATATGGGCCGGTATATTTGGTGGTGTAATCCTGGTGCTTTATGGAATAATCCCGACTCTTCAACACGCAAACTTCGGCAGGGTTTACGCTGCATATGGCGGTGTATTCGTAATCATGTCCATTCTTTGGGGGTGGAAGATAGATAAAATAAATCCTGATAAATATGACATCATTGGCGGCATAATATGCCTTGTTGGTGTATCTGTAATTATGTACTGGCCAAGAAATACTTGACGGAATACATAATGAATTATTTCGAACTCTAATAAAATTAGGGATGAGTCAAGGGTTGGATAAAGGAAACTTTCGGAATAATAGAAGTTGGCTAATTTAAATTGACTTTATAAGTAAATTCTATTATCATCTGACATCAAACTAAAGGTGATGGAGTTCACCTGAGACCGCAATATAGGTACCATATGGCTGATGACTCCTGTAATGTACCATGTTACAGGAGATGGCTGTATGGTAACATCACAATATTCACACAAACGTATTCCCCACACTAAGATATTTCTTCAATCGTCATTTAAATCATTTTCATATAATTTTAATATGTTGGGAAGCTATTCATGGCTGTAAGTCTTGCAATAGTTATTATTCTAGGGCTTTTTGCTGATTATGTATTCAAGAAAGCGAGACTACCTGGCCTTATTGGAATGTTGTTAGTCGGTATCCTCTGCGGACCATACGTATTTAATATTATACAACCAGAACTCTTAATGATCTCGGCAGACCTGAGGATGGTAGCGCTTATAGTGATCCTGCTGAGGGCGGGGCTTGAGTTGAGAAGGGATACCCTAAATCGTATAGGAAGGCCTGCGGCGCTTTTGTCCATTGTGCCTGCTATATTTGAGGGGGCCGTAATAACATTTCTTGGCCATTACTACCTGCACATCAGTTATCTCGAATCAGCCATCCTTGGGGCAATCCTTGCAGCAGTCTCTCCTGCGGTAGTGGTTCCTCTAATGATTGATTTTATTGACAGAAGGATGGGCACAAAAAAGGGTATACCGGCATTGCTGCTTGCCGGTTCATCTGTGGATGATGTCTTTGTAATAGTTATCTTTTCTATTCTCCTCGGTATGTATACAGGCACACATACAAATATACCAATGAAGCTAGTTGAAATACCTGAATCCATCGTTATTGGCATTGGCGTAGGAGCATTATCAGGATATATTATCTATTATGTGTTTAAGAGATTTAACCCCCGCGCAACAAAGATGACAATAATAATAGTAACTATATCCATTCTTTTAACATGGCTCGAAGAAGAATTGAAGGCGAAGGTAGCAATGTCTGCGCTTCTTGGAGTGATGACTGTCGGGTTTATTATACTTGAAAAGTCAGAGATAAGGGCACACAAGATTTCTCAGAAGCTTTCAAAGGTATGGATATTTGCAGAAATACTGCTCTTTGTACTTGTCGGTGCACAGGTAAACATAAACGTGGCCTGGGATGCAGGACTCATAGGCGCTGTAATCATTTTCATAGCACTTATGGGAAGAAGCATTGGTACTTATCTCTGTATAATTGGAACAAACCTCAATTTTAAAGAACGGCTCTTCTGCATTATATCATATATACCAAAGGCAACTGTTCAGGCTGCAATAGGCGCAGTACCGCTTGAGGCAGGCGTTAAATCGGGTGACATAATTCTCGCTGTGGCAGTATTATCCATACTATTTACGGCTCCACTTGGCGCAATTGGCATAACTATAACTGGTCGAAGATGGCTTGAAAAGGAGGAATTAATATAAAGATAGTATCAAATAAACGCAAAAAAGATGAAAGTTGAAAACAGAATTGTTTTATTGCTTTTCTATTTTATTTTCTTTAATTAATGACATCTTGACTTTTATGTTAATTGTGCATTCCGAGCCACTTTCGCTTCACTTATTATCTGAACACCACCCCTGATAACTACCGCAGAAATGATACAACCAATAGTTAAATCTGGTATGGCCGAACTGAAATAAGCCACTAATACACCCGCAGTAATGACGCCTAAATTTGCAATAACATCATTCTTGGAAAAAATCCAGGTTGCCCGCATGTGGACTTCCCCATCCCTGTGTTTTGCTAAGAGTACAAGGCATATTACATTTGCAACTAAAGCAACCAAACCGACAAAAATCATAAATACTGAATCCGGTTCACTCCCCATGATAACACGTCGGGATATATCCAGCAATACACCTATGCCTAATGTCATTTGCAAACAACCGCTCAACATTGCCGAATTAGCTTTGACGCGTAGGCTTTTGCCAACAGCATATAAGCCAACGCTATAAACTAACGCATCAGCAAGCATATCTAATGAATCTGCTATCAAGCCTGTTGACTCACCTAGCCAACCTAAAGTAAATTCCGCGATAAACATACTTGCATTTATCAATAACAATATTATGAGAACTTTGCTTTCTTCTTTATTTTTAATATCTACTTCACATCCACAATCTGACATCTGATAACCCTCGTCTTTTTAGAAATTTTATTAGTATCATTAGCCTTTTTTCAATTGTATTTTGAGCTTTTTCAATCATTGTCTTTTATTGTCCTGGCGAAATAAATCAAGTAGGGTAATCACCTCTTTTTTCTCATCTTCTTTATCAGTTTTAATAGATATGGGTCCGGGATAGTTTCATATCCACAATTAGGGCATTTTATCATCGTACAACCCTTTACGGTAAGACAGCTTTCACATACCTTTTTTAAGTCAACAATACTAAGATTAAAATTGCAAAATGGACAATTCATTGTTTTTTAATTTAATGCAATTCATTTGATCCTGGAAAGGTCTATATTGTATTCTCTTTCACGATACGGGCCTTTGACTATTATGGTAGTTTTGGAATTTGGATCAAGATTTCTGTAAAGAAAACTTGATGTTACGAAATCATGATCATATCTATTACCACCACTAAATCTGCACAACTCGCAGCAGGGGTCTTCATAATCTGTATTTACTGGCTCAATGATTTGTTCGCCCTGTTTTAGTAAAATAACTACATCGTCTTTTGTACGCATCTCTACCTTAAGATATGGAAAATCAACGATGTCCTTTATCTCTCTATCTGAAATCTTCTGCCCCTCATTAAACCACATGGAAGCAGTAGCCGTAAGATCAACAAATTTGCTTCTTACAAGTATACCACCTTGTTTTGGCCAAAAGTTGATGCAAGCATGTTTTAGATCCTGACATTTAAAAATATCTTTTCCATGTTCCTCCCCATGTTTGATAGCTTCTTCAACTTCTTCTTTCTTAACCTGTATATTGAGAGCTAAGGCATTTGCTGATAATATGAATATGATAATTGATAAACCAAAAAGCATCTGTATTAACTTCATCATTTTTTACTCGCCTTTCTCAATTAGTTACTTAGACCTTCTGAGACAATAAATGCAAGATCATATCTTCAATGCTTGCCAATTTAATGAATCAATTAAGTTTGGCTACTTTTGTAATGACCAACCATTTTCTAAACTCCTTTGCAATCTTCACAGAAGTAACAGGTGCATTTCTTATAGGCTTGATTTTGGCTGGTGTTGTTATCACATTCTCCAATTCTTTAATGAATTCAAAAGAAGAGGTTAGATCTTTACCAATAAATTGCTCAAGAAAATCTCCATTAATAACAGGATTTCCT
>JBHHYH010000069.1:0-15253 GCA_046757465.1 Candidatus Scalinduaceae bacterium | reverse complement strand
CGGGCGCATATTCTTTTTAAATATACTTACCTGGATAATCTTTGTCAACTTTTATCCGCCTTCGCAGAAGACCATCCATCTAAGGCGGATGGATGCCCGTCCTCCGTCCATCCGTCGCCTTCAGGCTAAGGAGCCCTCGCTCTGTAGTAGGACTACTGCGAAGGACGAGGACTACGGAGGATGGAAATGCGAAGTGGATACCCTTATTGCTTCGGCGGATTTCGCCCTGCCCGACGGATGGCAGGCGGGCGTACTATTGGTACCACGCCCGCCTGCCATTTGTCGGGCAGGGGCTTCACCCGTGCGGCTCAATAATCTTTTTGTCATAATAACAAGATGTTAAAGAGGAAAATGAATCATCCATTACCTTCTAAGCCCTCGATCTCCCTTACAAATTCGGGTTCGGAAATACTCCTTAAACCAATTAATTTTGGGCTATTTATTCCCTTGTGCTGGATTAGGACCTTGAATATATCTCCCATCCCACCAGGTAGAAGAAGGGTCTTCATTTTCAGGATACCTCCAATATCTCCGTATGATTCTTTCATCTTATCAAGGATTCCAAGTGCTATTAAAAAGTGAGACTGTTTGGCAAAGCCAGTGGTTTTTAATCCACATTTACTTCCGGCTTGCATTATGCTGCTGAAATTTACATGAGATGTCATATCCTGATTGCCAACTCTTACGAAAGGATTCTCACTAGTGGTGTGTTTGTAATAACACATCAGCGTTCCCCTGTATCTATCTTCAGAATAAAGGTCTTCGGCAAGATAGCCGTAATCTATAGTGATAATAAAACCCCTCTTCAAGTAATGAGACATGTTTCTTATCCAGTTCAATACATTTAAATTTACCTCTGCTTTTTGCCCTTCCTTTAAGTTTATACTTAATTCTTTAAAATAATCTTTCAATACTGGATCGGACAACTCATCTGTTATTTCAAAAAAATCACCGTCCTTAGTTGATACATATATTTCTTGCAGGCAACCATTTCGGACTTTTACCTGGTGTACTGGAAGAGAGTCAACAAATTCGTTTGATAAAAAACATCCATCAATGGGTTTAAAGGAGAAACAATCTGATGAAAATGACTCCCATGAAATTCGATCTTCCAATCCTTGTAAAATACTGGACTGTTTTACGACAAGGTTCTTGCTTATCTCTACAATTTTATAATCAATCTTCTCGAAAAATTCGGGGAACCTATCTTTAATAAAACTAATTATGTCATAACAAAGCCAGCCCTTACCTGCTCCCATCTCTACAACCGTGAACTTACCCTTACCTAATATTTTCCACATCTGTTCCAGTTGTCTGGCAATAAGTTCGCCAAAAACAGGATGAACGTCTGAACTTGTATAATAATCGCCCCTTTTACCTATCTTCTCTTTTTCAGAAGTGTAGTATCCATATTTTGGATGATAAAGGGCCAAGTCCATGTAATCAGCAAAGGTTATCTTCCCTTTATTTACCATTAAATTGACAATCTCTGCCTTTAAATCTGAGGTATCCATAAACGAATGGTATCAAAAATAATATACGTTTTCTATGGGTTAATCTAAGAATTTAGACTTTTTTGATATTGAGTTATGTTGACATAATCTTTGTTTTTCTTTAAGAAAAACAAATGTTTGTAATCCTCCATTTTAACGAATGTTGTGACTGTATAGATTACGTTTCCAATTTTGATTTTTTTGGTAAAATTGGCACGATAATTGATGTTATAATAAAGAAAAACAAAAGTTTTACTTAACCAGAAAAGGAGGGTGTGAAAAATGTATAGGACGACAAAATTGTTAACACTGGCCTTCTTTTTAGGAGCGCTTCTTTTTGGGTCCAATGCATTTGCCGGGAAATCCGTTGATTGGCCTGGTTTTGCAGCAGGGGCTAATAGCCTTGCCGTAATCGAGGGTAAGATAAAGAGTCTTGATCTGGAAAAAATGAATATCACATTAGAAGAATCTGAAATGTTAGGAAACGAGCCATTATTTCTAGGTAAAGATACAACCTGCTATATGGGAGATGCAAAGACTGATATAATATCAATTAGAGGTGGCACTGAATTCCAAAAGGAAGACGAATTAAGCTTTGACTATCTTAAGGCTGGTGATTACGTCAAATGTAATTACTCAATAAGAGATGGAAAGTTTTGGGCAGTAAGAATTGTCCTGATCACTCCATATCTTAAGGTAGAGTGATTTACCGAAAAAGAAAGGGTACCTCTTAAACGGGTGCCCAATCTTTGATGGTAAAAAGAAGAATTGTTTGTTTTGAAATAGAATTTTACCTAGGTTGAGCGATTTTTGAACCGAACAGAGGCGATTTTCATATATAGAAAAATATCGCTGGTTAACAAAGACCTTTTATGCCACCAATTAGAAACCGCTCGATTTAGGATTATATAGAAAGCCCACATCTTTGTGGGCTTTTTTTTATGTCTATACGCTCAAAAAAACTTATACAACCACGGTTGTATATGCTATGGTAATAAATAATACCCGATTATCTAAAAGTTTAGACTTTTGTTTCAGATAGCTATACGGATTTTCATGTTCCATTTTTGTGATTTATATACTTAGTATCTGTTGCGGAAACACTATATTGTCACCCTGAACCAGGTCCTGAACTTGATTCAGGATTGATATATAAGATTCTGAAACAATACTGAAACAAGTTCAGCACAGGATTTAGACATTTTTGGGCATTTAAGATTTCCGCAACAGATACTACTTATATATCCTCGTATGGCCAAATTGGTTATTGAAAGAGACTAATTTATTATGAAACTTACCATTCTGGGTTCTGGTACAGGTATTGTTACAGCGAGGAGGGGTTCGTCTGGCTATCTTGTATGTGTAAACGACAAGAAGATATTGATTGACAGTGGTTCAGGAACATTAAAGAAGCTTGCAGAAGCATCTTCAAGCTTCAAGGAGATTGATTATGCAATTTACACGCATTTTCATCCGGATCATGTCGTAGATCTAATCTCACTTCTTTTTGCATTAAGGATACCAAACGATGACAAAGACAAAGACAAAAACTTGACTATAATAGGCCCAACCGGTATGAAGGGCTTATATCAGAATCTGTCCAAGGATTTCAATAATTTTATCGAACCAAGAGGATATGATTTGGTTATTAAAGAGCTGTCAGACGGTCACGTCGATTTTAAAGATTTTAAAATTTCATCGTGCCTTGTTAAACACCTTGACAACAGCATTGCATATCGAGTTGAATCTAACGATGGAAAAACTCTGGTATATTCAGGAGATACGGATTATTGTAAAAGCATAGTCGAATTAGCAAAAGATGTAGATGTATTATTGCTCGAATGCTCATATCCTAAACATATAAAGGTTGAAGGTCATCTTAATGCAACACTTGCGGGGAAGATTGCCAGGGAATCAAACTGCAAAAAGCTCATACTAACACATTTTTATCCGATTTGTGATGACTATGATATCTTAGGGCAGTGTAAAGAAGAATTTAGTGGGAACATAATATTAGCTGAGGATTTAATGACTACAGAGATATGATATGCAAAAAAACATAATTTTTTCTGTATATTCTGTGATTTCAGCGATGAACTATTTTACGGGTTATCCAGAAGATGTTTGTCCCAATCGCCATTATCAAGAGAAACCATATCATTTGATTAATGGCAATGCATACAAATATGATTATATAAAAAAAATCCTTATTATTTAGTTTATCAATCCATTTTTTTGTTTTATTGTACGTTTGGTCTTTATTATTAACATCAGAGTATGTTGTTAAAAAGGTTGAAATTGAAATACCTGCAATTGCCAAAAGCCCCAATACTATCGTAAAACTAGAACCACCTGCCTGATAAACTGCCCAAGTAATTCCAACAACAAGCGCAACATTTACTAAAGTATCACATATTATATCCAGGACACTACCAAATTTTGATTCCATGTATTTTAACCTTGCAACTTCCCCGTCACACTGGTCAAGGACTACAGAGAAAAAATATAGCAATCCGGCAGGGGTGTTATAAGTATATCCTCCAAAGGAAAAGAAGAATCCAGCCAAAAGACCAAAGAACAAACTTATAATCGTAATCTGGTTTGGTGTAACTGGGGTTCTTATTGATAATTTAGAAATGAGGCCAGATAGTTTGCGTATTACGTATTTATCTAATAGCGGACTGTCTAAAGTGGATCCTAATGATTGGTAAAGTTTTCTTTCAGATGATAATAAATCAGACTGAGAATTTATTTCTTCGTATAAGTAATTACTTATGTCAACAGTCTTGAGTAAATTTTCTTTGTTTAATTTTTCAGTCAATCTCTGGAATGAAAAATCACCATTAACTGGGGTCAGATAGTCTTTAATTCTGTGTGATGCGATAATAATCCCATCATTTAAGTTATCTTTATCCTTTAAATTTGCAGTAATATTATTTGTGGCAGTGTTTTTTGATGATATATATGTTGCATTATTGATGGCAATAGTAGCTACCGTATTATTAGTAGAACGTCTTAAAAGCAAATCAAGAATACGGTAATCAAGGAGTGCATTTGCCTTTATTATAAAGATGTGTTTGTTTGCGTTTTCTGTGAATTCATTGGCAATTACTTCATCTAAGTGTGCGTGTGTTTTTCCGTCATACCATTTAATATCTGCCCTTATTCGCTTGTCTGTGATTATTGAATCTTCTATTTTTTCTTTTATATTACAGCCAAAGAAAATGAAGCCTTTTATTCCTGCCTTGCTGGCAGAAAGGATAGTGCGTTTATATAGTGGGATGGAAGCAATTTCCTTTGTGCCCCATTTTGATATTTCATCATTCTCAAGACTATCAGAAAAGAGTATTATGGCTTTTATTGGTAACCTCCTAATCTTGGCAGGATTTCTCTTCTGGCCTTTTCAATATCTTCTTCAAAATCTATTTCTATCCATGGCAAATCTTCTACTCTTTCAAAGCCGACTGAGCAGTGGGGGACTAGTTCGTGTAAAGCATCTTCATATTCCACATTGACTTTGCCCGTTCTCTCAAACTCTTCAAGTATGTTCTTAAGTACATGGCAATCATTTGCCGAGAGTTTAAAAAACCCAACGCCTTCACCTATAAAATCACAATCATAAGAATTATGTTTAGAGATTCCGATTACTTTATTTCCCTTCACAAATAGCTTCATCTCCTCGCCAGAATCCTCAAAATTTCTATCCAATAGGAAACAATTTTTATTTTTAGACTCTACCAACTTTGCGAGCAATTTTTCATGAAACAATACATCGGCGTCCATAATAAGAGTGTCATCATCTAGTTCATTTCGTGCATACCACAGGGAAAGAATACTGCCTTTAGTGTATTGTTCGTTTTCTATATATTTTATGTTAAAGCTATTGCGGTTGTTTCTTATTGCCTCTTGAATCTTTTCTTTAAGATGACCAATAACAATGACGATATCCTTTAGGTTCAAAAGAGATAGAGATTCAAGGTGTCTTTCGATGAGGGTTTTATTATCAAATTTGATAAGACATTTAGGGATTTTATCAGTTACTGCCGACATTCTCTTTCCTATTCCTGCTGCTAATATTATGACCTTCATTGTGAATCTCCCAGGACTTCTTGTAAATTCTTGATGAAGGTTTCCAGATCTTCCATGGATATTTCACCCATATTTGCAATCCTGAAGATCTTTGCATTTAGTTGCCCTTGTCCGGCATAAATGACGAAGCCTCTTTCCTTTAAACTATCGTGAAGTTGTGTGTATGTCATATTTTTGGGTAAATTCAAAGCTGTGATAGTATTGGAAAGGAATTTGTCTGGTAATAAAAATTTAAGACCCAGTCTTTTGAATTCTTTCCGTAAAAACGTGGAGGCCTTTCTATAGCGATTAATACGGTTTTGTACGCCTTCTTCTAAAAATTCGTCTAATGCCTCATCAAACGCATAAAAAGTATGCACTGATGGCGTGAACGGGCATTCACCTTTTTCCTCTTGTTCGTCAAGTTGTGAAATAAGATTAAAATAAACAGAACGTGCGGGTATATTTCTTAGCCTCTTTACTCCTTCTTGTTTTAGAATGACAAAGGATAACCCTGGTAAGCCTTGAATGCATTTGTTTGCAGAGCCAACACATATATCAACGTTGTCATTGATCAAGTCTATCTCTTCACCACCGAGACCACTGATTGAGTCTACGAGAAAAGTTCTATCATATTTATTGGTTATTTCACCAATAGTATGGATCGGATTTAACAAGCCTGTAGAGGTCTCATGGTGAACCATGGCAACCACTTCTATGCCTGGATCTTTTGAGATAGTATTCTCTATTTGTTTTATATCTGGCTGCCTGTGCCAGTCATATTGAAGTTCAACCTTATCAATTTTATATGCGGAGGCAATACGTGATATCCTATCACCATAAACACCATTATTTATAACCAGGAGCTTCTTCCCCTCACTTACTGAAGAGCAAACGCTGGCCTCCAGGGAAGCAGTGCCAGAGCCAGTAATGACAGTTGTAGTATAATTCCCATTTGAAGCAAAGGCCTGGAGAATTTTCTTGCGTACATTGCCCAGGAGTATTGAAAATTCCTTCTCTCTGTGGCACATGTCACCTTTCAGGAGAGCATTCTTTACCCTATCAGATGTACATACGGGTCCCGGGTTTAACAAAATCGTTTTTTTCAATTCACAAATTCCTTCCATTGGTTACTACGTAGCCACAAAGACACGAAGAAGCCTTAAAAGTAGGGTGGGCATTGCCCACCCTACTTCTCTTGAGTTCATTCTTCGTTATTCGACATTCGATATTCATTATTTTAAGGATTTACCTGTCTAATTTCAGAATTTGGATTAAACCATCCTCAACTTTAGGCATTTTAGTTCACTTGAGTTCTGGATTCCCTGCCTGTCCGACTCCGTCTTCCGGGCGGGCGAGAGCAGGGGGCCTTCCTTTCGGAAGGCGTCCTCGTCCGCCCTGGCGGGAATCCAATTTTTGTTTTGTGTAGCAAAACAAGAATAAACCTGTCCTGACGACAGGTCAGGATTAGCGACTGCCTGCCCGACTTCGTTCAGGCGGGGAAGAAGCTAATTTATAGCAGACATAAACCTTTCTTTTATATATTCAGGGTTATGGGTTACCCTGCCAATTTCACTTTGTCTGTCATTCCTGGATATTTTAACGAGAAGGAATGAGGGGCCTTCATTTTCCAAAAGTTTTACCATTTCTTTTTTTAATACCTCAGTACTTGTTACCTTTTTGACACAGGCATACATGGCTGATTTTGCAATATCTTCAAGTCCAATTTTATCAGAAAAAGTTGGCTGGCTTCCTGTCGAGGCATACACTTCATTATCAAATACAATATGCAAGAAATTTTTAGGCTGTAATGCTCCCATCATAGTTAAAGAGCCTAGATTCATAAGCAAATTTCCATCACCATCAAAAATTATTACCTTTCTTGATGGTTTGTTTAATGCTATTCCCAATCCAATTGATGATGCCAGGCCCATAGACCCTATCATGTAAAAGTTTTCTACCCTATCTCTTATTAAGAAGGTTTCTCTGCTTATCATACCGTTGGCACAGATAACCAACTGATCTTTTAATAATCCTGTTATAGTCGTTATCGCTTCACTATAATTCAATCAATTATTCCTTTTTTAAGAAAAAGGGCTACAGGTTCTTTTTTTTCAGAGATATATTTATATGACATGTTTATGAGTTCTTTAGTATTATCTACAGTAAAAATGTGGTGTGAAATACCTACCGTATCAAGAAGTTTGATGCATGCCTTGCCCATTACCAGATGTTCTGGGGCATCCAGACCATTATAACCTCTCCACGTTACTATCAACAGGCAAGGAAGCTTATAAATGAGGTTTAAAGAAGTAAGTGCATTTAAACATTGGCCAAGACCTGAATTCTGCATTAACACGGCAGGCTTTTTTCGTGCCATATATGCGCCGCTTGCAATTCCAATTGCAACGTCTTCCCTTACAGATGGTATATAAGTAACGTCAGGCCTGTTTGTAAGAGACATAATCAGGTTGCCAATAATCGAACATGGTACTCCCGTAAAAAAATCATATCCGGTACTTATTAATTCCTGTGCAAAATCCCCTGATTTAAGCAATTAACCTTCTTGATATTTGAGTTAAAAAATATGAATTCTTTAACAAGTAAAGAAATCAAATTAGGTCGCTATCGCAACAAAAGATTATCCTTCGTCTCCGCTCAGGATGACGTCACACTGAGCGGAGTCGAGGTGTTATCAACATTGAAATTCCTATACATTAAACTAGAAAATAAACTATGCACATATACCTGTCAAGATTAAAAAGATTTAAAAAATCTTGCTTCATTTCATCGTGAGCTTATAATCTTGATATATAATAAACGAATTAAACAAATCCCCCTTTACTCCCCCTTTAGAAAAGGGGGAAAGAGGGGGATTTGTCAACTTGCTTTTTCTTTTACTATAGTCAAATTTCCAGTCTATAAAATCAAAAAGAGATGAAGATGTATAGCAAACAACCAAAGCCTCTTTTCTTAAATGATGAGAATGTGTGCATTGCCACAGACTTTTATCAATTGACAATGGCTGCTGGTTATTTTGATTGTAAAAGGAACGATACGTCAACTTTTGAATTGTTTGTAAGAAACTTACCAGAACATCGTTCTTATCTGATTGTGGCAGGACTAGAACAGGTTATTCACTGTCTTAAAAATCTTAAATTTACAGGAAGGTATTTGAAATACTTAAAGAATCTCCCTATTTTCAAAAACGTAAGCAAAGAATTTTTTGATTATCTCCGCAACCTTAGATTTAGTGGAGACCTGCATGCTGTTCCTGAAGGCACGGTTGTTTTTGCAAATGAACCTATTCTAAGAGTAACGGCTCCCATGATTGAGGCTCAAATAATCGAAACGTACCTTTTGTCAGTGATAAATTATCAAACACTTGTTGCTACTAAGGCGTCTAGGGTTGTACATGCAGCTAAAGGTAAAGACGTAATTGATTTTGGAACAAGACGGGCACATGGTCCACAGGCAGGGGTACTGGCTGCAAGGGCGTGTTTTGTTGGAGGTTGTGTTGGCACTTCTAATGTTCTCGCAGCTTACGAATTAGGGATACCTGCTATCGGTACTATGGCTCACTCTTGGGTCATGGCTTACGATGACGAATATGAATCTTATAAAGATTTTCATAAGATTTTTCCCTGCGACACAGTTCTCTTAATTGATACTTATGACAATGTTATCGGTGCGCGGTTAGCAACGAAGATCGGGAAAAAACTGAAAGGGGTCAGATTGGATAGTGGAAATATTACGCTCTTAAGTAAAAAAGTACGAAAAATTTTAGATGATGCTGGTCTTAAACATGCTAAGGTTGTAGCAAGTGGTGATTTAAACGAGTATAAAATCTCTGAGATGCTTCGTAAAGGTGCGCCTGTAGATTCCTTTGGAGTAGGTACAGAGATGGTCACCTCAAAGGATGCGCCGGCACTTGGTGGTATTTATAAGCTGGTAGAGCAGGAAAAAGAGGGAAGGTTGATACCAAAAATGAAATTTAGCGAAGATAAGGCCACCTATCCGGCAAAAAAACAAGTTTACCGTATTTACGATAATAACGGAAGATTTAAAAAAGATATAGTAGGTTTAGTCGATGAAAAGTTTAATACTGAAGGCCTTTTGTTGCCTATTATAAAGAAAGGAAAGGTCATGCATAAGACTCCAACTATTCAAGAGGTACAGAAGGTGGCAAAAAGAAATGTCTCTCTATTACCAGATAGATTTAAGAGATTGGATTGTAAGGCATCGTATCCAGTAACAGTTAGTGAAAGATTAAGACGAATTAGAGACAAGACGAAGAGAAGCATTGATGTTCTCCATGGCAAATCTGCCTAGGGCACGACTCGAAACTAGATGCTGGATTCTCGATGCATGTTTTGGCTGAATATCCAGTTTTCAAGGACTGAGTATCTTGCTATCCAATACTGGAATCCCGCCAGGGCGGACGAGGACGCCTTCCGAAAGGAAGGGAAATTACCTTGTTCTCGCCCGCCCGGAAGACGGAGTCGGACAGGCAGGGAGTCCGGAAAAAACACTGGATTCCAGTTGAAAAGGGTTACATCTAGTACCATAAATGTTATTTGTTAGGACTAAGAGTTCACCGCACCCGCCAAACTACACGCCCGCCCGGATGAATCCGTTCGGACGGGTCTGGCAGGAAGAGCGGAAAGTGGAAAGTAAAGAAATTGCCGGATGGAAAATAAAGAAAATGAGCAGTTGGGGGAGATTAAGGAATCTTGATATGGTAAAGGTGCCAATAAACGGGCGCTATTAGCCCTATTAGCTCATGGTAGACTGTTAGGTTATGTCTATCTTTCAAATGGCAAAATGTTAAATGAAGAGATTGTAAAGGCTGGTTATGCTAACGTAATGACTATACCACCTAACGTTAGGTATCAGGATAAGTTTTTAAGGGCTTATCAGGATGCAAGGGAGAGAAAGAGAGGATTGTGGAAGAAAGGGGGTATCACGTGAAAAAAATTATAATTATAGCCACTGCCATAACGATCATAATTCTTGGTGTCGGAGGATACTATTATTGGAAACGTACAACAAGTCCAGAATATTCATTATGGCAGGCTAAAAAGGCATTTGAACAGCATGATTTAATTTCTTTTGAGAAATATGTAGACATAGAAGGTATAACAAGTAGTCTTATTGGTCAAATACTGGAAATATCTACGGAACAAGAAAAACCGAAGGATGAATGGGAGCAGTTAGGGGAATCGTTTGGTAAAGGTTTAGTGGCACTATTGAAACCACAGTTAGGTAAACTAGCAAAACAACAAGTAGCTGAAATAGTAGAATCTGGAAGATTTGAAGAAAAGAAAGAGGATAAAACATCAGAGGAACCTGAATTTTCACTTTCGGAAATTTGGAATAAAGTAGGGGGTGAAGAAACTGGGTTTCAAGGAATTGAATACGTAGAGAAAGAAGGTAAAATTGCGTATATTGGTCTTAAGTTTTTTCAAAAGAAATACAATATGGACTTGATTTTAGACTTAAAAATGAGAGATAAAGGTGGCTATTGGCAAGTAGCAGAATTGAGCAATTTTGCAGATTATATGAAAAAAATGGACGAACTTGAGACTAAAAGAATTGATGAGTTAAATGCACAAATTATTGAAGCAATGAAAAAAATACTTGTTGTTGAAAAAGTTTGGAAGATAAATAAGACCAAGACTGTTTGGGTTCAGGTCAAAAATAATGGCGAAAAGGAAATTGACAGATACAAAATCCTATTAATTTGTAATTCATTAGACGGCAAAGAATTGAAAAGATTTAATGTTGTCGATTATGATAATATATTGCCAGGAAAGACAGGTAGAGGATATTGGAAGGCTGATTCGAATATGAGTGGTGATAATTTACTTTTTGATACTCCACCAACAAAGTTTGAAGTAAAGGCAGATATTCAATCTATAGAATTTATTGATGGTACGATATTACAACGATACAAGAAATAACAATAATAATTAAGATATTAAGTAGAGTTTCAGCCTAACAACGGCGTGGAGCGAACAAGAAAACTGCCTACAGATCACGCCGATCATTAGGCAAGAGAAAGGATTAAAAAAAAATTAAAGGCTAGGGAGTCGACCCAGAAAAGCCGTGACCTTGACGGCCTGCCTTTAATTCTTTCTGAGTTCATCTCAGCCTTTTACAAGGGTTACGAAAGGGGTAACAATGAAACCTCACAAGAGAACCTCAAAAGACTTAATATTCACACCATTCTCACCAAAAGATGATAAAAGCTTATATGACTCTCTAATGGTGCAATGTATTAATGTTTTCGTGGAAGCGCAAAGTGTCTGGAAATATTATTCACGTGGATATAAAAGTCCATACGATAAAGATAGAGGCAATCAACTGCAATATGAAATCATGCCGTCCCGATGGATCATAGAGTCTGTTGAGCCTCATAATCCCTTAATGCATAAAACATTGGAGCGTATATACAAAGGAGCATCTGACTGGCAAACGGAGAAGGATCGTGGACTCTTATTATTCGAGTGGTACGGCAAGTCCCTTTTGAGGTATGAGGATAAATCCAAATTCAAAATTGGGGATTTCAAAAAGATAAAAGTTGCAGTGAATGAAGCCAGGTTTTATATCTTCGGGCGTAAGCCAAATACTGAACAAAAATTGACAGATGAGGAAATACTTGCATGCTTTGCTATGCATGAGGTGCTTGATGCAAAAATTATGTTCCAAGGTGCCAGAGCTGAAGGATGTATTTCGACTCTTGGAAAAGGGAAATTAAATAAAGCTAAGGTATTTTTGGAGCTAGTAAAATCTAGCCGTGAATCAGAAAAAAAGATAGAAGATTTCGCAGAATATCCTAGCACTCAGCAATTAAGGGATTATGAACGCTGGTTTATCAATAAAGATAAATTAGAGGTTTATTACGATTACGAAAATACAAAATACCCTATCAAGTTTACAGATCTTCAATTTTCTGTATTTTGTTGCTTGTATGAGAAAATAGGCAGTTATGTCAAAATTAAGACTCTAGAAAAATGTTGGAAAGATAAAAAACCAGATTACGTTGACTATGTAAAAGATTGTGTTAGTAAAATAAAAAACAAGATAAAACAAGAACTTAATAAAAATAGAGTAAAAAATTACGGTAATATTATAGAGCCTGATAATCCCAAAAATACCAAAGCCTATAAATTGGTTGCTTAAGCAATAAAAACAATACACTTTAAAAGATTCTTCATAAGGCCGAATTAGGCTATATGCTTAATTCGGCTTTTTTTTGTTTATATCTACCACAACCTACATAAACCTATATAGGTTTTATTATTTATAACTATTGATGTAGTTGGCACTTATAATATACCTATACCAACCTACATAAACCTATGTAGGTATAACTGTACATTAAATAAATTATGCTTTTTAATATGTTCAGAATTAAATTTTCTCCTTCATTATCTTAAAAGGTGGATGTTATGACAAAGTTGTCCGAAGATCGTTTGTTAAGCGTTTCCGAGGTTCTTAGAATCCTGGATATCCCACGTCATAGGTTGACGTACCTATTTGAAAGCAGAAGATTACGGGTTGAGGATTTCTTGAAGCTTGATAATGGGCAGCGTGTGTATAGGTATAGCGATTTGGTGAAAATCCGAAAAGTACTTTTTGAGGTGACGGCAAGATGAAAATGTTCCTACTGAGATACCTTCTGAACTGGTTCAAAAATAAAATTCTATCAGAGGAATTTGCAGACGATAAGTCATCTGTTGTGGATTGTGTTGATTACCTTCTTGAGAAAATTAAATGGATAAAAGTAAAATATTAAACAAATTGAATTTCAGGTCTTTCTACAAAACTCTTGTACCTTCTCTCAAGGACAATGGCAGATCGGAAGTTGTCGGGCTTTGTCCCTTCCATGATGATAATAAAATAAATAGGTGCAGCGCCTATTTAACCTGAGCCTATTAACCCCCACTGCTTTCTTGCTTCATCCCTGTTCTTGCTTTCGCAAGAAAGCACAGGGAGAACAACAAGAAGTGGGGGATGTTTTTCAATTGTTATCCTAAGATATTTTTATTATTTTGAGCTAATACGTAGCATACTCAATTCAAAATGTTCTTTATTTTGCCGGCGGCATCGAGACAATCATCGAGTGACAATTCAAGATCGAAGGCTTGGTTAAGTACATCTTGGATAACCCGAGCGGGATTGTTCCTGGACCCACCCAGATCAATGTGGAACAAGATGTCTATTGCTTCGGTTTTGTAGTTGTCCAAATCGTGTACTGTGCTTGCCTTGTCGCCCAGCGGGTTCCATTGGGTCAGGATGTGCATGACATTCTCGATCTGTTTTTCTGGTATTGGCATTGTGATTGTCCTTTAACTTTTTGTCTTTTGAAAGACGGGCATTAAAACCAATAAGTTAATATTGATATTAGGGACAACAGCGCCTATTTAACCTGAGCCTATTAACGGTCGCGGCTTTTTCAATTGTTATCCTAAGATGTTCTTGTTATTTTGAGCTAATACGCAGCGTATTCACTCCGAGCAGAACCATTTACGGGTCTACCAGATTCTTTGCACCATTTCCTTAATGCTTCTACATCAATATCTATACTTTTACATCAAAAATAGAAAAATAGGGTCAGCGACTATTTAACCTGAGCCTATTAACCCCCACTTCTTGCTTTCGCTCCCCCTAAAGGGGCCTACTTCTGGTTACAGAGCCTACTTTCGGCAAGAAAGCAGTGGGGAATGTTTTTCAATTGTTATCCTAAAATGATCTTGTTATTCAAAACTGTATACCGGGACTTCAATTGTTTTTGAAGGTTTAAACTGCTTTTTTGAATATTTTAGGAGTTTGTCTGTAACATCCGGAGAATATGTTTTTTCCCCACAAGATGTGCAAACCTCTGCTGGAACGTTTTCTACAAAAAGATATTTATTATCCTCTTCATAATTAAATGTTACATTTCTCCTTTCTAATTTACCGCCACAAAAGATACATTTCATCGGTGAAATTAAGTCTAACAATATATTTTTGCTGGTTCATACCTGCAGATTTAACTAAACATTTTGGTTCAGGCTTTAAAGTTAAACCAGCGTGGAAAATTCATTTGTTAGTTCGAATTTCCTTACACTACTTTCCTAAAAGTTTAGAGAATTCTACAGTGGAAATATATGCGTCCCTGATCAATGCACGAAGAAGTCCTCTGTCCAGTGTTTTGTGCTCGGGTATTGAAAGAGTTGTTTTCATTCCTGATTTTTTCATGATTATATGTCTGCTTTTTGCACGCCGTTCAATAGTCCAACCCGCTTTTTGAAAAGCTCTGATTGCCTCTTTCCCTGAAATTACGGGTAATTTCATATGGCTATACCTCAACTTCCACAGCGCATAGTTCCTTTTCCGATTTACTCAAATCATTATCCAAAGCGGAAAGGCATCCTTTTATAGCATCCTTGATGTTTTCAATTGTCTCTTCGATAGTATTTCCTTGGGAATGACAACCAGGAATTGCTGGGCAGTGAACTACATAGCCAAAATCTTCACCCTTTTCAACAACGACTCTATAAACCATAATATCGCCTCCAATAAAATACCAAAAATTATCCTATTTTATACCATTTCATCGGTAACATTAAGTCTAACAATATATTATATAATTTCTGTATATTATTAATTATTTATGAAAATTGTCAAATTATTAATTGATTTCT
>JBHHYH010000068.1:0-15478 GCA_046757465.1 Candidatus Scalinduaceae bacterium | reverse complement strand
GGGGGAATCATAGATTTTGTTTTCCATGCTTGTCTGCGAGTCATAATAGGTTGGAGTAGGAAGGTGGCAAAATATAAAAGTGAAAATCCAGATACAATAATAAGGCTGTTGAGGATTATATAATTGAGATACTGATTATTCCAGATTTGTGCATTTTCTTGTGTTTCCGTCTTTGAGCTATAAGATGGCAGAAGTTTTTCTTGTACTTCAGGTTCAAGAAGTTTATATGGCATTACGCGCTGTTTTCCAGCTTCTAGTTTATTGATTAATGCATCGCTTTCTTCAACATAGTGATTCCTCATTCTCTGTAATGCTGCTTTGTCTTTGTTAATCCAAATTGTGCCGTCTGGTGTTTTATATGTAAAAAGGGTTTCTGTCTCATGAGTCTTTTTTCTTGGAGATGAACCGTATAGTATGTAAATGAAGTTACTTAAAAGTGTAACAATGCATATTATCGGGATTATGAATTTCATATTTTGATTTATATTAAGACTTTATATAACCCAGATTATGTTATTTTTGATAAACTGCAGGTTGTATGTATTTGAATCCGTGAGTCCTTTTTGCTAATGTCTCAGCATGTCCGATGAAAAGGTATCCATCTTTTGGTAAGCAATCATAGAATTTTGTAATAAGTCTATTTTGCGTATCTGAATCAAAATATATCATTACGTTTCTACAAAAGATAAAATCAAAGGGATATTTAAATGGAAAATTTGAAGTCATGAGATTAAACCTTCTAAAAGTAATGATTTTTTTAAGGTGGTCTTTAACTTTGAAGCAATTTATATTTTTGATAATTTTGCTTGAAAAATGTGAAGATAAAATCTCTCGTGGAATGCCCTTTAACGCCTCTTTTTTATAAATACCGTTGATAGCCTTTTTTAGAACCTTCATAGAAATATCTGTTGCCAATATCTTCACACTCCATCCAGCGTTTGGATTAATATGGTTAATTATGGTAATAGCCAGAGAGTAGGGTTCTTCTCCTGTTGAACATCCTGCACTCCAGACACGAATTGTCCTATTTCTTTGCTTTTCTTTTTTTGATTTTAGTGTAGGTAGAAGTTTAGTATTCAATAAATCAAAATGTTTCTGTTCTCTAAAGAAATCCGTTTTATTCGTTGAGATACTATCGAGAAGGTGAACTAGTTCTTTACCGCTCTTATCATACTTTGTGACGAATTTATAATATTGTTCGAAAGAACCAATTCCAGTCTTAGCAAGGCGTTTTGATAGCCTTGCCTTAACTAATTCTTTTTTTGATGATGATAGAGCTATCCCGCTGTATTTATAAATTAGCCTTCTGAAAAGTTCAAATTCTTTGTTTGGGAGAACGTATTGCATAAGATACGTTTCTTTTATTTAAGTTGGATTATAGATTTATTTGAAATTCATAATTCTCAATTGTTAGATATTAATTCTTCAAGACTTCATTTAACGCTGAGATTACTCTATCAGATTCAAAAGGCTTCACGATGTATGAAGATGCTCCCGCTTTGATTGCCCGGACTAGCATTTCTTTTTGGTCTATGCTGGACACGATTACGACCTTAGCATTTCTATCAAATGCTAATATATCCTTCGTGGCCTGAAGACCATCTGCCTCTGGCATTATCACGTCCATTGTCACCACATCGGGTCGCAACTCTTTGTACTTTGCAAGTGCATCTTTTCCATTTGCAGCTTCTCCTACTATCATAAAATCGCCTTGTTTGAGAATCTTTTTTATAAGTAATCTTGCAACGCTTGCGTCATCTACTATTAAAACCTTTTTCATAACCAGCTCCTTCTGGGTTCAGCATTCTGCAATCCACAAGCTTAAACCCTTAATTGTTATATTCTAAGTTTCATGACGAGTTTGTTAGTAGTCTGTGTTAGCAGTTGTTGACTTTTCTAATTTACTTAGCGATTCTTCCATTGTGTTGATGTCCAGGAGTAAGAAGAAATAGCAATCTATTTCAGTATGGTATATTTTAAATTTTGCTTCGATAAGCAATATTTTGTCGTGATCAATTCCTTCTTCAAGAATGAGTGATGAAAAGATTGTACCCGCAAAGTCGCATATAACCTGTGGTGGTGTTGGCAAAACCGTTGAACCAAAGTCTGAAGCCAGTGAGTTGATAATGGAACTTGCCAGAATGTTACCAAGTTCTTGTACCGTAGCTTCTGTGTACTCATCAAATTCTTTTGAAGTGCCTTGTGGTGAACACATGTAATAATCTTGTAATACAAGGGCGCCATCAAAAGGAATCATGAATAATAGTTTCCCTTTTAATTCACCGTTAAGCTGTAACATAGCGCCTGCCATCTCACGAGAATCATTGTTCATTTCTTCGGTTATTTCACTGACATCGACTAATTCTGTGCGTGCCAATTCAATTAATGCACCATGCTTTATTGCCTTGGAAAATGAGCGTGAGGCATTATCAATACTAATTTTTATGATAATATCCAACATCTTTATATGTTCTTTAGTTATCTGCATGTTGTAAAGCTCTTTCTACCCAGATGAGATTAGTATTCCACTATCTGCCCTCCAAATATTCGAGTTTGAACAACGCCGTTTTTTGTATCCAGGGATATTTGATAACCTTTTGTGCCTCCTGTTTTAGTTGTAATAATCTTTATATTCATCTTTTTCAAGATTCTTTTTGTCTCTGCAGCATTTGACCTTCCAATATCGAATAATTCACTATTAACGTTAAACATCTTTGCTCCACCAAATATCTTGGCAGTCAACGTCTTCCTATTTGAATTAGCCTGGTTTACCATTAAGTCTACCAGTAAAGGGATTCCAGTATCTGCGTATTTGCTCAATTTACCATCCCTATCATTACGTTTAGGCAACATTAAATGCAACAACCCCCCAATCTTATTTATGCTGTCATATAAAACAACACCTATACATGAACCAAGGCTTGTTTTTATTATTTTAGGAGATTTGGCAATTTTTAAATCTCCAACACCTACCGTTACTATGTTCTTGTTGTCGATAGGAATCATTATTTGTCTTTCCCCACAGCTTGTTCGCCCTGTAGGCTACCAGAAGTAGGCTCCTTTAGGGGGAACGCCGTACGGGGCTAACAGTGGGGACTTTAAAGATCAAGTCAACTATAGATACTCGTTGCAACTTGGATTTTGTAAAATAGCTCAATATGAATTCACCCCCGCTGCTTTCCTCCGCAAAGCGGAGCTTAACGTTGCTGAAAGCAAGATGCGGGGGTGAATATTTACCCTGTGGAGTAATACAGTTGCCCTACCCCACAGGGTTAACTCATATATTTATTTTCGTCCTAATCAATGTGTTTACTGTTTCATGCTTATCTCCTTAAGGTAATAGCCTATTTCCATTGCCTTTCTTTAATGCCTACTGGTTTTCATCAGTTTTCGTAGTGAGACAAGACTGGCTTCTTTGTTAAAATTATATGCATTATGTCTTTTCTTGGGTGTTTTAGAAGCTTCTTGTTCTGAGGTTCCTTCTGTTGCAAACGTAAATTCATCTGAACTCTGTACGGGTCTTGCAGCAGTTTCCTTAAAGAATAACCAACCAAGAATGATGATAAGTACGACAACACCTACGGAACCACCCTGAAACCATAATAACGTGGCCATCTCCGTTTTTTCTTCCGAATTCCTCGTATACATAGGATACATATTGACTGCTTCGTTCATAGCCATCATCGCGGCATTGGCACTAATGTAGGCATCATCATAGGCAGCTATGTATTCCGCGGAATACGGTTCGACCTCCATAAGCTTCTTCATGTTTTCCTGTGCGGTATCCCACAACTGTTTAACCTCATATAGCTTACTTCTGATTTTTGAATCTTGAGTTGGAGGAAGGGTGGTAAATTTTGTCATTTCTAAATCCAGAGGCGCCTTCCCTCCGTTAATGAGCGCATCAAGTGTCGTATCAAATGCTTTTTTTGTCTTAAGAAAACTATCTGTTCCAAATTCATCATCTTCCAGCCTGGCAAGAAGAGCTTCTGTTTTTGCACTTACTGTGCCAATAGGAATGTTAACTACAAGAATTCCCATCATATCTCCCGGTTTAAAATCACTCTTGGGACTGTCTTCATGGACGTTATGGCAATTTACACATGCTTCTGCGGAAGCCCTATCAGGAGTTGCATAGCGAAGAGTGTAGAGGTCATTGTGTACCAGAAAGCGTGAGAAAACCTTCCCTTTTTTATTATATAGATAATCGAATGCCTCTTTTTCAAAATCTGTTGCCAATCCTTTCTCTTTATTTATGTTCCATTTACTCAGGAAATCGTAACTGTAAATTCCCTCATGATTAATAACCTCTGATGCTTCTTTTAATAAAGTAGTTGGAAGAGGGATACTACCATTAATCACAGCATAGTTTCTATTGGGGTGTACTTCAGGAACTTCTTTTCTTAATTTTCCTATAACGTTTATTGTGTATTGTTTTCGGTCTTCAGTAATTTGAAGTGTGGCAATTTCTGCTGCCTTTAGTGTGCTATGACGAACCCGCAGAGGAATTAATTCATTGATGTATTCCTTAGAATATTTCTGGATCAACATGCGCTGCCGCTCTGCTAGGTTAACAACAGTATTGCCAGCAGTTTTGTCGATGGTTTTGTCAGTATCTTGACTATTTGTTATCTTAAAGAAATTAAGAATAGCTTTAGAAGTTCCCTGATTGCTTGTCATCTTGAAAACAAAGAATGAGCCGGTTAATGTGGTTACGAGAACTATTGCAAAAACCACTATAAACATTTTTCTTATTGTCATTGCAACTATTCCTCCTTTCTATATCTAATTGCCGCTAATTTTCTACCTTCCTTTTATTGCACGGAAGATAAGCTTTAGAATGACTGTTCTGTCGCTGTTTGTTTAACCATTTTTTAACACGAAAATGAGCCTTGGAATCCCGCCAGGGCGGACGAGGACGCCTCCCGAAAGGGAGGCAGCCTTGCTTTCGCAAGGAATCCAATTTTCATGATTCGTGGTACCCTGAAAGGGCATGAGGGTTTAATACGTAATTCGTACTAGTAAGGGCAATTTCAATTTTGGTGAACAAGAGATGCTTCTCTTATTCCGCTAACGTCCAGGATCAAACCTACCTTTCCATCACCCAGGATAGCACCCCCGGAAATACCCTTGACATTTTTAAACCTCTCTCCCAAATTTTTAATAACAACCTGTTGCTGACCTAACAGTTCGTCAACCAGGATACTAAATCTTCCTTCTTCAGACTCTACGACTATGACGATGGCATCCCATGGATTTGTCTTTGTTGTATTTATGTTATAAAGCTTGTGTAGACGAACTAGAGGAAACAGGTTTCCTCTCATGTTAATTACTTCACCCTTATTCTTGATGGTGTTTATTTCTTCTCGTTTCGGGCGTATTGATTCCTCAATAGAGATTGTTGGTATAATGTACGTTGCATTACCTACTTTAACGACAATGCCGTCTATAATAGCTAGGGTTAGTGGCAACTTGATGGTGAATAGAGTTCCTTTTCCTTCATGTGAAGTAACTTCTACCTTACCACGAAGATTTTCTATGTTTCTCTTTACCACATCCATACCTACCCCCCGGCCTGAGATATTGGTAATATTTTCAGCGGTTGTAAATCCCGGTGTGAATATTAAATGGTATATCTGATTATCACTTAATCCTGATTGGTCATTTATTAAACCTTTTTCTATAGCTTTCTTTAATATTTTATCCTTTTGCAGTCCTTTACCGTCGTCTTCAATCTCTATTACTATGTTTCCTCCCCTGTGAAAGGCGCTTAACCTTACAATCCCCTCTCTTGGCTTACCCTTGGCGACTCTTTCATTTTCCGGTTCGATACCATGGTCTACCGAATTTCTCAGGATGTGCACAAGTGGGTCGGCAATTTCCTCTATGACGTTTTTATCTAATTCTGTCTCTTCGCCAGAGATTTGTAGTTTGACCTTTTTCCCGGCGCGTAAGGAAACATCTCTTACCAACCTTGACATCTTCTGAAAGGTCTGTTTTAGTGAAACCATTCTCATGGACATTACCTGGTCCTGAATATCCTTGGTTACCTTGTTTAGCTGTGAGAGGTTTTTGCTTGACCCGTTATTGTTTATGGATTCCATTTCTCCGCTGATCAGGCTATTGGCTATGACGAGTTCACCTACCATGTTAAACAGATTGTCAAGTTTATTAGTATCAACCTTAACAGTCCTTGATCGTAGACTTGTCTGCTGCTGTAAGGCGCTATTTATACTATCAGGGGATGTTGCTCCATCCTGTACTAATACTTCTCCCACCTTTTTTTTTTGTTCTGTTAGAGCATCTTCCAGCTCAGAATCCGTAATTTCGCCTTTCTCGACAAGTATTTCACCTAGAAATTGCTTTTTCTGCTCTTTGAGGGCTTCTTCAATCTTGTCAGCAGTTGTTAACCCTTCGTCTACAAATATCTCTCCTATCTTCCTACTTTTATTTTTGAGAGCCTTATCAAGCTGTTCTTGAGTAATTTCGCCATCATCAACCAAGATTTTACCGATATAGTCATCTTCAGAATTTTCCTCTAGTTTTCCTGTCTGTGAGGTGTCTGCCTGAGTAGATTCGTCTACGAGCATATCAATCTCGCATTGTTCTTCCACAGTATCCTTCTGGTCTGCTTCTTTGTTTAGTATGGATAGTATTTTGTCTATTGTGGGTTGAATGTTTATTGGTTGTTCTTTGTGGGAAGAATTAGAATCTGCAACTTTTCCCAGCACTTTATCAACTTTAATGGCTAAATTTTCTCGTAGTTTTCTCAGAACATCAATTGAGTTTAAACATATATCTATTATTTCCTGTGTTATGGTAATTTCACCCTTCCTTGCCTTGTCCAAAAGTGCTTCCAATTCATGGCTGACCTTCTGCATATCTGCCAGACCAAGAAAGCCGGAGCTTCCCTTTATGCTATGAATACTTCTGAATATTGCATTAATCGGTTCAAGGTCATGTGTGTTTTCTTCTATAGTGAGTATATTACTTTCTGATTCTTCCAGATGGTCATACGATTCTGATAGATATTCAAGGAATATTTCCGAATCTTCTTTGATGTCCATAGCAAGATTGTCATTTTCATCATTAATATTTTGACCTTCGGTATTAGTATCGCTCATTTAGAGCTAACCTCCATGTCTCTGGTTTCTGATTTTTCTTTCTTCATTCCTCATTTCGTAATAAGGACGTTATTGTTGTTATTAAAATATTGATACCGGCTTTTCTTTGAATTTGAATTTGTTTATTCTACTTAAAAGCTTTTCTTTGGTGAATGGCTTAACCAGAAAGTCTCTTGCTCCGGCTTCCAACGATTTGATTACGATTTCTTCTGTGGGTTTTGCAGAGATCATTATTAATGGGATCGCTTTGGTATATGGAGTCTTTTTTATCTTTTTACAGACATCTATTCCATTTACTTCCGGCATAAACACATCCAGAAGAATCAGGTGTATCTTTTCCTTATGCAGTAGGGCAAAGGTATCAGCGACCTTAGTGGTGGCTATGACTTTGAATTCTGTGTTAGCCAGAATTTTTTTGATTATCTTTATATCAGTCATAGAATCATCTAGAACGAGAACATTCGTTTTTTTCTCGTGCATCTCTTCCCCAAAAAAATCTTCTGCTAACTCAACAGGTATAAACATGCTGAATGTTCCCGGTTCAAATCCTTTGATTAAAAGGAGGGAAGAAAAATATACGTACTCATGGTTCGAGTCATTTTGAAAAATGTCTTTTACATTGTCTTTATTTATGTGTGTGCATAAAGTTAGTTTAACATGAACTGGTTGTGGCAATTTATGTCTAAATGCAGCGTCAAACGTACCTGAGAATTGGTTGCCAAATTCTTTAACCCCGTCAAGATACTCTTCATCGAGGTCTTCTTTATTTAACTTCTCTTTTATCTGGTTGTCCTCAGAACCAAGTAGCGAACCTCCTATTTTGATAGCGTCCTTTAATTTTATAATATTGTATACGTGACCTTCATACGAATCTTCAAGTTCTAATTTAATCAGGAAAAAGTTGCCCTCATTTTTATTAAAATATTCCTCGATGGTGGTTATTTCAAAATTAGGTTTTGCAATGCCAAAGTTCTTACCGATAAGACCGGAACAGTCGGTGTTTAACTTATTTAATGTGGTTTCTATTAGTTCTTTAACGCTTGGAGGACATATGTTCGTTTGTGATTTATTTGCCATTTTTTACACGATATCATTAAAATCTGGATACTTCTTTATTGGGATCAGATAATTTTGTACGTCAGGACAATCATACAATTAGTGACTCAAAGGCTTAAGTGTGAACTTAACCGGGTGGTTACGGTTGCCTGCCCGACTGCATTCCCACCCGAACGTACCGTTTGGTACGTTCGGGCGGGGTGGAGGGGCGGGCATAAATCGTTCAATTTCGGTATTAATCATTCTTTTTTACAATCAGGCCGACATTAAATTTCTGTCCGTTTGATGAAAAAGGTGTCATCAACCATGAATTCTGACTATTGCATGTTACCGATGGAGAAATTTTCACGGCATGGAATTCTTCACTACTAGAAGATATCGTGAGATCAGCACCTGCTATGACAATCGGGACAGATAGCTGCATCGCTCCAAATTTATCGAGGACTCTATTCTTTAAAGAACCTGCTATCATATTTGTTAACTCTCCAATGGCATCCTTTGTGTCTTGATTAAATTCAGTGGATTCTATCCCGAGCATATTTGAGGTGATCTTAATTGCAATATCCTTGGAACAAAAAATGGCAACTATGCCAGAATGCTCCCCCGTAAAGCTGACCAGAGACATTACGTCAGTAGAAATCATATTTTCCTTTTGGTAAAATGAATCTTCAGCTTTTAACTCCATTGGTATCATTGTTGAAAATATTTCTTTTGTAGAATTGATGATGTCTTCAGCAATATTTTCATAGATTGTGGTCGTCGTTGGTTCCTCTCTATAAATTATTTAATCAATATAGTATTTAATTAACTAAAATAAAGCTTCCAAGGGCATCACGTAGCTGATCTGGTGTAAATGGTTTGGTAAGATAACCATCAGCACCCGAATCCTTTGCCTCAGTCTTTTTAGAGTCTGAGCCTTCTGTAGTGACCATTACAACTGGTATCTTCTTTGGAAGGTTTAGGGATCTTAATGTCTTGATAAATTCTAGTCCTGACATGTTAGGCATGTTCCAATCACACAATATTAAATCAATATTATCGTGAGATACCACATCCAGTGCCTGTTTACCGTCTCCGGCATCGGCGAATTCGTCAACAACCAGCCCGGCTTCTTTTATATTTTTTTTAATTATCTTTCTCATTACGGCAGAATCATCAATTACTAGGATTTTTGACATTTGAAACACCACTCCTTTCTAAAACTCATAAAGTCTAAAGATTTAATTTACTAATATAATCTTTTCTACCGGGCCAAATAATTTTTTCGCTGCAAAAACAGAAAGGCTCTCTTAAATACTTTTATGTTTTGCAAAAAAGGCATAAAGAAGCTGTACCTTTTTGCGACAGAGATGTACTGTATAGTATCTCTGATTTAGCCATTTGAAGCATAATCGTCGGATGGGCCGATGTCGCTACGGTAGATTTTGCGGAGATCAAGTAAACGCCTAATTTCTAGAAACAGTCCGCTAATACCAAAAAACAGCGAAAACGGCAGTATAGAAAAGTAAAAATTCAAAGAACAAACATTTACCAGTCCTATTTTTATAGGTAGACGCGATTCAATTTGTATTTATTCAGTACTTAAAAGATAATTTATAGTTCATAAAGCAAAATAGTTGCCATTTTTTGTACCCGGGAGTGATTTAATACTTATGAATTTCAATCTTCGTTGAGTAAGAGGCCGTAAAAAACCTAAGTTCTTTAGATACTTATCGGTTAAATTTAAAAGTCCCTTACAAAATTTAGTCCTGTTGTTGTTACTTTGTAGCATTTTATCTATTGCGAGATGCAAACAATGAATGATCAGGAAAAATTTTCCATGCCTACGGCGTGTCGTAGACATGTTTATGTTAATTATGTAGGATTTTCTTTTGTTTTAAAAAATAATATGGTTAGGGAAATTTATTTTGGATAAACGGGGCAGCAACCGCGGTAGTTATTTTGGGCACAGTGTTGCATATTTAAACATGGATTAACTCCTTTTTTATCGTTAATTTGAGTATATTTTACTGCACAAACAATTATAGGAGCGAGTGTACTACACCCCCTTTATCAAGCAGCGGTTTTTTGCAGTACGTAATAGTTGTTCTTTGAACGCGTTTTCATAGATTTCTTGCTGGAATCAAAGAATTCATGAAGTTTAGCCTGAAAATTCGTTGAACTAAAATAACAGATCGTGTCGCAATAAAGTTTGCACTGTAAATAGATACTATAGATTGCGAATATAATATATATACTACATTATGTAGCATAGTAGAGAGCCAAATTGATATTTTTGATGCAAGATCTGGCAACTGGTGGTCCCAGGGAAGATAAGGAGGGTATAGTGTTACTAAGACTGAATTGTAGAAACAAGGAAGTTCGTAAATTATACAGTATTTATGGCACGTTTATTGCGAATCCATCATCCAATATTATGTAAAAAATTAAATAAGGAATTTTTTAGATATGTCGATAATATATAAAGAAGTCTATCCGCGTCGTCAAGATTATTTGCTTGTTTTGCACTATAAGACACGGCTAATAAAAACGTTGTATATCTTTTACAAGGAGTTACAATTGAAAAGCTTAGAATATGAGTTTTTTGATGATATTTATCCATCAATTTTAAAATTACAAGCATCCCCGTCTAAGGGGTTTTTATTAATCATATATTTTTATTGTAAGAGTTTATGTAATAAGGTATATAGTAAAATAAGGCTTTGTTGTATATGTGTTTAGTAGAACTTTGCCAACCTAAAAAAATAGCAATTAAGGGATTGTATATCTTCGACCTTGGTCAAAAATTGACTAAAAGTTGAGATTGCTTTCCCAATTTAAAAAATGGTAGGACTATAAGGAATATTAAACGGCATAAGACGGAGCCTTTTTAATTTTGAGGGTATAGGAGGTTTTAAGCAGTGTCAATTCATAAAATATCGGGATCTGATCATAATAACTTGGAGAAGATTGTAGATAGTCAAACTCTTAAAAAAAATGAAGGAGTTAAAGGGAAATCTGTTACATCAAAGGAAGATAGCAGGTTAAAAAAAGTTGATACGGTAGAGATTTCCAGTGATGTAAAAAAGCTACAAAAAACCTTATCGAACCTAAAATCTGAGTTAAAAAAAGTTCCAGATACTAGGGAAGAAAAGGTGAGGGATGTTAAAGCTCGTATAGAAAGTGGTTTTTATGATAAAAAGGAAAATATAACAAAAGTTGCGAATTCAATAAACGAGGCAGGTTTAAGACCTTTAGGAAGTTAAGATTTTAATATTATTTTCCCCTCCTATATTGGAGATGGTGACTTTGTTTATCTAATAAAGTGAAGGCGACCTCGTCCGCCCTGGCGGGATTTAGAATCTCGGGTTTTCTTTTCACACTCCTGAAATTGATGTACGATTCAATAAGCGAGAACATTATAAGAAATTCTACTTCAATAGCTTATAAAATGTCCGAGACTTGTGAATATGTTGGAGAGAAGCGATCTTGACAAAACATCGGGTAATTCTTTAAAAAAGTTAAAAAAGAGGAAATTTCTCGGAATTTTCTTCGCATGCTGTAGCGTATACACCCGGATTTACGCTAATGATTCAGGTAAATTTTATGAAGGAAGATGTCCGACCTGCCTTCGCAGTTTGTCTATAAGGATTGACAAGAATGGAGTGAAAGATAGATTTTTCGTTTCGTATTGAATTTTCTTCTTACATAACGGGTTTTTCATAATATGAGGATGATTTAAAACCCAAGTTTTTCAAAATCTATTATTAATCATTTCATCTAACATTCTTATTTTGTGGGAACCATTACTCGAGAATCTACCCAAACCCAATATCCTTGTGTACTTTATATAAGTACAATTACCGTAACACATTACTTGGCAATCTGTTAGGTTGAATAAACACCGTGGTGCACTGAAGCTTTCAAGTCGTTGTAGTAAGGGCCGAAGTGTACTATATCCACTGGAGTGAAGAGCATAATCCTCATAAAATCATGCCATCCCATTATTGGTTGACTTCCAAAAACAACCCAAAAACTGGCAATTCCAGTAAATCAACCCTGATATTTCACCCTGTTAACTCGTTATCATAATTTTAATGTAATAGTTGCTTTTGCCCCAAGTTATGGGAAACATGCTTAGAAAAATGCTCTTGCCTACGGCGTGCCGCAGAGATGGGAATTTGTAGAATTTTTGGGACTTATTAATAATGATTTTTTGGCATTAAATATGCGTATTATATAGAGAAATACATATAAATTTGGGTAAATACTAAGTGCAGGAGAAGGTAGTATGGATAGAATAGAGCTTCCTTCCAGTCTGAATGAAACAAGTGCTCGGATTGCAAGAGTGATAGTATTTATTATCTTTGTTTTCATTATTTCTGTTAATTGTGAATGTGAAGCTGGGAAGAGATACAAAGTTGTTATTTTACCGTTCAAAGACAATACTCGATTGAACTTAGGTGAAACGATCCCTGATGTCTTGAGAAGTACAGTTACACAAACAGGATATTTTGAGGCTGTAGATAGGAATAAGATTTACGAGGCGGTAATTGAGGTGCTACCGAGTGACTTGATAAAGATTGATGATACAGAAAGAGGAGTGGGGGGGGCTTTTACTGCAGCTCAGATTGATTTATTTGCGAGATTAGATATGAAAAGAATTCAAAAGTTTAGCAAGAAATTGAGAGCTGACTATGCAGTGAGGGGGGCCGCATCTCAGTTTGCAGATAGTTTAAGGGTAGATGCTGAAATCATCAGTGTTAAAAATAACAAAACATTAGGTTTTGTTAGTGTAGAAGGTGCCCCTGAGGAATTGTTAACAAAGATGGTAAAAGAATTATCTGGTGAAATAACAATGTTCTGCAGGAGTTTAAATGCCTATGATGATGCCCTGGGTATTATGGGAATATACAATCAGGGTCAATATACCTTTAATGTATCCGAAAAGAAACTTAAAGGATTACTTTCGGTCACGAGGGATACAATTGGTATACATGCTGTTTTGATGACGCTTTATCTTTCTGAAATCCGTTCCGCAGAAAATACTATGTTGCACCGTGGCCGAGTAGGCTCTGGTGAGAGCGGCACGCTGGAAGACAAGCTTATCGAAGAGGGTGAAAGAATCTTATACCTCTTAAATCAAAATTACGATGAGAAAGTGCTTGAAATATTTCTGTCTTCTGGGTTTGATCCGTTCGATGAAATAGCAAAAATTTATTCAAAAAGAGGTGCTAATGATAAAGCCATTGAAATATACCGAAAGGCTATACGTGTTTATCCAATGAACACTGCTGGTCATTACAAGGGGTTAGGCATGTTGTATTTAAAGGAAGGTTTGGAAGATAAAGCGATACAGGCTTTTACAAAATCTCTGGATGAAAATAAGGGCAGCTATGAGTTGCATTTCATTTTGGCTTCAATATTCGAGAAAAGGTATCAACCTGAGGAGGCAAGTAAACATCTCGAAGAATGCATAAAATATGCACGTAGTGTTGAGGAGTTTAAAATCGCAAAAGAGAAAATCGACGAATTGGCTCTTTCCAGTCGCTAAAATGCCCTGGAATCTTATAACATATTGAACTAATGGGGCTTATATAAATACCTTGCGTATTGCCTAATACGTCAATTACGGAATACGGATTGCTGAAAGAAAATCCAGAATTTAAAGATTTCAAACATTCTATTATTCCGATTGTGAGAGAAGCAGCGTGACGCCACGGTGCAAGGCAGGCTTTATATATCACACTACAAGAAAGAATAGAAGAAACGTCTGAGACAACAATATTATTGTTTATTTTTTGGACATATTGTGTAAAATACGGACACTTTACGTTGACAATTTCAATTTTTCAATTGAAAGGAGTGTATAAAAATTAACAATAATACTGAAAAACTGGAAGGTGTAAGACCTGTAATTTTAGTAGTAGATGACGAAGAAACGATAAGATACTGTTTGAAGGAGGCGCTGGAAGAAGAAGGATATAAGGTTTATGCAGAAAAAAACGGGGAAGATTCCCTAAAAATAGTAAAGGAGGTAATTCCTGATTTAATCTTGCTAGATTTAAAGATGCCGGGAATGGACGGTATTGATTTATTAAAGTGGGTAAAGTCCCTTGATCAGAATATGCTGGTAATACTTTTGACAGGTCATGCCTCGGTGGATTCAGCAGTAAGTGCTATGAAAGCAGGTGCTTTCGATTATCTGGAAAAACCATTTAAAATTGAGCATATTAAGGTAGTAGTTGATAAGGCCTTAAGTACTCAATCACTAATGAGAGAAGTTATAAGACTGAGAGCGAAATCGGTTATTCCCGGATTTGAAGACATCATTGCTGTCAGCAAGGAGATGAAGGAGGTCGTTGAGCACGTAAAAGTAATTGCGAAAAGTCCTTCCAGTACGGTACTGATTCAAGGTGAGAGTGGAACAGGGAAAGAGTTGATAGCTAACTATATCCATACAATGAGTTCAAGGAATAAATACAGGTTTATGGAGATTAATTGTGCTGCTTTAACAGAAAACTTGCTTGAGGCAGAATTATTTGGTTATGAAAAAGGTTCATTTACAGGAGCTTCTACTTCAGGAAAAGCTGGTTTATTTGAAGCTGCTCAAAGGGGTTCTATTTTTCTTGATGAGATCGGGGAGATGAGCTTATCTTTACAGGCCAAACTTTTGAGGGTGCTGCAGGAAAAGAGGTTTAAAAGAGTAGGAGGAATAGACGATATATACATAGATGTAAGAATAATAGCATCTACAAATCGTAAACTGGAAGATGAAGTTGAGAAGGGAAACTTCAGAAAAGACCTTTATTATCGTTTAAAAGTATTGCCTATATATATTTCTCCATTAAGAGATAGAAAGGAAGACATTATTCCTTTGGCAAAACACTTTATTGACGACTTTGATAATGAGTTTAATAAAAAGGTTAATAATATCACAAAAGAAATCGAGAGAATTTTATTGAACTATGATTGGCCCGGAAATGTAAGAGAACTAAAAAGCATTATTGAAAGGGCGGTTCTTCTTTCGAATGGTTCTACACTTCCTGCTGAACATCTACTATTAAATTATAATCCAAGTACAAATTCTAAAAGTGAAAGTGTTGACGGAGATAACTCTATTGCAGCTGTTGAGAAACAACACATAGCGAAGATCCTTATGGAAACTTCATGGCGAATGACGAAGGCATCTAAGATTTTAGGTATCAATCGCACTACTTTATACAATAAGATAAAACAATACGGGATGAAACAGAAGGAAAGAGCATAAACTACAAGCAAGGTCGCCTGGGTTGACACTGAGAGCAGTCCCGCCGAGG
>JBHHYH010000067.1:0-15834 GCA_046757465.1 Candidatus Scalinduaceae bacterium | reverse complement strand
GCTATACTACGTTTTCTATGTTCCTCTTATCTATTAATTATGACACAGCCTCTTGCTTGGCGGGCCTGTCCCAGTCCGTACCGACACGGGCGGACGACGGTTTGTGTGGCGGGCCTGCCCGCCGTCTTGCTTGGCGGAACCCTATTTTCTTCCTTGAAAGACTATACTACGATTTTATTGAGTTTTGTTTAGCACTTCCAGATAAGAGAATTCAGTTAAGCCTGCATTTTCCTTTGCGTGTTCTATTGTCATATTGACTAGATTACCTTTTGCATCTAAATCTATATATACATTTTCACTAATTTCCTTTGTCTCAGATACTTCCCTGTTAGTAAATTCAACATGTGCGGTATCTGTATCAGAAAAATATTTTACTTTCATTATGATTCCTCCTGAAATGATCTATCAAAGAATGCGTTATGAACCGTCTCACCGTCTTCCAATAAAATTATTCTTAAATATTTATTTATCTCCTTAATCTTTGCCCATTTTCTTATTCTCCCATCAGACTGACATTCTTCTTTTATTGGATTTTGTACTACAAATTCAATCCACTCATCTTTTATAAAAGCCCTATCAGACCTCTTTCTTGTATAATCAAAATATCGGGTCGTTTTCATATTTGTTTATACAACTGTATTTTTACATAGTAATTCACATTGTTTTCAAAATATTTTACCCTTTTAGTAACTGGAGATTTATAATTAGTTATATTGTCACTCTGGCAATAAAATACTCTTGTACAAGTTTAATAAAGAGTACCAACTAAATAAAAAGATTAAAAGAAAATTCTCCATTGTTAAGATGTTCCTGTTTGAAAAACGAGTATCAAGGATCAAGTCGTGCCATAGGCAGATCCGCCTCTGGCGGACATTTAGCATCTAGTATCAAAGATAGGCATGATGGATTGAATCATTTTTTATCCTTTTCTTTACGGAATCCAATCCGGCCTTTCGGCTTTTCCGGTGGTGTCATTCATCCCGTAAGAGATAGGAAAGACTTTAATCTATTCTTCAAATATCGTTTACCCAGCCCAGATTTTAAATATTTTTCCCGATATCTGGCATCTTGTTCGTTTAAACATGCTTCGTAATATATAAGCATAAATGGTCCTCTATTTTTTGTCGAACTTACTTTGCCAGAATTATGCTCATTAAAGCGTTTCCGTAAATCTTTTGTAGATCCAGTATAGAACTTCTTGTCCTTTTTACTTTGGATTACATATGTATAGTACATAACTTATAATTTCTAACGGGGTAAATTCGACGGATTGCATCAAAAACCACTTTGAATTGGGCATCTTATTTGTTTTCAAGGGCAGTAAGTTTACGGGCCAATTCTGCATTGGAGGCAAGCATTTGGCGAAGCCTAACAAATGCTCTTACAACCTCAATACTTGCTCCGTGTTCAGTAAAGGCATAAGGTAGATTAGGCGAGAACTTAAGACGTTTGAGGTGGTCGCAATTTGCGACTACCTCTGCTTTTTCATTTGCAGTTAATTGGAACATAAAGTCTTCAGGAAAGCGGTTGCGCTTAACCTGTTCATTAAGCCGTTTTGTAGTAACACCATAAAGGACCGCTAAATCAGCATCCAAAATAACCTTTTCTCCCCGAATAAGGAGTATTGAATGTTCAATCCGTTCTTCAGGGACAATGGATTTTTTGTCTGTCATGACTAAGTTCCTTGTTTTGTCTCAACTATTATCAGGTCTATTTCATTCATTTTTAAAGCAAGGATTGATTTATATTACAAGATGACTGCTACCAAAGATGACCCTCTTCTTTTCTCTATGTCAAAAAACAGGCGCTGACCCTGTTTTCGACCGTTATTGAGAAATGAGGTTTTTCCAATATTATATTCAGATGGCCTCTTTCCAGAATTATACTTCCTAGTCTTAAGTAAATTCTGCATTGATTTACTGTATTCTTTTAGGACTCTTCTATTATCCGCCTGCGGTGTTTCAGATTTTGACATCCACCAGATATGTGTGAATGAATCCTTCACTCTGATTCGTTCTACATTTACCCATTGCGCAGGTGAAGGCAGACGCGCTGGATTATTGCATATGAATTGTTGGCATAAGTAGAAATCACCTTTTTTTAGAAACCAAAGAAGTGATTCTAGTGCTAAAGTGGACATTACCGGTTGACCCGAAATCCAGGAATTCCCAAGCTCCATTACTATAGATCCTCTGGGTTTCAACAATTTTCTAAAAAGGACCGAAAAATTAGAAAGCCATTCCAAATATTCTTCACCTGTGTAATTGCCGTATTTCTTTTTTCTGTTAAGGGGAAATGGAGGAGAAGTGAAAATTAGCTGAATTTTGCCATAATATTCATTTGCAAGATCTGTTTCAAAGAATCGCTCTAAAGATCCTTGCAGTATTGTACCCCGTTCAGTTTCGTAAGCAATTTTGGGAGGCTTTGGTTTTCTCCTTTTCTCCCTAGATTTTCCACTGGTGTTGATTGTCAACGTAAAATCCTCCAAACAAACTGACTTGTATTTTTAACAGGATTGCAAGATGTGCGAGCCTGCCAAAATCACGCCCGCGATTATAAATGTATGTGAAACGCTTACTTGTCTATACAAGCAAGTTATATTTGATTTGATGGGGTATTAAAATGTGATGAAAGACCTATTTTGAATTGTTTCTTAAATATAGACAACTTCTTTTAAAATCTTCTTCCCTATATTTGGCTTTAATGCCTTCTTCATTACCAAATCTACATTTAAGCCAATTAACTCTGAGAGATGATTTTTCAGGTTGACAAATGCAAAAAGATCAATAGGCTTTTGAAATTCCACCAATATATCAATATCGCTCGTTTTTTTCTGTTTGTCTTTGGAATATGAACCAAAAACCCCTATTGCTAACACTCCATATTCTTTGTTAAATTCGTCTTTGTGCTCATGAATAATTTTTTTTATTTCTTCAATATCTTTCATTATTCTACTTCTCCAATAGTTGCTCTATTAAAGGCATTACTTGCAGTATTTTTTTCTTCACTGTTAGCCACACGGTTTCTTTATCAACGCCAAAATAATCATGGATTAATACATCTCTTATCCCGGCCATATCCTTCCAGGGAATTTCGGGATTCTGTTCTCGAAAATCTTCAGGTATATTTTTAGTTGCTTCTCCAATTATCTCTAAAGACCTGATCACGGCGAATATTGTTTTATCGTCTTTTGTAAAATCATCATAACTCATACCTGCAATAAACCTTTTTGCCTTTACCATAGCATCTAGGATATCTGACAGGTAATCCCTGTATTCTCTAACCATTTATAATTCCTTCCTATTCAACCTTTGCAGGTTCAAGCATGCAACTCTAACCCAAATATTTTATAAACTAAATAAATCTATAATTATTTCACTTTTTCTGTATTTGCAGATAAGCATATCATATCTTCAAGTTTTTTCGTAATATTGAGTGAGAACAGGATTAGTCTGATGACATATTTGTTATCAAACTATGGATCCAGAATGCAAGTCAGAGCCCATGTAGTGGCTTGTTCTTTTTATAAAATCCTAAAGGATTAGGTCTTGAATATAATACTCTTTCCCCCAAAAATGTCAAAAAAGTATTACTAAGAAACATGGTTTATGTCAATCAAGTAGGTATTAAATATCCGATATTACCTACTTTATCAACCTCATTACCTACTTTTTCTGCAGGTTTCAACAAGCGAAAGAATAATTGCGGTAATCCACCAATAGTCAGGCCAGCACTTGTAAATGTATATGAAAAACTTACTTGTATAAACAAATATAAGTATGTCGCTAGCTAAGTATGAAAGAGTATCTAAGACTAGATTCTGGATATTAGATACTAGATACCAGTCAGTATTTGGGGCGGGTTGAACCGCAATCTATTATAGATCCTGAATCAAGTTCAGGATGACAAAAAGCGTTTGTTTCTATTCTCGGACTGATTGTTAGAATGTGATGAAAGAAGCTTGATGTTCCTTTCCGCCTGATATTATAAAAGAGTGGGTTTGGATTGCAATAGAAATAACCATCCGCTAAAAGGCGGATGGTTATTCGTTCCTACGCGTTTGTGTTGTAACGCGCGTTATTACGTTATTAGTTTTTCGTTAAAGGCAAATTGACGGGGAAAATGACATGGGAATTTATTTTTCTTGAAATAATGTTGATAATTGTTAATATTCAGTTTTCAACTATTTTCGTAATTCAAATATTACTATAAGCTTACAACATTGTATAAAATAGCCGTAATTCCTGGTGATGGGACTGGACCTGAAGTAGTACGTGAAGGATTACGTGTGCTTGAAGCTGTTAGTCGAAAAAAGAATTTTAAGTATGAGGCAATTGAGTATGATCTCGGAGGTGAAAGGTATTTAAGGACAGGAGAAGTCCTGCCTGATTCTATAATTCATGAGCTCCGACAATGTAACGTAATTTTTCTGGGCGCTGTCGGCCATCCTGATGTAAAACCGGGCATCCTTGAAAAAGGCCTGTTACTGAAACTGAGATTTGATTTCGAACAATACATAAATTTACGCCCGATAAGATTATATCCCGGTGTAGATTGCCCGCTTAAGGACAAGGGACCAGACGATATTGACTTTGTTGTTGTGCGTGAAAATAATGAGGGACTCTACGCTGGGGTTGGAGGGTTTTTGAAGAAAGGCACTCCTGATGAGGTCTCCACTCAAGAGATGATCAATACACGGCATGGGGTAGAGCGTTGTGTTCGCTATGCCTTTGAATACACGCGGAAGAGAGGTAAGAGAAAAAAACTATTGCTCTGCGCAAAGACGAACGTCTTGACGTATGCGCATGACCTCTGGTGGCGGGTGTTTAATGAAGTAGGCGAAGAATACAAGGATGTAACGCGTGATTATGCCCACGTTGACGCCACCTGCATGTGGATGGTGAAGAATCCTGAATGGTTCGACGTAATTGTCACGTGCAATATGTTTGGAGACATTATCACGGATTTAGGAGCCATGATTCAGGGAGGTATGGGCGTTGCCGCAGGTGGAAACATAAACCCCAATGGTGTGTCTATGTTCGAGCCAATAGGAGGTTCTGCCCCGAAGTATGCCGGCAAGAATGTTATTAACCCGATTGCGGCCATACTCGCATGCGCAATGATGCTTGAACAATTGGGTGAAGAAGCAGCTTCAAAATCTATCGAAGAATCCGTAATAAACGTAATAAAGAACAAGCTCAAGGGTGTTGATGCGGGAAAGATGGGCTATTCCACCACTGAAGTGGGCAACTTTATAGCAGAAGGGATTAAATAATAAATACGAAGCACGAAATATTTTACCCTGTTAAATTATTTAGGATGATGTCATTACAGCTTTCAAAAGTCGTATTTTTTATAAAGGCCAATTAAAATGCCAAGATATACTTAACAGGGCAGGCAAATACAAATGGTCAAAATAAAAATGTTCTAAACAGACAGTTGATTAGGCTAATTGTTTTGAATTTAGGTCATTTGATATTCGAATTTGTTTCGGATTTCGATATTCGGTTTTTGGATTTATCAAACTAAAGTCATTGCCTGAAGGCGAGCATTTTTCATCCATTCCCCGATGGAACAATAAGGAGTTTTCTTATGCAGAGTACCGCAGCGCTGGATTCCAGTGTGTTGGTTTTAAATAAGTTCTATACAGCAGTTCACATTGTTAACGCTAAGAGGGCTTTTGCCTTGCTTTTCAAGGAAAGTGCGGAAGTCGTATCAATTGATAACGGTCAGTACAATTCATATAATTTTTCCAGTTGGTTAGATGTTTCTTTGTACAGGGAAGAATACGGATTGTCTGATGACGATGATCACGAATGGATTAAGACATTTTCATTAGAGATCAGGGTACCAAAGATCATTCGGTTACTAATATATGATAAGCTCCCCAAGGCCAATATCAAGTTCAACAGAAAAAATATCTTTGCAAGAGATGAGAATAGATGCCAGTATTGTGGCAAAAGGTTTCCCACTTCAGAGTTGAGTCTGGACCATGTCATACCCAGATCTCAAGGTGGAGAAAGCACATGGACAAATATTGTTTGCGCATGCGCAGAATGCAATAAACGCAAGGGTGGCCATAGACCTCATGAAGCTGGAATGAAAATGTTTCGCAAGCCAGTAAAGCCCAAGCATTACCCTATCTTACAGTTAAAGTTAAAATCAAATAAATACCATTCCTGGAAGCAATTTCTGGATAATGCTTACTGGTCAGTTCCTCTGGAATGAACATCTCCTAGATGCTAGATGCTGCCTGCCCGTCCGTCAGGCGGGGATACTAGATTCTAGATGCAATAATAAGCTATATTTTATGTTTTAATAAATTCGAAGCCAGCCCGACCTGCCCGACAAATGAGGCTGTGTCACAATAGCGAAAACACATAATATGTCATTTTTACCCCGCATTTTGCTTTCAGCAAGAAAGCAGCGGGGTTGAACCAGGTCATGAATGATCCTGAACTAGTTTCAGGACAGGATCTCCGATTTCAGAATCTAATGATTCCAATAACTTAGCAACCTAAGAGACCCGACCCCCACTGCTAGCTTACGAAGCGCAAGCGAGCAAGCTGTGGGGGCGGGATGACAATTGTGACACAGCCTCAATGGCAGGCGAACAGGGATATTAGGATTTATTCTCTTATGGTTTGGATTTAATCACAGAAACTTAAAATACTATAGTTAATTTTTCCAATTAAACAATAGTATCCAAATGTGAGTAATATTAACTCGCTCCTACCTATTCATTTTTCTTTTATGGAAAAGGAATACTATCTATCAATCCTTTCAGGACGACAAAGAGGCTTTCTCGCCACATTGATAAGATCATCCCTTTCTGCTTTTACTTATCCATATTTAGCAGTATTAAATACAAGAAACACACTTTATAAGTATGGCATCGTCAAAAGCAAAAGGTTGCCCGTAAAGGTAATCAGTATAGGAAACATAACCACGGGAGGAACAGGCAAGACTCCCCTTGTAGAATTTTCAGCAAAGTACCTTCAAAAAAAAGGCAGAAAAGTCGCAATCCTAAGCAGGGGCTATGGAGACCAAAATCATTCATTGACAAATGATAACCCTAAAACAAAAGAATTTGTTAATGATGAATACCTCATCTTAAGAGAAAATCTCAAAGACGTACCAACTTTATTAGGCAGGGACAGAGTACAAAACGCCAAGAAGGCAATCAAAGACCATGATGTGGATTGCCTGATACTCGATGATGGATTTCAGCATCTCAGGATAAAACGTGATCTGGATATCGTTGTTATAGATTCCCTCAATCCCTTTGCTGAGGAGATCCTTATACCTAGAGGGACTCTTAGAGAACCACTTAAAAATCTCAACCGTGCAGACCTTTTTGTGCTATCCCATTGCAGTTTGAATGATGAAGATACCTTAAAATCAATCTATGCAAAACTACATCACATAAATCCCGACATCCCTGTTTGTGAATCTATTCACAAACCCGTGAATATTGATAGAATAAAGGATAATTCATTACTGGAACCTGAGTGGTTGAAGGGGAAAAAGATTTACGGCCTTTGCGCAATTGGTAATCCGGAGTCATTTGCATCTACATTAAGAGAACTGGGCGCCGATGTGATAAGGCTACGTGTGTTCCATGATCATCACTCCTATACACAGGAAGAATTAGACGGTGTTATTACAGAAGCCAAGGCGCTCGATACTGACGCTATTGTGGTTACACAAAAAGATGTTGTGAAGATAAGAAACAGAAATATTAATGATGCCAATATTCTATCACTCAAGGTCGAGATGCAGATTACAAAAGGCATGGAGTACTATAAAGAGGCAATGGACAGAGCCGTAGCCAAAATTAAGCATTAAAAAATCCGAATATCTCTGCCAAGGCGGACGGGTGAACAGCCTTTACTATGTGGCTCGTTCGGGGAACGAGCCCTACTATATAATTCCAAAAAGAAAGGTTTTATTTGAAAAAGCAAAAGAAAGATTATGAGCCAATAAACCTCGAAGGAATTAAATCATACTCAATCAAGAGAAGAAAGAATCTTGTAAGTATTAAACAATTTGCCAAGGTCATAGAGCATAAAGAATTTAGCAAATTCCTTGATTCCCTGCCAGAGATTCTAGCCGGCAACAACCTTAGAGACGTAATTGATACCATCGTTAAGGCTACCAACAAAAACCGTCAGGTAGTAATGGCAATAGGAGCGCATGTAATAAAATGTGGTCTTTCCCCCATTATCATAGATTTGATGAATCGCGGTATTATAACTGCCGTTGCAATGAATGGGTCAACCGCAATCCATGATTATGAGATATCACTGATAGGAGAAACCTCAGAAGACGTATCACATGGCCTTAAAGACGGAAGTTTTGGAATGGCCAGAGAGACCGCCGAAGCCTTTCGGAGAGCAGCTTCCCAGGCGATAGTCCTCTCACCAGAGCCTACTCGGCCGCCATGCGGGAATGCTACCACCCGTCCGAACGGCTTGGCCGGGCGGGAGCGAGGGAATAAGCAGCAGAAGAGTATTGGCCTGGATATTGGATTGGGGAGGGCGTTAGGAAGGCAAATCATCAAGGATAAGAATAAATATAAACAATACAGCCTCCTCGCTGCTGGCGCTAAATTGGGGATACCTGTTACAGTTCATGTCGCTATGGGAACCGATACAATTCACATGCATCCAAACATTTCCGGAAGCGATATGGGTGAATCAAGCCACGTTGACTTTAAGATACTATGTTCGATTGTAGCAAACCTAGAAGGTGGGGTGTGGATGAATGTAGGTTCAGCCGTCATAATGCCAGAGGTTTTCCTAAAGGCATTGGCCGTTGCAAGAAATCTTGGTAAAAAAGTAAAAGATTTTACAGCGGTTAATATGGATATGATTCAACACTACCGTCCTCAAACAAACGTAGTACAACGCCCCACCACACATGGATATTCTATCACAGGACATCATGAAATAATGTTGCCATTGCTCAGATTGGGCATCCTGTCAAGATTAAAAAAGTAACATTACCTAAATTGGGTGATTTTTGTAGCCGCAACCTTCAGGTTGCGTAATTTACACGAAATTGTCATAACTCAACAGATGATGGTAAACACAGGTAAAAGTTCGCCAAGGCGAATCTGCCTCAGGCACGACCTGCGGCTACATTAACATGCAATATAAAATCAATCAATTTATATATTATTGTATTATCCCAAGCCAATCTCTTAATAAAAACTGAACTCTTCCTATCAAGAGTGACATTCTGGCCATCACGGTGTAGCCAAAAGAAGCGCCAAAGGCTATCATCAGAAACCATATACCTATTACGGAAACCCCTCCGATAACGCCCTTGTGTTCCACAGAAAAGAAGAAATAAATCAATACTGATACCACACCCAGCAGAATCAAGAATGTATTCAAACTACCCAGAATATCCCCGGTGTATAAGGGCGCAAATGATGGTTCCATTTGTTTCAGGATAAAGGCATGCACAAAATTTGGTATAGTTATCCCTGATCCCAGACCAACAACAAATGCAAATGACCACCTGCTGAGCCATGATAATTTCGTTGAAAATCTCAAAAGCATAAAGATACCAAGTATAGTGGGAATAATAACAATGTATTGAGGAGATTTACCAGTGTCTTTGAATAAGGGAACTATCAATGGTTCAAAGACATCTGGCTTGAGGATATTAAACCATGTAATGATAATCCAATACCCCATGGCAACCCCCACAAAGAGATTCTCAGCGATCTTAAATGCGGGGTTGTCCTTATAAAGAAAACTATAGATGGCAAGTGTAAGTGCAACAGACGTAATTATGCCCAATCCCTCTTGCCCAAAACTTAACTTTCCTGTAAGTAAGAAGTATATGTTTACGATACCAAACGCTATTAGTATCAATGTTACGATAGATACATCTTTGTTTTTATTCATCTTTTGATAATTGTTCAATATCAATTAGGAAACATCCCATTCATCCCTTCCTCGGAGACTGTGCCATAATAAAGGAAATGCCTATTTTGTCATTCTGAACTTGATTCAGAATCTAATGATTTCAATAGGTTAGCAACCTTAGAGATCCCGAAACAAGTTCGGGATGACATTATGACACAGTCTCTTGCGAAGGAGAGGATGAAGGGGAGGTTAAATCTAATGGAATTCCACTTGATATTGAGCAGATTCATCTCTTTCGTCCAGACATAAAGTATATAAAATTCCCGAATATCACGAACAATACAACGATTACGTGCACGACACTTTGTGGAGACATGCCGGCAACGGCCGATGACTTACGCTCTATGAGTGTCTCATATTCAGCGGCACCTTTAAGGCCGCTCATCAAACCATTTATCTGTTTAGCCTGTAAGAATGGATACATGTCAGGGCCTATTACGGCAGTGCAACCAGCTCCAAGGTCAAAATCATACTTTTCCTTTCCAAATGCAATCCATGCCTCAATACTTGCACCAGATGCCAGATCTATTACGTAATCAAAATCCGTCAATGACCTCACTCCTTTAAGCGCCGGTAAGTCAACTGTTGCATTACCATAAAAGTCCTTTGGAAAGGCGGAATAAATATTTTCACCCATATTTATCATAACCAACTCTACCCCAGTCTTGTAACCCAGAAACACATAGTCTTCCTTATTTACCTTTTCGTATTGCTTTCCGGTATCCGTAATAGCGCTATCTGCCAGACCTGTACCACCGGGATTAAGTGTCATTCCCACCACCTTAACATTCTTTTTAAAACAGTGATGTAACAGCGCTAACGCCATTGGTAGAAGTTCTTCCTTTGATGCCGGGTCGAAATCAAAGGCTATAAGTACATGTGCCCCCTCCGGGAGAGAATCAATCTTATCGTATATACCCTTAACTTCTCTGGTCGCAGGCACAGGCAAATTAAACCTAATGAGCAATGGTATGGTTACTGCCAGTGCAACAAACACGAAGATGTAACGCCTGTCTATCCTGAGCAATCTTTCCATTAATCACCACCCCCGAGATATGCCCTTTCAATTCCAAAGATAATCTTTAATGAAGTCGCAATAGCGCCTATCGACACACCTATTAAGATTGCTCTTTTGGCTGCCATGTTTGGTACAGACATTATCCAATCTGCAATAGGTGGGAGATATTCCCAGATTATGGCACCAATAGGCACACGACCGAGCATCACAATAACGGCAGCGATGAGCAGGATAGTAGCTTCATTCGTCCTTGCCCTGAAAGTTCTGTATGCAGCAGACGCCATAAAAAACGCCAGGATTGAAAACATTGTAGCTCCAGCAGGAACCTGTACATTGAAGTACAACCAATCAAACATTGTTCCCTCCTGTTTGTCATGCAGGAAAAATGTGCCGCCATTATACAAACCAAAAATGATTGTAATTCCAGCGCCAAAAAAAACAAACATGCTATATCCCCATCCGGGAAATTTTCGTTTCATCTTGTTCCAGTGAAGATGAAACAAGCTGTATGCGCCAATGAATACGGCAAACCCTGCAATCGTAATTCCCCATCGTGTTACAACCTTTAGCAGAGATTGTGATGCTGCATGTGGCACATAATATTGAAACGCCATCATAACACCCATAATAAATGCTATTATTAATGGGATAGTTCTCTTAAGAAAGTTCATATGGTTTTTGATCCTTTCTAATGTGCTGGTGAAATATGAACGTTTAATGGAAACCTAAAGGTTTCCGCTACAAACTAATCATACAAACGTAGCGGAAGGCTTTAGCCTTCCAATTGACACATACAATATTAACATAAATATTTTGATCTTTTGTTGTGATGGAAACCTAAAGCCCGCCTACCATTTGCCCGCCCGGTAATGCCGTTCGGACGGGTCGGGCAGGGTTTCCGCTACATATATTCATTCACATGTAGCGGAGGTCTTTAGACCTTCATCAATCCTTTGGGCCTAAGAACGGATAGTCATTATAATCTTCGACAAGCCCCTTTCTGACTGGATTATTGAATATATACTCTGCTATTGAATTTAAATTCTCTTCTTTCCGCACAACATGATCATAAAAACTCTTTTGCCACAACCTTTTTCCTGTACCTTTTTTGAAATTATAACCTGTAACTTGTTTAAACTTCTTCACAAATTTAATCAAATTTGTTTCTTCATCACCTGAAGTTAAAATGTGCAAATGATCAGGCATAAAACAATATGCTATGACGGAAAAATTCATTTCAGAAGAAATACTATTTAGCACCTTAAAGATATTTAACACTGTGGTTTTATCCTTGAAATAATTTCCATTGTCATAGCAACATATCGTTATGAAATACGCATAGCCTCCTTCATATGTAAAGTTTTCCAGCCTATTGTGCTTTCTTTCCACCTTCATGTTAGCTTTATTGTATTATTGTATGTGGAAGCCTGAAGGCATTCCGCTACAATCGTTTGATAAAATGTAGCGGAAGGCTTTAGCCTTCCAAAAATCATTCATACATTATTGTGATGGAAACCTGCCCGCCAAAATGGAGGCTGTGTCATAATTGTCATCCCGCCCCCACAGCTTGCTCGCTTGCGCTTCGTAAGCTAGCAGTGGGGGTCGGGTCTCTTAGGTTGCTAAGTTATTGGAATCATTAGATTCTGAAATCGGAGATCCTGTCCTGAAACTAGTTCAGGATCATTCATGACCTGGTTCAACCCCGCTGCTTTCTTGCTGAAAGCAAAATGCGGGGTAAAAATGACATATTATGTGTTTTCTCTATTGTGACACAGCCTGATGCACGTCGGGTAAAAAGGTTTCCGCTACGTTTAACACTATCCTGCCATAAAGATATAACGTATAAAACCAAAACCAAAAGTAGTAAGTATTGTTCCTATTACGAGTGCGGCTATTAAAATTCCTTTACCAACATCTTGTGCGCGCAAACTTCCCAGAAGCAAGGGTTCTCTCGATAGATATGCACTGGCAGCATATAATTCTTCTCCCATCAATGTATAATCACAAGTTGTTATAAAGAAGGGAAGCTGAGTATATGAATCCGTCGCAGCAATCTGTATCGCCCCCGTATTAGCTCCTGTTTCGGCAAGTATGAGAGATTCAGCATAGAAATATCCTATATAAAAATTTGCAGCCGGTCTTTCACGCATCATTATTCCACTAACTGCCGCAACGTAAGGAAATTGTTCAGAAGCGGCCATAAATATATTATCTTCTACATATGCATCAGGCCTTCCTGCTTCCAGGTATGATTCCTTAACTACTTCCTGACTCACTGACAATACAATCGGGTCAATGTTTGCGACCTTGAGTGTAGTATCATATTCAGCAACCCTTTTTGCAATCCTTCCGAGTATATTCACTGCAGCAATAGTAGAAATACTACCCATGGCATTTAAGCCATGTACAAAGAGTGCAGGTTTACCCATCTCGGTTGCTCTTCCTAATGCCTCTTCTATGGCATCCAGGCCGCTTATTTTCCTCAGATAAACGTTAGGATTCTTCTTTGCATGTTCAATAAGATACAAAACAAGCGCACAAAAGAGTATCATTATTATGAAATTGTTTAGTTTTAACCAATTAAACCAGTTTCCTTTCGGTGAGGCTGATGCAATCTTTTCCGCAACAACAATATTATTGCCTGACATCAAAGCAAGTTTAAAAAAGTAATTTTTATTTTTTCCCTTACCAACAGATTCCTCCCTAAAGAATTTCTCAAGATTGATTTCTGCATAATGGAATTTGGAATCTGAATTATCCTCATACATTGTAGTAGAGCTTATGCGTAGTACTTCCGTATCAAAAGGTACACTTTTGTACCTAGAAGCATATACAACGTATTCAATATCAGCTGATTCACTAGGAGAGGAGGGCCATCTAAGCGATATACTCTTACCATTATCATTAGGAGTGTCAAAGGCTTGAAAATCTGATGGTGGAATAAGTGTCTTTCTTTCTACCGCAAATATAACAGAAGTATATAGAAGTATTAAAATGGTAAGAATAAGTGTATTGAATAGTTTATACATAAGCTTGAATTTAAAAATATTGAGGAATTTAGGGATTCAGGAATTAAAGACCAATTCTCAATTCTTAGATTACATAATCATTCAATCCTTTTTATAATTTCTTAAATACTTTCTAAAACCCTTAATCTGCTTTCTACAATCACTCGCAAGATCGTAAACGATTTTGAATTCTAATTGATCAATCTGAACCAAAATGTTTAGGTTCAATCAACATGATTGAACCAGCAAGAAGTCTTTTGTTTTTTTGCTTCACCCTGTTAAATATTAACAGTCATGACAGGACAATGACAACTTCATCAATTCAACACATTTCTGAAACTAAAATATAATCTTACTATTTAACAGGGCAGGACATGGTAAATCTTCAAACTTCTTATAATTCCCCAATTCCTCAATTCCTCAATTCCTCAATTCCTCAATTCCTTAATTCTTTAATTCTTTAATCTGTGTTTATCTTTGCGTCTTTTGCGCCATTGCGGTAAATCATTTTGGTCATGTTTCAATGGCCTCAACATTTGTCCTTGGTATCACAGCAGTTTGACCGTCGGGGAATTCAACCTCCAGGACTCTAACTCTTGCTTGTGTCTCTATTGCTTTTAATTCACTTGGCAAATCTTTGACCTTGCCGATCTTTCCAAAATGCGGGTTTCTGATTATCCGAATCTGATCGCCAACCGAAATACCACCAGATTTTTCATGTGCAGAAACTTCATTTGTGGCAGGCACCTCAGAGCCCCCTTTTTGCCCTACTCCATTAAATGGAATTATGATTTCTGGTCGGACAACACCTGCCCTTATCTGGGTAGCTCCGTTAATAGATGCCATAGAACCTTCTCTTGACTTTAAAATCTCGAAAGTCTTTTGTGCCATATCGATTTGACCAAAACCTTCCGTAACTATAAGTGTAATATTAATATCTTCTGAGCCGGTAATTGCTACACCCAGGTCATAACCCAGCAATTCCTTAATGTCCTCATCATGAATACCACCAACAATAATTCCTCTCACACCAACATCTAATGCCTTTCGTATAGCATCATAATGTATGATTGAACCACCAACAATTATCTTGTCTTTGTGCCCTTCTTTTAAGTCTTCCGGTTTTATAACAGCATCTGGTGATTTTACAGCGATCTGCAACTCGCCTGTTGTTTCTCCCCCTACACCAAAGATGCCCTGAACAAACGTTGCATACGTTTCTATTACAACACCCTCTTTTTCAATAATTTCTATAACCTTACCATCTATGTATGCATCAATCTGTACAGGTTTTGGAGGTTCCCTTAATAATACCTGGCCTGTAACGTCTGAAACACTTTCAATAGTGCCACTTATAGGAGAAAAACAAATAGACTTAAAAAACTTTATCATTGGCTTCGTTTCAGCTATCGGTTCTTCCTTTTTAACTTCCTCACCTTCCTTCTTTAACATACAATTATGTATATCGTTTGGCATAATGCCAAGACGATTAACCACATTCACGGAATGAACCTTACCAGGCAGGTTTGTTCTGGCTACTATATCACTTGCTTTAACAGCATCTCCTTTTTTGGCAATAACGTCTCCTGGAAGAGGCAGATTCCTCCTTTTTTCTATTCGCATTTTTTCTGCCAGTCTTAAGCCGGGTGTGTATGCATGTGTCATATCAAGTGACCGTAATTATTCAATATCACTCGACAGACTGTCCTAGAATAAGCAAAAGCACCATTTTTTGTCATTCTGAATTTATTTCAGAATCTTAAGTTATAAGTACTTACATAAGTATTAGATTCCGGATCAAGCCCGGAATGACAATTCTCGGACAACCTGTCGTAGAGTGATCCTTTGTTATTGGTTATTCGTTATT
>JBHHYH010000066.1:0-16073 GCA_046757465.1 Candidatus Scalinduaceae bacterium | reverse complement strand
CATAGCCCCGTTATTCTATTATAATGGGGCAGTTGTAGTCAAGCGGATAACCCTAATAAATTAATCCTACAACAAACTAAATCAAGACCATCAAGCAAATTGAGGAAAAATGATAAAAAGTAATAATGAAAGACCCTCTTACCCCTTCTTTCTGATACTGATAATTAATTACTCTCTATATTTATTTTAAGCTGCGCCGTAGCTCGTGAACTCAGTCATAGGCTTTTAAAAGCACAACAAGAGGATGGTATGAATAAGTGGAAGTTTAAATGGCAGATAAAAACAATAATTGTATCAACTTTGCTTATTTTTCTGTGCTCTATTACATCAATAGAAGCCAAAACTTTTAAAGTCGCAAGCTATAACGTGGAAAACCTTTTTGATCTTACCAGGGATGGAACAGAATACCCGGAGTATATTCCGAATACCGGCTATGGCTGGATTAAGGATATTACAAATATTAAATACACCAATATTGCCAGAGTGATAAAGGACCTGGGAGGTGATGTTGTCGCTTTGCAGGAAGTCGAGTCGAAAAAAGCCCTTATTACTTTACGTGACAGGCTGAAAGACTTCGGTGTAGATTACCCTTATCTTGAAATTGCGGACTCCAAAGCCACGCCGGTGAAGTGCGCTGTTCTGTCTAAGTTTCCAATTGTTGAGAAAGAAGAAATACAGGTTGATAATGAAGTTGCCAGAAATATTCTTAAAATAACTCTTGATATCGATGGTAATCGTATCATCCTGCTTATCAATCACTGGAAATCGAAACGAGGTCCTGAAAGTATGAGAATAGCTTACGCCAAAACGCTTAGGAGAGAGATTGACAAACTAAAAGAGGATGTTGACTTTATACTGATAGGTGATTTTAATTCGAACTACAATGAATACAAAACCTTTCGAAATTCTGGCAGATTAAACGATACTGGCGGTATTACAGGAATCAATCATATCTTAAGGACTATCAAAGATTCTGAAATGGTCAATGAAAAGATACTGACAAAGCAGGCTACGAATGAGTATCTGTATAATTTATGGCTTGAAGTCAGTAAAACCAGACGTTGGTCTTACATTTTTTTAGGGGAGAAGAACAGTCCGGACAATATTATCGTATCCAAAGGACTTTATGATGATAAGGGAATTTCCTATAGCGATAATTCGTTTAATAAGTTCCAACCGGACTACTTGTTCAAGGGAAAGGCCGTCTATCGCTGGCAAAAGGCCGAAAGTGGCATGGGCAGGCACCTGGGTAAGGGGTACTCGGATCACTTGCCGATTTCCGCGTATTTTTCCACTGAACCCTTCCGTTTTAAAAACAACGACACTGTTTCTAATGATATTGCCCCCTTAAAGTTGGAAAAAACCGAATCTCCACAAGGCTTGCTTGACCTAAATACCGCTAGCAAAGAAGAACTTATGTCTATCAATGGAATCGGTCCGGTTCTTTCAGCGCGAATCATAGCTGGACGTCCTTATAGAAGCGTCGATGATTTGCTCAAGGTAAAAGGAATTGGCCCAAAAAGACTTGAAAAGTTTCGTCACTATTTTATGGTAGGCAAGGAATAGATGAGAGTTTTTAGCCTAACCATTCATTACAGCCGACCGGTTACAGCGGCAGGTGAGCTCAACCGTTATCTAAAAGTTTTCACACCAACCCTTTTACAATATTTAAATATCTTACATTTGTTACACCAGGGGGATATAGGTGTGCAGATGTTTTGACCATGTGCAACCAGAAGATCGTTATAGATTATCCAATATTTCCTGGGTAGTTTCTTTCTTAAGGAAAATTCTGTTTGTTCAGGGGTTTTTGTCTTTACTAAACCAAGCCTATTTGAAATCCTGTAGACGTGTGTATCCACGCATATTCCAAGCTTACCATATCCCAGTGTTACTACTAAATTAGCAGTTTTCCGTCCCACACCCTTTAATTTCAATAGTTCGTCAATTTCATCAGGCACGGTACCATCGTAATTGTCGAGCAACGTTTTACATATTTCTTTTATTCTTTTTGACTTAGTTTTATAAAATCCGACAGGATAAATAGCTTTTTCAATGTCTTTTGTGCTCATGGTAAGCATCTGCAGAGGATTACTTGCAAGTTTAAATAATCTATTTGAGGCTTCGGCTGTAACTTTGTCTTTTGTTCTTAAGCTAAGAAGGCATGAAATAAGAACCTTAAAGGGGCTTTTTGCCTTTGAGACTGTTGTAACTATAGGTTCAATATATTTCTTGTTTTCTCGTTTAAGAATGATTATTATACTGTCGATGTGATCCAATGGTTTCCTTACTATAGTCTTAGGTTATTTCACATTATTTTTATAAAAATGCAGTATTTTCTTAAAACAGTGCAGTAAATTTGTTGCGCTTAAAAATAAATTTCTCTAAGTAAATGAGGGAAAGGTATTTTTTAAATATACATAACATATTAAAAACTTAGGATTTATTAAAACATATATTTATTCCTTATACAAAATTAATTTATTGGCATCTCTTTTGATAATATAACCTGACGTTACGGAAAATTAATGAGTTTTTTAACGAGTTATGGCGAAAATAAAACAATTCTTACCTACTATCGTCAGCATCGGCAATCTAGCTTGTGGCTTTGGAGCGATTGTCTTTATTATAAATAGTGAGCTTTCTTATGCAGCTTGGCTTGTTATTGCGGCTATGGTGTTTGATGGATTGGATGGTCAAATCGCACGATTATTAAAAACAAAGGTTGCCTGGGGCGGTCATTTAGATTCGTTTGCAGATATGATCACGTTTGGATTAGCGCCGGCATTCCTAATTGGTGGGCTGGATTTTTTCAACGCGCACATTGCCATCTGGTTTGTATGTTTCTTTTTTACCTTGTGTGCCGTAATTAGATTAGCAAAATTCGAAGCAGAAAATAACTCTGATAATGCGCGAAGTAAATATTTTACAGGTTTACCTACCACTCTTGCTGGAGGTACAGTTGCATCCCTAATTCTACTTGATAGCTATCTTAAAACCACAGTTGGAATACCGATCGTTTCAAAATCCCTTCCAAGTATCATGTTTATATTGAGCATCCTGATGGTAAGCAAAGTTCAGTATATAAAACTTATCGATGTATTAAGAAAAAAACGTGATCCAGCTTCTTTGTTAACCATAACCGGAGTCTTTTTCACACTCCTTGTTTTATTCATTTTATATCCTCATATTATGATTTCACTTGGTTTTTGTGTGTATGTTATTATCGGTAATAATCATGGAATCTTCAGAAAGAGAGCAATCCACACCACTTAAAGACTTTTAACTATACAATTTCTACTCTTTTATTACCCCTTACTACCTTTCCTATAATAAATGCACCTTCTTTCATTCGTCTTAATTTTTTTATTATGGAAGATGCAAAATACTTTGGGACTATTAACACCATTCCTATTCCCATATTAAGAACATGGTACATTTCACTTTCATCTATATTCCCTGTTTCCCGAATTACTTCAAAAATCTTTGGCACAGGCCAGGTACCTTTATTAATCCGCACTGAGTACCCTTGAGGTAAAATCCTGGGAATGTTGTCTATCAAACCACCTCCAGTAATGTGAGCCATTCCCTTAACCACCTTCTTTAGTTTATAATAACGCAAAAGATTCCTTATAGACTTAACATATATCTTTGTTGGCTTAAGAAGTTCATCTCCAATAGTTCCGTTGATGGATTCAATTTTACTATTTACGTCTAATTTGGCCTTCTCAAATAAAACTTTACGTACTAAAGAAAAACCGTTACTGTGAAGCCCGCTCGAGTTCAACCCTATAACTATATCACCTGAGCTTATTTCATCTCCATTTATTATCTTTTTTTTTTCTACAACTCCGACTGCAAACCCTGCTAAATCGTATTCACCTTCATGATAAAAACCTGGCATCTCCGGGGTTTCTCCTCCTAGAAGAGAGCATCCTGCTTCGCAACATCCAATTGCAATGCCTTGAAGAACTTCCTTCATTTTCTTCGGAAGCATCTTGCTACTGGCCATATAATCTAAAAAAAATAAAGGTTCTGCTCCAAGCACGAGAATATCATTGACGCACATCGCTACTAAATCAATTCCTATCGTATCGTGCTTGTTCATCATAAATGCAATCTTCAGCTTTGTTCCGACACCATCCGTAGAAGCTACCAGCACAGGATGCCTGTATTTTTTCGCGAATAATTTTGAATTATAATTTAGTGAAAAAAGTCCTCCAAACCCACCCGGGTTTTCTATTACTCTTTGACCAAAAGTCCTGCGCAACTGCTGATAAATATCAGTGGTGAATCTACTCTTTGCTTTGATATCTACCCCTGCATCCTTATAAGTAAGTCCTGTCATTTTCTATACGGTGACGCTTTTTCTACCTTTTATTTCTCTTTTGGATATTTTTTTACCAGAGGCTTCGGAAGGTACCGGATAATCCCCAGTAAAACAAGCAGTGCAAAAATTGCGTGGAGATGATGTGCAACTCAACAACCCTTCAGCGCTCAAATAGCCCAGGCTTTCTACGTTCAAAAATTTTTCTATTTCTTCAAGCGTATAATTAGCAGCAATCAACTCATCCTTGATCTGAAAATCAATCCCATAATGACATGGAAAACGATGAGGAGGACAACTAATCCTCACGTGAATTTCCTTGGCGCCTGCCTTACGCAAAAGACCAAGCCTTGATCTTGATGTAGTTCCGCGCACGATCGAGTCATCAACGACTACGACCCTCTTACCCTTCACAACCTCTGATACGGTATTAAGTTTAAGCTCAACTCTTTGATGTCTACCCCTTTGTTGTGGTTGAGTAAAAGTCCTTCCAACATAGTGATTTCTAATAAAACCATAATCCAACGGTATTCCCGAAGCAAGTGAATAGCCTAATGCGGCTGAATTTCCACCGTCTGGGACAGCGATTACGATATCAGCATCCACGGGCAATTCTTCTGCAAGCTTCATCCCGAGCCTTTTACGAAAAAGATGAACGCCTTCACCAAAAACTTTACTATCAGGACGGGAAAAATATATTAGTTCAAATATACAATATGATGGACGAATCCGCCTTGGTGAACAATATATCTCACTTTTCAAGCCATCCTTATTAACGTAAATCACCTCGCCTGGCTTAACATCTCTTATGTACTCTGCGCCAATCTGGTCCAGGGCACAGGTTTCGGAAGCCATGACGTAGCTGTTATTCACCTTTCCTAACGAAAGTGGTCGAAAACCATTAGGATCTCTCACACCAACCATTTCATCGTTTGTCAAGAATAGAAGAGAAAATGCCCCCCTTAAGTGGTTTAATACATGGGACAGATTCGGTTTTTCAACATGACTTGGTTTAGCCATTAAATGCACTATTACTTCCGTATCGGATGTTGTGTGGAAGATAGATCCATGTACCTCATAATCTTCTCGCAGCTTACTTGCATCCAGCAATTGACCATTATGTGCAATTGCAACTTCACCTTTAGAATATGTTACCACCAGCGGTTGCGCATTGTCTATGTTACTTGGGCCGAAAGTAGAATATCGAACGTGGCCAATGGCATGTGGATTTTTTAATCCTTTCAGGATTTGCGGAGTAAGGGCATCGTTTACTAATCCAGGGCCTCTATGGTGTATTATCCGTGTACCGTCAGAAGAGGCAATTCCTGCGCTCTCTTCACCACGATGTTGTAATGAATAAAGTCCAAGATAGACCTTTTCTACTGCATCGTCGCAATCAAAAACCCCAAACAAACCACAATATTCTCTTGGTCTTCCCAATTTAGCACCCTCTTAAATGATTTTATGTGTCTCTAGAAAATTATATCACCACAACCAAACGTGTCAATATAAATCAAATTAGATAAAACTTGAAGTACATAGGCTATTATGATAAGAAATTCATATTATTCTTACAACACGCTTAAACTGTAGACCAGTAGACCTCAATGAGTAATTACAGATGGTAATAAAGGAATCTCTCCATGGTGTGAGACTTTATGTCTTAATAGGTAGTGATATTGCAACAAAATCAGTTGAAGAAACTGCAAGGCTTGTTATTGATGGTGGCGCTGATGCTATACAATTGCGTGAGAAAACAATATCTGATAGTGAATTCATATTACTAGCCCGGGAGATACATGATGTAGCTGCCAAAAGAGGAACCTTGTTGATTATTAATGATCGTGTAAATGTTGCAAAAGAAGTAAACGCAGAAGGGGTCCATTTGGGGCAGCATGACATTGGTGTCTCTGAAGCGAGAGACGTTCTTGGTAATGAAAAGATTATCGGGGTATCAACGCACAGTATCGAACAAGCCAGGCAGGCGCAGAAAGAGGGCGCTGATTATATTGCTATAGGGCCTGTTTATCCTACTAGCACGAAGATATATGAGCCGCCTGTCGGACTTGAAGTTGTTCAGGAAGTCGCTGAGAAAATAAGTATTCCTTTTGTTGTTATTGGCGCTATAACCCTTGAAAATCTGGATGAGGTTCTAAAAACTGGGCCTACAGGGGTAGCAGTATGTTCAGCAATTATAAGTTCAAAAGATGTCCTTTCATCTACAAAACAGTTTAAGGATAAATTAGATCTATACGGCCGATAGATTATATCTGAAATGAGATTCTTAATTAAAATGTAGGGTGCGTTTGCCCGCAGAAAACTTGGCGGGTGGGGCAAACGCACCTATAAAGGCTCGTTCGGGGAACGAGCCCTACGTTTTATAATTTGTTTGTGGTGAAGGGACTTCCCCCTTTATGTAAAATCATTACAACAGACTTCTAAATTACACAAAAAAATCATTCTTCATATGGATGAAAAAGAAAGCTTTTTAAGGTCTGCAAAGACCGTAAGCCTTTGCACATTGTTGAGCAGGGTGTTAGGTTTGGCAAGGGACATAATATGTGCAAGCTTTTTCGGTACAAGCCTGGCCTGGGACGCCTTTGTTATTGCCTTCAAGATACCAAATCTCTTCCGTCGCCTCTTCGGCGAAGGGGCATTGAGCGCTGCCTTCATTCCCGTCTTTACAGAATATCTTGAAACCAAAGGTAAAAAGGACGCATGGGAACTGGTAAATGTAATCGGGACATTACTTTTTATAATCCTTGGAGGTATGATTGTTCTGGCAGAAGCTTCATTCTCGATAATACCCACAGTTTTCTCTATTAATCAAAAATGGGAATTAGTATTGAACTTACTCATGGTAACATTCCCGTATGTATTGTTTATCTGCATGGCAGCATTCGCAATGGCTATTTTGAATTCACTCAAACACTTTCTTATGCCCGCACTTGCACCTGTAGCACTAAATATATGTTGGATAGCAGGTGTCTTCTTACTTACACCAATGTTTGGAGACACATTGGATAAAAAGATATTTGCTATTGCTATTGCCATCCTCATCGGAGGTGTGATTCAATTGGCTATTCAGTTACCTGTCTTGAAAAATAAGGGCATAATCTACAAACCTTCCTTATATTTTTCGCATCCTGGTATAAAGCGCATCTTTGCCCTGATGTTACCAATAATTTTTGGCCTGGCTGCCGTTCAGATAAACGTGTTAATGGATAGTTTTATTGCAATAGCCTTTGCCAGGCCACCAGGTGGCGCCGAAGACTTCTTTATAGCTGGAATGGCAATACCATATCCCTTAGAAACAGGTGCTGCATCAGTATTGTACTATGGTGATAGGCTGATTCAATTTCCATTAGGAGTATTTGGAATAGCAATGGCAACTGCTGTATTCCCATTTTTTTCCACACATGCTGCACGTAAAGACTGGACAAATTTCACTGAGACATTTAACCAGGCAATAAGGGTTGTATTATTTATCGGAATACCAGCGTCCGTCGGCTTAATACTACTACGGACACCACTTGTAGAGTTGTTTTATGAGAGAAACGCATTTACGGCGGAATCAACTTACAGAACAGCTACCGTTATCTTCTTCTATGCCCTGGGTGTATGGGCCTACTCTGCCTCTCACGTAATCATAAGGGCCTTTTACTCCATGCAGAATACACTAACACCCGTAAAAGTAGGCGCTGGTATGGTGGGTCTTAACCTTATTCTCAATCTAACACTCATCTGGTTTCTTCGTGAAGGAGGGCTTGCATTAGCAACAGCCATAAGCGCAATAGTTCAAGTAATGATTCTATTTGCCATTCTCCAAAGAAAGCTCGATATCACCGGTATAAGGCACATCTTTACATCAACTCTCAAGATATTGATTGCAACTTTTTTTATGTTCATTACATGCTGGATAACAATGAAAATGCTACCGATTGGTAATGGTGGGCTTATGACGAAGTTCATCAGGCTTTTCGTACCCTTAATAGTTGCCCTTATTACGTTCTTTACCGCATCATTTCTATTAAAATCAGAAGAATTAAAATATCTATACACTGCTATTTTGAAGAAAAAACAATAAATTAGTCGACTTAGATAAAGCTTGTCAGGTAGGACAAACAGGTTTTGCAATATTTTTTATTCTTTTTTTTGATGGACTGTTTGTTTATAATCCGCAGAATTATTTTTATCATTTATTCTTATTAAAACCCGTTATCCTGTCAAAAAAGACGATGGCCAAAGATATATCAAAGTCTCCAATAAGTAACAAACTATATATTACTTTTTTCCTCATTATCATGGCATATGCTTTCTACGTATCCTGTGCCAATTTCTACGAAAGAACAAGTTTCTCTCCAAGAAATACGGTGCGTCATTACAGCGGTAACGAGGAAAAGCTTAATGATGAATCAAGCTACGAGTACAACGAAAATCTCTTACAGGAGGGTTTCTTCTTCCCCAAGTCGTACAGAGAAATCATTGAAATAACGCACGTGCATGCATTTACAATTCCCCTAATCATATTCGTCATGTCACGCATCTTTTCTATGACCTTGATAAGGGACTGGATTAAGATTACGATTTATAGTGTAGGTTTCGCAGGCACTATAATGAACTTATCAGGCCCATGGTTAATAAGATTCAAATCAGATGTGTTTTCCGTATCATTAATAGCATCATATTTTCTTCTCGGTTTTTGCTTCATATTCCTCATCACTCTACCTTTGTACGAGATGTGGTTTAAGTCAAAAGAATCAGAGATTTAATACCTATTTCCTCATTCCCCTCCACGATTTGATTAAGGATGTAAAAAAACTGTTGATATTTAATGGAATTTAATTATTCTTTATGTGAAATAACGGCAATAATTTAAATGGCCTAAGGCATGTTTGGAAAAAAGAAAGATAAAAAGCAGGATCAATCTATTCCGAAAAATAATGATAGTAAAAAAGGATTCGAAAAAGAAGTTGAATCCAGAAAGGAGGCAAGAATGGCAGAAGGAAAATTGACTAATCTGACATCGGACGCTGATATTAAAGGAACAATCAAATTTGGCGAAGCCATGAGGATTGATGGAAAGTTTGAAGGAGAACTGATAGCTGATAACGGAGAGCTTACTGTTGGCAAGACAGGCAGTGTTAAGGCGAACGTTAAGGTAAAAAGTGCCGTTATTGAGGGTCGAGTGGATGGAAATATTAAAGCGTCTGATAAAGTCGAACTTAAGCAAAAAGCGCAGCTTATCGGTGATCTGCAAGCGAAAATATTAGTTATTGAAGAAGGGGTTGTCTTTGTTGGAAAATGTAATGTGAATCCCGAAGGAGTTAAAGCGGAGGGGCAAGGTTACAAGGAAGGAATAAAGGAAGAAATAAAAGATAAAAAGTTTAATTTATAAGCATATTGTTGTGCGAGAGCAATTAATTTGATTTATGAGCGCCAAAACAAGTGAATTACCTGAAACAAGAGATATAGTATGTCCTTATTGCAATGGCAATCTTACTGTGTCGATTAACTGTATGTCGATGCCATGCTCTCATTGTAATAAGCATATCAATGTCAAAGAGGCTCTTTTTCCATCTGAAGAAAAGGGGAAATCTTCTTCTGAAACAAGAGATATAGTATGTCCTTATTGCAATGGCAATCTCACTGTGTCGATTAACTGTATGTCGATGCCATGCTCTCATTGTAATAAGCATATCGATATCAAAGATGTTCTTTCACCATCTGAAGAAAAGGAAAAGTCTTCTGTCGAAAAAAGAAGGCTTCATTGTTTCAAGTGTGAAAAAGAAATTTTTGCAGATGAGAAAGCTTTTGCAGTAATATGCAAGTATTGCAGTCGCCGTAATGACCTGAGTGATTATACAGTAAAATCTCGTTTAGGCACGAATCTTGAGACACATGGTACGCTGTATTTAAAGAAGAATGGTAAAATAGAAATCTCAAATATTCAAGTTGGGGATGCTATCATACAGGGCAAAGTCAAAGGTAATCTTAAGGCGGTGGGGACCGTTGAGATAATGAAGCGTGGTGAAATCTATGGCAAAATCACCTGTCGTAAATTGATTGTGAATCGGGGTGGAATATTTGACGGAAATGTGGAGATGTTGGATGCAGAGCCAAATCATTCATAAGCAGAGTGTTTCTGCGCTGTTTAACCTCTAAGATACAATTTTTTATCGTCTTCCTCCGTTATGAGATACCTGGAAACTTTCAGGGAGTCTTGACAGGCTGTCCGAGAGAATACAAAGAAATTAGTAACTAAAGACAAAGACTATTTACGTCCACTTCGTTTTTTCCGCCTGCTTCTCGGCGAGACTTTTGGTTTTTTGACTGTTCGTTTTTTCGGCCTGCCTCTTGGCGAAATTTTCGATTTCTTGACCTTTTGTTTTTTCCGCCTGCTTCTCGGCGAGACTTTTGGTTTTTTGACTGTTCGTTTTTTCGGCCTGCTTCTTGACGAGACTTTTGATTTTTTGACTGTTCGTTTTTTCGGTCTGCCTCTTGGTAAAGCACCTAATAGTCTAACTGCTCGTTTCTTTAGCTTGTCTTTCGACAAGACACTTATTAGTCTGCCCACTTTTTTGTCTGATTTCGCTTTAGATGTCGTTGTTCCCAGTGGAAATCCTAATAATGTATGGTTTCTTATATCATTAATATCTTCTTCGTTTTCGTTAGAGTTTAAATATTGTTTCCACGACTTGGTAGAAACATCTACTAGATCTGTTATGTCTTCTAGATGAATCATTCGGTTTGTCTTACCTATATGAGCTGCTGCACTTGACCACTTCCATTTCCAGGCCTTTTTTACAATTCCTGCACGCACAGGATTTTTTTCCACATATCGTATTGCCGCCATCAAATGGGATCTGTTTAAGATACATGAATAAAAACGTCCTTGCCATAAGCTTCCTGATGCCTTCCTCTTCTTATTAATGTATTGCGAATATCGGATGTGGGTTATGCTAAATGCCCCGGCCAGGGAATCTTCATTTTGTGGAGTGACAATGAAATGCACATGATTATCCATCAAGCAATAGGCAAATAACGATAGGTGATACTTCTTGCTGTACTCGTCAATCCAGGAAAGATATTTTAATCGATCTTCATCATCTTGAAAAATATTGTAACGATGACTTCCTCTTTGGGTAATATGGCAGGGCAATTTAGGAATGACGGTACTTGCAGTATGTGGCATGCTCCGATACTATAATGGTTTTGAATCATTTGTCAAATAAAATAGCTTCTGTTGTTCGTGCTCAGTAATTCGATAACTCTTTTGGTATAAAAATAAACCAGAGGAAAGCCTGAGGCAATATCCACAACGAGTTATTGTAAAGCGATGGGTTCTCCTTTCCCCCTCACCTTTATTCAATAAAGTAAACAACTTTCTTTTGTACGCCAAACTCCAGAGCCTCTTCGTGACTAGGAAACCATATATCAATGTGGTTTCCCTTTATGGCTCCGCCTACATCCTCAGCCCTGAAAGTAGTATTGGGAAATCCATCTATTCTTAACTTGTGTCCCAACTTTATCACTTTCCTATCCACGGCCACCGTTCCCCACTTTGCTTTTGTTCCTGTTGCCGTAATCCCGTACCACCCGTCTGAAGGGTCTTTATCACAACATTTTTCACATGAACAGTAAGCGGTTGTCGTAAACACTTCAGCCCGCAAACCGGAAATAAGAAACAAGTTTAATATTAATGTAAATGTTCCAATAGCAAAAACAGATATCATACCCTTCCAGAGAATACGTGAAAAAGCATGTTCAAGAAATTTCAACCTTCTCAACTTAATTGCCTCCTCCCCGCCCCCACAGCCCCAGCATCTTGCTTTCGCTCTTACAGAGCCTACTTTCGGCAGCGTGCCGCCACGGTGCAAGAAAGCGCAGGGGTTAGCAGTGGGGGCGGATCATCCATTTGAACTCGATGCAGTTTTATAATTACTAAGCTTTAGAAATCCTTCCAGGTGAAAACAAAATAAAATGTACTTTAATGTAATAACAACATTCGTACCAAAGGCGCATTAATAAATATTAGAAAAGCGGTTAGTGATGTAAGGTGTTGTAATTATACGTCTTAGGGTTAAATATTTCGAGAGGATGAGGGAGAGAAAAAGGGTGCTTTTATGTAAGAAATGTCAACCAAAGCAAACACGGATTTACAGTCAAAACTCATTATTGAAGTAAGTATTTATTCGGTAAAGACTAAAACGAATCTGCTTTTTTTTACACCATTCAATAATAGTTGACAATAAAATAGCTTTATTAGTGATGTGATAGTAAGAGGCTTAAGGTAGACCATAATGCCGTATAGGTTCTGCTCGCAACCTATACCGCATTCAACTTTTCTCAAGAAAAGTGCCTTTACTCCGTAGGAATGCCACATGCGCCCGTCCACCGGTACGGGCGTTGAGGCACGGGGTTAACATATAGCAGTTAGAAACCCTACTGACTTTATTTCTCCCTGAATTGAATATCTCTGTACTTGTGGAGTTCATCTTTTAATTTTTCTTTTAATTCCAATCTTTTGGGTTTCCCTGTGGAGGTATAAGGGATGTCTATGCCAATAATAACCACCTTAGGTTGCTTCTTGAAATCAAGCTTAAGTTTGCAGTATTCCAGGACGTCTTTTTCTGTGATTTCGATACCATTTTTTGGAACTATGTAAGCGGCAATTTCTTCACCATAGTAACGGTTTTCAAAGGGAACTGCCATTCCAAATCGTACCTTTGGGTGAGATTTAAGAACATCGTCTACCTCAAGAGGTGAGATATTTATGCCACCCCTGATTATGAGTTCCTTTATTCTTCCTGTTATGAAGAAGAACTTTCTTTTTTGTTTGTCAAGTTTATAAAATCCTTCATCTCCAGTCCTGAACCATCCAAATTTAAATGCATCTTTGTTGGCGTCAGGTCTCTTAAAGTATTCTTTGATTACAGTCCTCCCCTTTACTACTATTTCGCCTTTTTCAAGCTCTTTGAGTTCATTGCCCTTTTCATCAATAATTGCCATATCATTATGTTTTATGGGGACTCCAATAGATGGAAATTTGTGATGAGACAGCCAGTATATTAGCTCATCTCTTCGCAGATCTGTGGGCAAAAAACACGAATAACATGTTGTTTCCGAAAGACCGTATCCATGCATGATTGGTATATTAAACCTTTCCTGGAAGTTAAGTGCCGTTTCAACAAGCAGAGGTCCGGCCCCGCATATTATCCATTTGAAATGTCCTATTGAATATTTACTAATGTCCTCATTTGCCTCCAGTAAGAATTCAAGTATAGTAGGGACAACACTTACACAGTTGACTTTATCAGAATGTATTTTCTTCCAGAATGTACTGGATTTGAATTTTCTATTCAGAACTGTACTGCCACCCATGTAATAAGGTGTTACCAGTGTGACTATCGTACCATTAACATGATGGATGGGGAGGACGCACATGAGGCGGTCTTCCTGATTAAAATGGTGCCATTCTGAAATGCCATCAGCGTCAATTAATAGATTATACTGTGAAACGATTACGCCTTTTGGTGGACCTGTTGTACCTGAAGTATATACTATGAGTGCATCGTCATTGATTTCGGAATCTTTTGAGATGAAGTCGGGACTTTTTTTGTGAATTTTCTCTTCATAATTTATGTAATTATCTTTTGATATCCCTCCAACAGTTACGATATGTTCCAGATGTGGTAGAGAATCTTTTATTGATTCGATTTCTTTAAGTGAATCAATCCAGCAAAACGTAATCCTGGATTCTGAATTCTCAAGTATGAATCTTTTCATGTCTGTGTCTTCCTCAATATTTATGGGTACAACACACGCTCCAATCTTCCAGCAGGCAAAGTAGATAAACACGGTGTAATAGTGATTAAAGAGTATTGTACTAACCTTATCTCCTCTCTTGACATGCAGGTCTTCTATTAGCAGGTTTGACGTTCTGTTTACAAAATCGTTAAACTCCTTATAACTGAATTCGCATCTCTCATTTTTGTCGTCATCATAATAGATCAAGAACGATTTGTTAGTATGCTCTCTGGTTCTCTCTTCCATAACCTCAGAAAAATTTTTCCAGTGGAATGAGAAACTACTCCCATCAATCATTTCCTGAGCTTCATGGATATTTTTAATTACCTCGTCTTCAATTAACGTCATGTTTTACTTAAAATTGTTATGGATACCTTGTTGTATGTGTTTGTTTGGAATTTTCAGATACAAATTGATTTGAACGAGGTTGTCCTGTCAAATATTTTTCGCTGATGAATGCTTACGGCTTAAGTAGTTCTCTAGAGATTATGAGTCTTTGGATTTCTGATGTGCCTTCACCTATCTCACACAGTTTTACGTCCCTGAGATATCTCTCGACGGGGTATTCCCTCATATAACCATAACCACCGAATATTTGTACGGCCTTGAGTGCTGCCTTCATACCTGCTTCAGAGGCAAAGAGTTTTGCCTGCGAGGCTTCTTTTGTATAGTTTAAACCTTTATCCTTTAGATATGCAGCTTTGTATACGAGGAGGCGTGCGGCGTCCAATTCCGTGGCAATGTCGGCAAGCATCCACTGGATAGCCTGAAAATCGGCGATTGGTTTTCCGAATTGTATTCTCTTCTTTGCATACTCCATACTTTCTTCTAAAGCTCCCCTACCGATGCCGATAGCCATAGCTCCTATACCAATCCTGCCACCTATTAGAATTTGCATAACATCTTTGTATCCTTCATTCAGATTTCCTAATAGATTTTCTTTGGGAATAATACAGTCCTCAAATATTAGTTCAGCAGTATCACTGGACAGCAATCCCAGCTTATCACTCTGTTTTGATATGCTCATTCCCTGTGTACCTTTTTCTATTATGAAGGCGGAAACACCTTCTTTTCTCTTACTCTTTTCTGTTGAGGCCATGATGACATAGACATCAGCCACAGAGCCGTTGGTAATGAAGGTCTTTGTTCCGTTTAATATCCATTTATCATCTTGTAGTTTAGCGGTTGTTTCTATACTTGCAGCATCGCTCCCTGCGTTTGGTTCTGTTAGTCCCCAGGCCCCGAGCCTTTTTCCCTTTGCCAGTGGGACCACATATTTTTTCTTTTGCTCTTCATTACCGAATCGATAGATATGATTTGTGCATAATGAATTATGCGCAGATACACCCAAGGTCAGTGCGCCATCAACACTTGCCAGTTCCTCTATTACGATAGCATAACTTATCGTATCCATTCCAGCGCCGCCGTATTCTTCAGGAAAGATGACACCCATTAGACCCAAGTTGCCAAGCATTTTAATTATTTCCGAAGGGAATTGACATTTGTCATCTCTTTCTTTGACTCCGGGTTTTATTATGTCCCTTGCAAAATCCTTAACGGTTTGCTGGAGTATTCTTTGTTCTTCAGTAAGTTTGAATTCCATTTTATTTAAATCTTCTCAGTGAATACTCGTCGAATAAGGCAATCGTAATTACTCATAATCCTGTGGATTTTAGCATCTTAGTTCAAAAATGCAAATTACAATAAGCTCAGTTATCAAGTTATACCTAAATTGAGCGATTTACGTAGCCGCAACCTTCAGGTTGCGTAACTTACGTAAAATTTTCATATACCCCCATTAGGTGATGAGAAACGCAGGCTAAAGCCAGCGGCTACAATGGCATATAATATAAAATCGCTCAATTTAGGTTATAATAAATCATGGGTCTAGACTAGAACAGCACACTCAAATATGCTATAAGTCTAGTCATGACAA
>JBHHYH010000065.1:0-16621 GCA_046757465.1 Candidatus Scalinduaceae bacterium | reverse complement strand
TGGTTTTTAATTTGAGTTGACACCTTTTCTCAAATTTGGTTAAATCACCTTTTTAGGTTTTTTTGAGGTCTAAGTAGTAAAAATGGGTATCCTTACAAAGGTTTTTGGTTCTTCCAACGAACGCATTTTAAAGGGTCTAAAACCGATAGCTGACCATATAAGTTCGCTGGAAAGTAAGATGCAAAGTTTGACTGATGCTGAGCTCAGGCAGATGACAGACAAGTTTAAAGAAAGATTATCCTCGGGTGAGACACTTGATGACCTCATGCCGGAAGCATTTGCTGTCGTGAGAGAAGCGAGTAGAAGGATGTTAATTGCACCCAATCCGGATAGTCCAAACAAGACTATGAGGCACTTTGATGTCCAGCTAATAGGAGGAATTGTATTACATCAAGGAAGGATTGCAGAAATGGCAACAGGGGAGGGAAAAACACTTGTAGCAACATTGCCAGCATATCTTAATGCACTTGAAGGCAAAGGTGTTCACATCGTTACCGTGAACGATTACCTTGCCGATAGAGACAGGAATTGGATGGGACCAATGTATGAATTTCTGGGCCTTTCAACAGGTGCAATACAAAGCAACCAGAGCTATGAAGAAAAGATGGCAGCTTATAAAGCTGATATAACTTATGGTACCAATAATGAGTTTGGATTTGATTACCTGCGGGATAATATGAGGGTGCATCGCGAAGAACAAGTACAGGGGAAATTGAACTACGCTATTGTTGACGAGGTTGATAGTATCCTGATTGATGAAGCGAGGACACCTTTGATTATTTCAGGTCCTTCTGAGGAATCAACTGAAAAATACTATATCGCTGACAGGATTGCAAGGAGGTTGAAAGCGGGAAAACACTACGAAGTAAAAGAGAAGGAAAAAGGTGCGCATTTAACTGATGAAGGAACAAGTATCGTCGAAAAACAACTCGGCGTTGACAGTATATATGCAGACATAAATATGGACTGGCCTCACTATATTGAACAAAGTTTACGTGCTCACTCACTATTTAAAAGAGACGCTGATTATATTGTTCGAGGAAGAGAGGTTATTATAGTTGATGAGTTTACGGGTCGATTAATGGAGGGCAGGGTTTGGAGTGACGGGCTTCATCAGGCAGTTCAAGCAAAGGAGCGCTTAAAGATAAAAGAAGAGAATCAAACACTTGCTACAATAACGCTTCAGAATTTCTTTAGACTTTATAATAAACTTGCAGGAATGACCGGTACGGCCTTTACTGAGGCTGCTGAATTTGACAGTATTTATGGATTAGAAGTAGTTGTTATACCAACAAATAAACCATTGATTCGCCATAATGCTCCAGACAAGGTTTACTGTACAGCGAAAGAAAAATATGATGCCATAATTGAGGAAATAGCTGAAGTGCATGAAACAGGTAGACCTATCCTGGTTGGAACGATATCAATAGAAAAGTCTGAGGCGCTCAGTAAAGCGCTTAGTAGGCGCGGAATAGAGCACGAGGTTCTTAATGCAAAACAACACGCACGAGAAGCCGTAATAGTTGCAAAGGCAGGGCAAAATGGGAATGTTACTATTGCAACAAATATGGCTGGAAGGGGAACGGACATTGTCTTGGGTGAGGGTGTGGCAGGGTTAGGAGGTCTTCACATAGTAGGAACCGAAAGACATGAGGCAAGGCGCATTGATAACCAATTGCGAGGGCGTACAGGACGCCAGGGAGATCCTGGTTCATCACGATTCTACGTTGCGCTTGAAGATGACTTAATGCGTATTTTCGCACCGGAAAGAGTAGGTTCATTACTAAAAAAGTTTGGTATGGTAGATGGTATGGCAATAGAACATTCCATGGTATCCAAATCAATCGAGAGAGCGCAAAGAAAGGTTGAACAGCATAACTTCGAGATACGTAAGAATTTGCTCGAGTATGATGAGGTGATGGATGAACAAAGGAAGACCATTTACACGTGGAGACAAAGGGTTCTTGAACAAGAAAATCTCAGAGAAGATTTACTCAGGATGATTGAAGAAAGCATTCAGGATTCAGTGGATTATTATATAAATCCAAAATTACACAGTTCCGAATGGGATTTAGATAGTCTGCTTAACTGGTATAAACAAAAGTTCGGTATAAAAGTAGACATAAAAGTATCCGATGCAGAACCAAGGGAAGATATTGAAAATTTATTAATCAGTGAAGCTTTTAAGGCTTATGAAGGAAAAGAAGAAGAAATTGGCAAAGAAGAACTCAGAAAAATTGAACAAATTCTCATGCTTGATAAAGTAGATATCAAGTGGAAAGATCATTTATATGCGATGGACCACTTGAAATCAGGTATAGGCTTAAGAGGTTACGCCCAGGTTGATCCAAAGATAGAATATAAACGTGAGGCGCTGGTAATGTTCGAGAGCATGATGTCATCAATTAGGGAAGAAGTCACAGACCTTATATTTAAGATACGGGTCAGGCCGGAAACAATAAGTCGTTACAAAGATGTTTGGAATGCTGACAACTTTGTTTACCAGGATTCGTTAAATGTCCTACCTGAATATCCAACCCCCAAAATAGAAAAAAGGGCTGAACCCGCAGTCACAAGCGATCAGGGTGAGCAGAAACCCGAACCTATACGGGTCGGCGTAAAAGTAGGTAGAAACCAACCTTGCCCTTGTGGAAGTGGGAGAAAATATAAACAGTGCTGCGGTAAAAACTGATGAGCAGGAAACCGCTTTAATATCCTAATCTTTAAATTATTGCATGCAATAAAATATGGCAAACATCTGTAGCGGAAACCTTCAGGTTTCCACCTCCATGGGTTGGTCGGTAATGTTAGTTATATTTTACATTGCGATTGATTCCATGACTGGTGGAGGGCTGAAGCCCTCCGCTACAAATAAATATAAAGGCGTGCAATTTATAGGAATTGCCTTAGCCTTAATTCCAAAAAGATTAAAAGGTTGCCATAGAAAGACGATATTATTAAATCATTACTCAAACAATCTATGATTGTTCAGAATGCCCATAATCTTTGATTCAATTTATTTAGCAGCATCTGTGGTAAGCGCTCCCTATACACTATTTAAGATGCTAACAAGTGAGCGCCATCGCTCTGGATTGTATCAAAGATTCGGAATGGTATCTGAAAGGACAAGTAAAAAACCTGGCATTTGGATACACGGAGCCTCTGTTGGTGAGGTTATTACGGCGAAAAGCATTATTGAGAAAATAGATCAGGAATTTCCTGAATGGGAAACCTTTATATCGACTTCGACAAATACTGGTTATTCAGTAGCCAAGCAAAATTTTAGCGACAAGCCCGTTTTTTATTTTCCTGTCGATTTAAGCTGGATAACAAAAAAAGTACTTCGCAGGGTCAAGCCAAGTTGTATCCTCTTAATCGAACTTGAAATATGGCCCAACTTTTTAGTGTCGGTTTACGGAAAAAATATTCCCTTAATCATAGTTAATGGGCGAATATCCAATAAGTCCTTTAAAACATATCGAATTATCAGTCGCATTTCAGAGGCATTTTATAATAGCCTGACAAATAAAATGAACATATATTGCGCTAGGACAGAGCTTGATGCACAACGGTTCTGCAGTCTGGGCATACCGAGTGAACAGGTCTTTGTTACCGGTACAATGAAATATGACAACATTCCAACTCATATCGATGAAAACAGTAAAAATGAACTATCTAATTTATTCCATATTAACGACAATGACTTGGTACTTATAGGTGGAAGTACCCATGATGGTGAAGAGGAAATCTTGCTCAGGGTATTCGAAAGGCTGAACAAAACTTACTCTAACTTAAGATTAATCATAGCGCCAAGACATATTGAAAGAATAAGGGATGTCTCAAGATTGATAGAGAAGGCGGGGTTTACCCCATTGTTAAAAACTGAGATAGAAGAGACAGATTACAAATGGCGGAATACAAATAAGGAAGTAATCTTAATCGATACCGTGGGTGATTTAGGAAAAATATATTCGTTATCGAGTTTTGTTTTTGTCGGGAAGAGTCTTGTACCATTTGGAGGTCAGAATATGATGGAACCGGCAGGCTTGGGGAAACCGGTGTTTTTTGGCCCGCATGTATTTAACTTTAAAGAAGAAGTTGACTTGTTGCTTCGAAATGAGGCAGCCAGAATGGTTGAAACTGAGGATGAGCTCTGGGGGTCAATTGAATTTTTTATTAAAAATCCTGAAGCAGCAAAAGAGATGGGACTTAGGGCACAAGAAGTAGTTAATGGAAAAAGAGGCGCGACCGAGAGAAATATGGAAATAATAAGGAAACTTTTAAAAGAAAAAGAGAGGGGTGTATGAAGAAAGGAAGACATTTATTTACATCTGAATCTGTATCTATGGGACATCCAGATAAGATTGCTGACCAAATATCCGATTCCATTTTAGATGCAATACTAGAACAGGATCCAACTGCTCGTGTTGCATGTGAGACTATGGTAACAACTGGACTGGTTTTTGTTGCCGGTGAAATAACTACCAAGGCTATTATATCAGTACCGGACATTGCCAGAGAGACTATCAAAAGGATAGGTTACAACGATTCGTCAATGGGGTTTGACTATAACACATGTGCCGTTATGACTGCAATTGATAAGCAATCTCCAGATATTTCACAGGGTGTTTCCGAAGAGGAGGGTTTACATAAGGAACAGGGCGCCGGTGACCAGGGAATGATGTTCGGCTTTGCTTGTAATGAAACAGAAGAATTGATGCCATTGCCTATATGCATGGCTCATCGTTTGGTAAATAAACTTGCAGAGTTAAGGCAGACCGGAGTTCTTGCATACCTTCGTCCTGATGGCAAATCACAGGTAACGGTTGAATATGAAGACAGTGAACCGGTAAGGGTAGACACTGTTGTTGTCTCCACTCAACACTCTCCCGATGTAGGGCATGATAGGATAAAAAAAGACATAATTGAGAAAGTTATAAGAGAAGTTATCCCTGCAAAGTATTTAGACGATAAAACAAACTTTCATGTGAATCCCACAGGTCGTTTTGTAGTGGGTGGACCACAGGGAGATTGCGGCTTAACCGGCAGGAAGATAATTGTTGATACCTACGGAGGGAGGGCAAGGCATGGCGGTGGAGCCTTTTCCGGAAAAGACCCTTCAAAGGTTGACCGAAGCGCCGCATATGCAGCACGTTATGTTGCCAAGAATATAGTAGCTGCGGGACTTGCGGATAGGTGTGAAGTCCAGTTGTCTTATGCTATTGGTGTTGCTAAACCCACATCAGTCCTTGTTTCAACCGAACATACAGCCAAGATTCCGGAATCAAAGATTGAAGAGTTGGTCGAAAAACACTTTGACCTCACACCAGGTGGCATCATTGAACATCTAAATCTAAGGCGTCCTATATACAAGAATACTGCATGGGATGGTCATTTTGGAAGAACGGGAGATGACTTCACATGGGAAAAAACAGATAAGGCAGAAATCTTAAGAAAAGAAGCTGGACTGTAACAAAACGTGATTTGACGGTTTGCCATAGAAGATACTGTTTTACTTTTACCTAAATTGAGCGATTTACGTAGCCGCAACCTTCAGGTTGCGTAACTTACGTAAAATTTTCATATACCCATTAGGTGATGAGAAACGCAGGCTAAAGCCTGCGGCTACATTGACATTCAATATAAAATTGCTCAATTTAGGTTTTAATTAAAAATTAAAAAAAGCACAGGAACCGGAGTTTTCCGGAGCTTCTGTGCTTTTTTATTTCTTAGAAGGAGAAAAGGGGTCAAGTCCTTTCTTGGCTACATATAATCTGTTGGTTAAAAAGCGGAAATGTCACGACCATTACTGACCAGATACAGCTTTTTAAAGCTAATATCATAGTTGAAACTCAGTACGAATAATCAAAAAACCAGCAACAATATCTTTCTGACATGGGCTTATTCACTTAAGGAGTAATTTTGAACTTGTCCGTTCAATAGACAAACACATCCCCATCCCCATTTTTGCCTTGAATACAGGTGTATATTGTTTTAGCATGTGTATTTATACAACAATAATACTCGTAATGTTTATTATAGAATGAAATACCAAATCTTTTTCAAACCAAATGCAATTAAAGATCTGAAAAAGATTTCAAAGGAAGATGCAAAGAAGATTGCTGCAAGAATTAAAGAAATGGAAAATGATTTACAGGGCGATGTAAAAAAACTAACAAAACATACTCATGAATACAGATTGAGGGTTGGAGATTGGCGAATACTATTTGAAATAGAAATTAACAAAATTGTAATTTACAAAATAAAACATCGTAGAAACGCGTATCGTTAAGGAGAGAATTATGACACTTCATCCACAAATAATTGAAAAAGATGGAAAAAAAGAATTTGTAATATTACCTTATGAAGAGTTTATTGCTATTAAAGAAGAGTTAGAAAACTATGAAGATTTAAAAGATTTAAGAGAAGCAAAAGAATGCTCAAAGCATGAAGATAGTATTCCATTAAGTAAGGTTATTAACGATTTAGATTTAAAATAACCGTCTAACAAAAGCATGAACAAACTAGGGACAGCTGTATTAGCTCAATGTTATAGTAATTGAAAAAGGCAGACATGTTTTCCGACAAAGTTCTTCAGAATACTTTTCAGTATCGGTAGGCGTCAGGCTTATAGGGGCCTTCGATGGGAGTGCTGATGTATTCGGACTGCTCTTGTGTCATGCGAGTTATCACGCCACCAAATCCTTTAACCATTTCAATGGCAACTTCTTCGTCCAATTTCTTTGGAAGCACCTTCACGTAGACAGGCTCACGCTCAGACTCGAGTTTATTGGCCCATGCCTCATGGTAGAGGTGAATCTGCGCAAGCACCTGATTTGTGAAAGAACCATCCATGACGCGGGATGGGTGGCCGGTTGCGTTACCAAGGTTCACAAGACGTCCTTCAGAAAGAAGAATAATGTAATCTTCAGTGTCGTCGGATCGGTAGATCTTGTGAACTTGAGGCTTCACCTCTTCCCACTTCCAGTTGTCACGCATGAATTTAGTGTCGATCTCATGGTCAAAGTGGCCGATGTTACAAACGATGGCGCCGGGCTTAACTGCGGCCAGCATGTGGCGATCACATACGTTCACGTTACCGGTAGCTGTTACGATCAAGTCGGTCTTGGCCAGCAACTGCTTATCGATGCATTCTGCAGAGCCGGTGTTGATGCCGTCTTTGTAAGGAGAAACAACTTCATATCCGTCCATGCATACCTGCATACCACAGATGGGGTCGATCTCAGAAATACTAACGATCATGCCTTCCTGGCGTAAGCTCTGGGCTGAACCCTTGCCTACGTCACCGTAGCCGACAACGAGAGCCTTTTTACCGGAAAGAAGAGCGTCAGTACCACGTTTAATAGCATCATTTAAACTATGGCGGCAACCGTACTTGTTGTCGTTTTTAGATTTGGTTACGGAGTCGTTGACGTTAATAGCAGGAACCTTAAGCTCGCCTTTTCTCATCATGTCGTACAGGCGGTGAACACCGGTGGTGGTCTCTTCTGTGATGCCGTGGATTTTCTCGAGTATCTGCGGATACTTCTCATGAGCCATAGCGGTAAGGTCACCACCATCATCCAGCAGCATGTTGCAGTTCCAGGGCTTACCATCCTTAAGAATGGTTTGTTCAATACACCACATACCTTCTTCTTCTGTCTGGCCTTTCCAGGCGTAAACGGCAACACCGGAAGCAGCCATGGCCGCTGCAGCATGGTCTTGTGTGGAAAAAATGTTACATGAAGACCAACGAACTTCAGCGCCGAGAGCACGAAGTGTCTCGATCAATACGGATGTTTGGATTGTCATGTGGATACAGCCAATGATTTTAGCGCCCTTAAGGGGCTGCTCGTTCTTATACTTTCTTCTGAGGTTCATCAAACCCGGCATTTCAGCTTCAGCGAGGGTTATCTCACGACGTCCCCAGTCAGCCAGGCTGATGTCGGCTACTTTGTAGTCTTGCTTAGTTATGACACTTTCCTTTTTTTCAGGTGTTTTAAGCTTCATATAGGAGTCCAAAAAGAGTGGGCGCCAAGCTTGCCTGGCGTACTAAGGATTCGCTTTTTTGTCTAAAAATAAATATTATAGTAATAGCCTTTGAATTTTCAACTTTTTTTTAAAATTTTACCCAATCCTATCTTTTTATGATGCAGAAATGTTGTAAGAGCGGTTGTGATGGCAGCTAGTGTATATTTATATTTTTACTACTGGGAGCACATAATAGTTAATATGTCATTCTGAACCCTTCGCCCGTCATTCTGAGCGAACTGCGGGAGCGAAGAATCCATTTTTAGGACTCAGGATAAACTCCGTGAAGAATCTATTCTATAATAGAGATCCTTCGCTACACTCAGGATGACATCACTGTAAACTACTTTATGTTCCAGAGCAATTCCTGAATTAACCTTAAATTTGTTGACTTAAATACAGTACCAATCTATTATCTTTAAATAATTGAGAATATCAGATATTATAGTTTGCTTTATAGTTAGTATGAAACAGATAATTAGATTATTAGCAAAAATTTCAGCTACCAGGAGTGTCTTACAATTTGATATAATCTTTAAAGAATGGGTAGCAAGAAATATTTAAAACAAATTAGCAGTTTTAATAAGCTTATTGAAGAACATCGTAACAAGATTGAAGCAGAAAAAACTAAAAATAGTCCCGATTTAAAACTTTTAAATTACTGGGAGAAAGAAATTGATAAGTTTAAAATAGAACTAACTAAATCAGAAAAAAGGATGAAAAGGAGGTAAATATGGCAACGCCAGTTTCCAATAAAATTGAAAGTACTTTAAAGGTAATGCTGAATGAACTAAAGGATGAATGTTTGGCTTGTATCAGATTAATCAATCAGTTGGAGTTAGATAATTTATCCGAAGAACAAGTTGATGAATTGTTAGGGGAATTAACAGCCTCTGTTACTCATTTAAACACTCAATCTAATAATATCAAGGAAGAAATCGAAAAGTAATTATCAAAGAAGGTTTATTAGCTGTTCAAAGTTTTTTAAATGATGATAACTAGGTCAGCGACTGTTTTATTTAGACACTAAAACTTTACAAACCCCTTTTCTTCAAGGTAATTTAATATCGCTCTCGTTGATTCCTCAACTGACAGTTCTGATGAATCAATCGTTAACTCAGGATCTGAAGGCTCTTCATAGGGCGCTGATATGCCCGTAAATTCCTTAACCTCACCAGCACGGGCCTTTTTATATAGCCCCTTTGTATCACGCTGTTCACATACATCAAGGGGGCATTTTACATAGACCTCTATAAATTCTCCCTCCTTCTGTAATGCCCTTGCATTGTCTCTGTCCTCTCTATATGGGGATATGAACGCCGTTATTGTTATGATGTTTGCATCCGTAAACAGCTTTGCAACCTCGCCAATGCGGCGAATATTCTCAGAACGATCTTCAGGTGAGAAACCAAGATTTTTATTCAGACCATGACGTATGTTGTCACCATCAAGTATGTATGCCTGATGTTTGTTCTCAATCAGGGCATGCTCAAGTTCAACGGCGATGGTTGACTTTCCTGAACCTGACAGCCCGGTTAGCCATATGGTTACTCCCCTTTGTTTCATCAGTTTAAGCCTGTCCTCTTTTGTAATCTTGCCATGATGCCATTTGATATTGGTAGCCTTTTGCTCAGCCATGCCATCTCCTTTTAAGGTGGTTGATAATTGATTGTTTTTTAGAGTTCCGAATACTATAAGAACCCATCTGAAAATGCAATCTTTTTTCTCATTTTACCCAGAAACCCAGAGTTTGGGTCAAGATTTGAAAAAATTGTTGGAATTTTACAGGGATTCGTTTTAAAATCCAAACCGTTTCAAAAGGCAAATTATCACCACACCTTGCTTAATTGTTACCCGTCCCAGAAGCCGGGGTCAGGTAAATGTCATCACCTTTATCTAAGATCTAAAGCCAATATTTTTCAAATGAATCGAAAGAAGAAAAAACATAAATTATCATCTGTTAAAAAGAAATCACGAAAAAAGGATATTAAGCTTCCAGTTGCAATTGATAGTGAAATAACAAAAGCACTCCGATATCATCAGTCAGGGCAATTGCAGAAGGCTGAAGAACTTTATAAAAAAATACTTCACATTAAACCAAACCATCCAGATTCTTTACACCTATTAGGTGTTATTGCCTATCAAGTTGGTAAAATTGATATAGCCGCAGACCTGATCAATAAGGCCATTCAAAATAACCCTAAAAATCCGGCTTTCTATAACAACCTTGGTAATGTAATTAAAGAACAGGGTAAGTTAAATGAAGCGATCACATGCTATCAAAAGGCCCTGGAGTTAAAGCCGGATTATGCTGAAGCGTGCAATAACCTGGGTAGTGCATTTAAGGAGCAGGGTGAGTTAAATGAAGCGATCACATACTACCAAAAGGCCCTGGAGTTAAAACCAGATTATGCTGAAGCGTACAATAACCTGGGTAGTGCATTTAAGGAGCAGGGTGAGTTAGATGAAGCGATCTCCTGCTGTCAAAAAGCCCTGAAGTTAAAACCGGATCTTCCTGAAGCATACAATAACATGGGTAATGCATTTAAAGATCAGAGCAAGTTAACCGATGCGATCCTATGTTACCAAAAAGCCCTGGAGATAAAACCAGGCTTCAGTGAGGTGTATAATAACATGGGTACTGCCTTTCAAGGCCAGGGGAAATCAACCGATGCGGTCTCCTGCTATAAAAAAGCCTTAGAAATAAAGCCGGACTACGTGAGTGCATACTATAATCTTGGTAACGCATTTCAAGATAAGGGTGAGTTTAATGAAGCGATCTCATACTACCAAAAAGCACTGGAGTTAAGGCCGGATTATGCGGAAGCATACAATAACATTGGGGCTATGTTTCAAGAGCAGGGTAAGTTAAGTGAGGCAATCTCCTGTTACCAAAAGGCTCTGGGATTAAGGCCGGATTATGCGGAAGCGTACAATAATCTTTTTAACCAATTCCAACAAACGTGCGCCTGGCAAAAAATAGAAGGTATGTCAGCCAAATTTGATGTCCTGACAAGAGAAGCCCTGGATAGTGGAACAAAAACTACTGAAACGCCTTTTATTAACATTATGAGATACACTGATCCTTCTCGTAATTTTACTGTCGCAAAGTCATGGAGCCGTGATGTTGAAAGAACTACATCAAACTTGAAAAATCACTTTCCGCATGATATTAGAAAATCACGTAAAACAAAAATTACTGTCGGCTACCTCTCAAATGATTTTCGTAATCATCCTATGGCCCATCTCATGCTTAGTCTATTTGGATTACATAACCGGGATGAATTCAATATCTTTTGTTACTCATACGGAAAGGATGATGTAAGTTCCTATAGGGCACGAATACGCCGCGATTGCGATAAATTCGTTGACCTAGGTAATCTGCATTATGCTATAGCTGCAAAGTGTATATACGAAGATCAGGTTGACATTCTCGTAGATCTGAAAGGATACACAAGGGGTAATAGAATTGGGATATGTGCTCTTCGCCCGGCGCCTATTCAAGTCAGATACCTGGGTCTGGCAGGTACGACTGGGGCTGACTTTTTTGATTACATCATCACAGACAGAATCGTGACGCCAGAGGAACACGCCCAGTACTACAGCGAGAATTTTGTATATATGCCACACTGCTATCAGGTAAATGATCACACTCAAGAGATATCGAATAAAGATTGGAAGAAGGCGGATTTTGATTTGCCTGAAGGCAGTTTTGTGTACTGCTCATTTAATCAGGGGTACAAGATTGAGCCCGTGATGTTTAACACCTGGATGAATATCCTTCGGCAGGTTCCGGAAAGTGTATTGTGGCTACAACGGGAAAACGAAATGACTGAAAGGAATCTAGGACTAGAAGCTGAAGCAAGAGGCGTGAAGTTTGATAGGCTTATTTTCGCGGAGAAATTACCTAAATACGAGCACTTGGCGAGACTGAGGCTTGCGGACGCGGCTCTGGATACTCGGATTGTTAACGGAGCTGCTACGACAAGTGATGCCTTGTGGGTGAGTGTTCCCGTGATAACATTGCAAGGCAATAATTTTGCTTCACGTATGTCCTCGGGTATCCTGACAGGAATTGGGCTGCCTGAGTTGATCGTGCATAGTATAGGGGAATACGAAGCCCTTGCTATACGGTTGGCCCATAATCCGGGCGAGTTGCAAACAATACGGCAGAAGCTCACGAAAAATTTATCAACAGAACCTCTTTTTGACACTCCGAGATTTACAAGGAACTTAGAGAAGGCCTACAAGGAGATGTGTAAAATCTTTATGGCAGGTGGAAGTCCGCGACAAATCGAGGTGATAGAGACTTAGACGTTAACAGGTTTTCCGAGAATCGTCATTCCGGACTCGATCCGGAATCTAATACTTCTATAAATACTTATACTTACAGATTCTGAAATAAATTCAGAATGACAAAAAATGGTGCTTTTGCTTATTCTCGGACAACCTGTTAATTAGTAATTTTATTTTCTTGGTATAAAGAAATAACTTATGCTAGTTTATAAATGTTAATATGGCAATTGTACTACCTTTTAGAGGGATAAGATATAACACCGAAAAAATAAAAGATATTTCAAAGGTAATAACCCCTCCCTATGACATAATATCTGAGGAAGAAAGAGAAAGATATTATCATGCCCACCCTAACAACATTATCAGACTAATCCTGGGCAAAGATTTTCCTGACGATAATCAATCAGTTAATAAATATACAAGAGCTGCCAGTTATTTTAACACATGGCGTAAAGAGAAGATTTTAATCCAGGATACCGAACCCGCAATATATGTTTATGCCCAAGAATTTACACTATTTAATAAGAAATATGTAAGAAAAGGATTCATATCGTTAGTAAAGTTAGAGAATTTTGAGACTGGACAAATATATCCACATGAGCAAACGCTTGCAAAACCAAAAGAAGATAGATTGAAATTGATGCATTCATGTAATGCAAACTTTAGTCAGGTATTTGCTTTTTATGAAGACAAGGATGATAGGGTCTCAGAAATTTTATATAAAGCATCCGAAGGGGAATCCAAAACAAACACCTCTCCGGAAATCGACTTTACCGATGTTTTTGGTGTAAAAAATTTACTCTGGGTTATAAAAGACAATAAAATTATTGAAGACATATCTTCACTTATGAAGAACAGGGCATTGTTTATAGCAGATGGTCATCATCGTTATGAAACAGCCTTATTTTATAGAGACCTGATTAGAGGCAACGAAGGGTCACCGAATAGTAATGGTACTACCCCATCTGACTACGTAATGATGATGTGCGTTTCTATGGAAGACCCCGGACTACAAATTCTGCCAACACACAGGTTGGCCAGGAATATAAAGAACCTTAATCCAGAAAAGATAAAAAAATCCTTAAATGAAGTTTTTGATATTAGTGACATGGGAAATGATTGCAGTATAGAAACAATAATGCAGAAACTTAGTGATGATGCTGATGAGCATAAGTTTGGCTTGTATTAAATTAATCAACCAGTTGGAGTTAGATAATTTATCTGAAGAACAAGTTGACGAATTATTAGGAGAATTAACCGCCTCTGTCACTCATTTAAACACCCAATCAAAAAATATCAAAGAAGATTCATTAGCTGATCAAATCCAAATCTTTAGGGTCTATCCCCAAACTCCCCTTAAATTTGTTGACTTAATTATTGTACCAATCTATTATCTCTAAATAATAAGAATATTAAATATTAATAGTTTAACAGCTTGCGTTCATTACATATTATTTCCAATTGCATTGATTTGCTTCCTATGCTATATTCAATCCCATGAAAAAGAGTAAGTTTAATATAAACTCTACAAGTTTCAGATTTATCGACCTTTTTTGCGGAATAGGTGGGTTTCGTTATGCCATAGAAAATGTCGGGAAAGTACTCAAAGTACCTGTAAAATGTGTTTTTTCAAGCGAAGTTGATAAAGAATGCCAAAAAGCATACGTCAATAATTTTGGAGAATTGCCTGAAGGAGATATTACAAAGATCGAAGCCAAGAATATACCCAACCATGATATTCTTTTGGCCGGTTTTCCATGTCAACCTTTCAGTATAATTGGCAACCTTAGAGGGTTTGAAGACACTCGTGGTACCTTGTTTTTTGATATAGCAAGGATTCTTGATACAAAGAGGCCATATGCTTTCGTTTTAGAGAATGTAAAATTACTCAAAGGTCACAATAAGGGCAAAACGATAAATCATATCATGGCAACACTTAAAGATTTAGGTTACCATTCCTCATATAAAGTTCTAAATGCTCTTGACTTTGGTTTACCACAAAAACGTGAGAGGATTTTTATTGTAGGTTTCCGCGAACCATGTTCCTTCAATTGGCCTAAACCCAAAATCCAGATGAAACCCTTAAGCCGAATTTTAGAAAAAAATGTTCCAAAAGAATATTATGCCTCTGATCATATTAGGAAAAAACGATTAAGCAGAAAATCACCTACAAAAGAACCGACAATCTGGCATGAAAATAAAGCAGGAAACATTGGCGTTTACCCATTTTCATGTGCTCTTCGGGCAGGAGCTTCGTATAATTATCTTCTTGTGAATGGAGAACGTCGCTTAACTTCACGAGAGATGTTACGTTTACAAGGTTTCCCTGACTCATTCAAGATTTCATCTAGCTATACCCAATTAAGAAAGCAGGCTGGAAACAGCTTGCCAGTAACTGTTGCACAAGCTGTTATTAAGAATGTTTTTAGAGCAAGTGGGTGGGATAAAGCAAGCAGTTCTTATGAAACAAAAAAATTAGTTATTGACGGACAATATAGTTTATTTGAAAAACAAAAAAAATATGGCAAAAACGCCAAGACTGAGAAACGTAGAAAAATACCATCCGCCGTTTCCACTTAACAAATTTCCTAAAAAATTTGCCGTAAACTTGGGAAGAGAAATAGTATATCTCTTGGCTTCTCGAGGAAACGCCAGACTTGAAGGTTCTGGTTGGGAAGAAATTTTTGCTCGTCTCGTTGGCGCAAAGTGGAAACCTTCAAATATTGGCCTTGACGATATCGTGCTTGAACAAACGGCATGGGGTGCGAAATCAGTTAAAAACCGTAACCCTTCTACAGTCTCAAAAATTCGATTAATTTCTGGACGTAATTCTCCAGTTTATTCATTTGGAGACAAAGAAGTTAGTGAATGTGATCCAAATGAACTTGGTGAAAAGGTTCTTGCTATCTGGAACGAAAGGGTTGTTGGAATTCGAAAGCTTTACAAGCATGTAAGAACAGTTGTCTTAATAAAATCAGATGATTTGCTTGAACTTGCAGTTTTTGAATTTGAAACCATTATTTATTCAGAAGATCAATTTTGGTGGCAATGGAATGAACGCAATAACTTAGAAGGGTTTAATAAATCTTCTGATCAACACATATTCACTTGGCAACCCCATGGATCACAGTTTACAATTATTGAAAATGTGCCAGATGAAAGGCTCGCCATAAAAATCCGCAAACCTCCCCTCCTTGACCGAGATGCCGTATTGAAATCTATAAAATTTGATGAGTCCTGGGTTCAAGTAATATAAAATTTATGGATACCGTTACTCCTCAAGAACGCTCACGTATAATGTCAAGAGTTAAATCTAGAGGTAATCAATCAACTGAGCTTAAGTTGTTAGAGCTATTCAGCCTTTATAAACTTAAAGGTTGGAGGCGAAAATATCTCATAAAGGGAAATCCAGATTTTGTTTTCCCTAAGAGGAGGTTAGCAATTTTTGTTGATGGTTGCTTTTGGCATGGTTGTCCTACACATTGCCGTATTCCAAAATCTAATAAAGAATACTGGGTTACTAAAATTGACCAAAATAAAAAACGTGACTATAAAGTTACAAAAGAGCTTCGCGGAAAAGATTGGACGGTTATTCGCCTTTGGGAACATGAATTAAAGGGCAATCAATTTAAAAGAAAAATGAATAGAATTAACAAGTTTGTCCAATCTGGGCATACTTGATAAATAATGAAAACTAATATAGAACTTAACGATGGGAATATTATCATACGACCCTGCCGGCTGGAAGACGCCGCCGTAATCTGTGAAGGTGTGCGGGAGACTATGGAAGAGATGTTAAAGTGGGCTCCATGGTGTCATCCCGGCTACTCTATGTCGGACTGCACGTCATGGCTCAGTTCCAGATCTCAAATGTGGTCGGAAGGTATCGAATATGATTTCGTTATATTTGATACGAAAGATAATACTTTTCTTGGCGGCTGTGCTATCGATCAAATAAACCGGAAGCACAACTTCGCCAATCTCGGCTATTGGATTCGGTCAAGTCAGACAGGGAAAGGAATAGCGACTGCCGCAGTAAGGCTCATCAGCAAGCTTGGCTTTGAAACACTGGGTTTCACACGCCTTGAGATCGTCGTTGCAGAGCAGAACAAGGCCAGCCAACGTGTTGCTGAGAAAGTCGGCGCCGTCAGGGAAGGAGTTCACAGAAACCGTCATGTTGTGCGCGACAAGATTTACGACTCTGTCATGTTTTCACTGATACCTCAGGATTTGCAGGAACGTAATCAAAGTGCCTAAAGTGAACTCCTGCCTGCCGGTAGGCAAGGAAAGTGTA
>JBHHYH010000064.1:0-16834 GCA_046757465.1 Candidatus Scalinduaceae bacterium | reverse complement strand
ATACATTCTTTTTTTTTGATCAAAAAATTGATACTGAGCCATTGTGCATAACCTCATATCCATTTTTATTGGACAATTTCTTTCCAATTCGCTTTCAAATTAAATCTTCATGCCACTTTTGTAGTATCAATAATAATTTGATCCTGGTTTCCTTGCGAGAGCAAGGCTACCTCGCCCGCCTGAACGCACTTAGTCGGGCAGGCATTCGGGGAGGGTCGTGCCTATGGCAGATTCGCTGTGGCGAATGTCCTCGTCCGCCCTAGCGGGAATCCTAAGCTTATTTTCGTGCTAAAGAAATTTAGAAATTGTCACTTTCTAGTTTCTTAATTTTTCCAATTCTTCTTTTATGCCTCTCTTCATTACTAAAAGGCGTATTAAGCCAGAGCTTTACCACTTTTTTTGCCTTATCAACAGTCAGTACTCTAGCACCCAAAGTCATCACATTTGCATCATTGTGTTCTCTCGACTTTTTTGCGCTGTATTCATCATAAACCACTCCAGCCCTTATACCCTTTACTTTATTTGCTAAAATTCCATTGCCTATACCGGTACCGCCGGTAACAATTCCTCTTCTATTTTGAGTGCCCTCGGGACAAAAAAATCGGAGGACACCATACCTTACTATGTCTGATTTTCAATCAGATGTTTGACCAAATGATTCAATCTATCAGGCCTATATTTTGATCATGTCTAATCTGGACTTAGTTTGCTTAGCTCACTATACTTAAGTCTCTTAATCCTTTGCCAGTGGATATATATTGGATAACTCTTTTAAATGGGCTCGCTCTGCTTGCCATAAATCCACAGTCTGTTGAGCGTTTAGCCAAAACTCTGGGCTATTCCCAAAAAAACGAGACAGCCTCAAAGCCATTGCTGGACTTACAGCCCTACGCTCACGCAATACTTCATTAATCGTCTGCCGTGAAACACCCAAGGCCTCCGCAAGAGACGATACGTTCAGGTTGTAGTCAGGCATAAAGTCTTCTCGCAGCATCTCACCAGGATGTATGGGCCGTCTTTTCCGTTTTCCAGTATTTGGAATGTTCATTCAGATCTCCTCTTAATGCTAGTCAGTTATTTCAACATCGTACGCATTACCATTTTCAAACTGAAAACAAATATGCCATTGTTCATTTATGCTTATAGAATATTGTCCTTTTCGGTCACCGCTGAGGGCATGTAACCGATTACTCGGTGGTACCTTCAAGTCAGAGAGATAAATAGCGAGGTCTATGTATTCTAAACGACGAATAGCCTTTCTCGCTAAATTGGGATGCATCCTCCTTGATTTTCCTGTAATGAAGAGGTCACGCGTATGCTTATCCGCGAAGGACTTAATCATTGGAATAAATATAACGCGTCACGAGACACTTGTCAAGAGGCTATTTTTTCTCAAGTTTTGAGGGCATAATACTTAATTGTGGATTCTCGGTAAAGGATTCGGGCCGAATCTTTAATATTTACAAATAATTCAATCCTTGCTTAAAGGAAAAATGAAGTAACATGAATGGCACCCATAACATTTTCTCAAGTCGATCACCATTCCATAACGTATGCCCTCGTCCTCTTTCCGTCCAAATACCTTCCCGGTTACGACCAATGCTGCTGAAATCGTGAGGAATATTGTCTTAAAAAATGATCTTCTATTGAGTTTCATGTATTCGAGCGAAATGAATATTGAGTTCAAGGCATAAAAAGCATAGCGTCTTAAGATTGCTATAAATCATGCCCTGTATAGGATTTGATAGGAGCCTGATTATTTAAATATCTCAGAATTTTTATGAATTTGATTGATACATATGCTATTTCTTTAATCTAACAGACTAAAAATAAATAGCAAGAATTTTGTACTAATTTATTTGAAAACAGAGTTTGTGCGTAATTAAGTTAAAATTAATTCAGGTAAAGTGTGACTGTACTTCAAATATTTGTTATCCTTCTCTTTTTTATTGATTTTATTTAATTATCCCTAACTTCGATTACGTTTCATACATTCAGGTGACAGAGGCTAGTAGATTTCATTCTCTATCAACTGCAATCCCTCTTCACTTAACTCAAATTGTATAAATTTCAATATCTTTTACGTGGGGTTACCTTTGATATACTGAAACGGAGGTCGGTTTTAGCAATAGAGAATCCGGGTGTTTTTTCATAAACGCCTCTGACAGCATTTAGACTAAATTAAATTCTGAATCGGATCCCGTAATTTATTCATGTTTTGTTTATCTCGTGGAATATATCTGCCATAATGTAAGGTCTTAATACCATTACACTTAAAGTATACCTTTTTTGAAGATTATGAGAATTACATCCTCTTTGTGTTAATTTTATGGTTATTAATGGGAACAGATTTTGCTTATTATTAACTTGATATTATGAAAAAACAAATTATAATTGCTTAGATTGAACGATTCTTATTGGTATATTATTTGCACTCATCACACATAAACATCTTTTTAACTAGGTGACATAAAATGAGTAAAAAACTACTAAATCAATTAAAATCTCGTCTTAAGACTAGAAGAGATCATCTCTTAAAAGAATTTGAACATAGACTAAAAGAATTTAAAGATTCTGGTGGACACAGGCTTACCGATACTGCAGATATTGCTTCAAATATCATAGAAGAACAAGTTGTGATGTCTTTAGCACAGGTAGAAGCTAAGGAAATCGAGCAAATAGATAATGCATTGGAAAAATTGAAATCCGGTAAATATGGCATATGTGAGAGATGTGGAAAGAAGATCACTAAACAACGTCTAAGGGCAATACCTTTTGTATACCTTTGTATAAAATGTAAAGAAGCTGAAGAAATTTACGGTAGATTAGACGATGAATATGATGAAATTTATACCAATCAAAAGAACAAAATAAAGGGTAACAATCCGCATGATAATTAAGCACTTATGCCTACATACAACCACGCAAGCATCTAAAAATGATTAGCCTTTCCCCAGTATATCCTTAATCTTCATTATCCTGCTGATATTAGAACGCTCTATCTCATCCAACTTATTCCTAATAAATTTCAGGTCTTCTTTCATCTTCGGTATAACACTAAATTCCAGCGCATTCACTCTTTTACGAGTCTTACCAATCTCTTTAGCAACAACTCTCACCGACTGTTCAAACTCAGCAAGTTTTATTATGTTCGGAAAAAAATCTCTCAACCTAATTATTGCATTATCCAATTCACTGTTGGTGTCAAGAAAGCTATAAGCAATTATATTGTTTAGGTTGTGGATTGAATCTTTTTGCCCGATTGGCTGATCTTTTGGAACTGAAAAATAGGGAATTGGCACGTTCAGGATTCTTCTCTGCTTCAGTGTAAATTTGTATGCTATCTTTGATTGTTCTAGAGCCATTATTACCCTGTTCTTTGAGGAAGTGACATACGCAAGTATAAAAAGCTTAACTATACCCGGCAATTCTTTATCAACGAGTATTCGCCGTTCTTTATACTCTTTTAACAGTGAAAGAAATTCCCTCATTAGTCCTTCGAGTTTATCGTTTAGAAGTTTATGACCTCTAGTAGCAATAGCTAATCTTTTACGCAGTTTTAATAATTCCATTCTGGTAGCATTAATATGAAGCTTCATATCGGAGTCTCTCTATAATATTTCTCAATATATTCTGGTCTAATCCTTTTTAGTTCTGTCCTTGGAATCATACCCAATAGTTTCCAACCAATACTTAGGGTATCTTCTATGGTTCTATCTTCATATTCACCTTGACATATAAATTCCTTCTCGAACCTTTCAGAAAAATTAACAAAAAGTATATCTGCCGGGCTCAATGCAGATTCGCCTATAACTACAGAGATCTCTTTTGCATTCTTTCCACGAGCATAGGCGCTATAGAGTTGGTTTAAAAGGTCTGCATGGTCATCTCGTGTTCTATCCTTCCCAATACCCTTATCCTTCAGCCGAGAAAGAGATGGCAGTACATCTATTGGAGGGTATATCTCTGCACCATTGAGCCCTCTATCAAGCATTATTTGTCCCTCCGTGATATATCCCGTCAGGTCTGGTATAGGGTGTGTCTTGTCATCTTCAGGCATTGTTAGTATCGGTATCTGTGTGATTGAGCCTTTTTTCCCCTTAATCCGACCGGCCCTTTCGTAAATCGTAGACAAGTCGGTGTATAGATAACCAGGATATCCTCTTCTGCCAGGAACTTCTTTTCTTGCAGCAGATATCTCCTTAAGGGCTTCACAATAGTTTGTCATATCAACCATAATTACGAGGACATGCATATCCAGTTCATAAGCGAGATACTCCGCAACTGTTAAAGCCATCCGTGGGACGGCGATCCTCTCTATCGAAGGGTCATTAGCAAGATTTATAAACATGACAGCTCTTTCAATAGCACCAGTTCTTTTAAAGTCGGAAATAAAGTAGTTTGCTTCATCAAACGTAATCCCCATGGCAGCAAAAACCACAGCGAATTTTTCACCGGTTTTAAGTACCTTAGATTGTCTAGCTATCTGAGCTGCCAAGCGTGAGTGAGGTAATCCTGAACCCGAAAATATTGGCAGTTTTTGGCCTCTTACAAGGGGATTCAACCCGTCAATAGCCGAGATACCCGTCTGGATAAATTCATTTGGATAGTTCCTTGCATATGGGTTCATTGGGTGACCATGAATATTGAGTCTCTTTTTGGGAATGATATTGGGTCTTCCGTCTATTAAGTGTCCTGAACCATTAAATATCCTGCCTACTATATCGGGAGAAACCCCTATTTCTAATCCTTTTCTAAGAAACTTAACCTTCGCATTTTCCGGGGAGATACCCCTCGTACCTTCAAAGACCTGAACAAGCGCTAATCTCTCCTCGACTTCAATAACCGTGCCGTATCTTACATCACCATTATTAAGTTTTACCTGCGTTAGCTCCCCGTATGTAATACCTTCGACATCCTCTACAAACATGAGTGGCCCGACGATGTCTTTAACTGTTAGATATTCTTTATACATAAGGCAGTCATCCCAATTAGCACAAAACACCTATTACCAGGAGCATTAAATAGTTTACATTTTAGCCCTGTACGGCGTTCCCCCTAAAGGGGCCTACTTCTGGTAGCCTACAGGGCAATTCAAATCCCCCATTCCCCCCTGTACGGCTTTATAGCCTACAGGGGGATCAAGGGGGATTGGCTTATAACCATATAAATTATTCTATAGTTTTAGGAACAAGACAACCTATGTTTCTAAGCTGTGTTCAATAAGCTCCGTAATCTCATGTGTCATTTTTCTTTCGATGTCTTCGAATTTGAATAGTTGATCTTCAGGTATAAATTCAGCGCTTGAAATATCTTCTTTTGATAGAATACTCATAATCTTGTTCAACTCTATATTGGATTTTAGGGCTTCTACTGCCTTGTGGTAAAATTTTATAATCAGATCAAGGATTAAATATTCTTTTCTAAGTGATGTGTATGTATCACGGGTATCATAAGCATTTTGACGAAGAAAATCCTCCCGTATCATCTTGGATACTTCCATTATAAGCCTATCATTTACGGAAAGGGTGTCGATTCCGACAAATCTTATAAGCTCTTCTAATTCCGATTCTTTTTTTAATAATTCCATTGCCTCCCTTCTAATTTCTTTCCATCTAATGTTTATGTTTGTTGAGGCATACTCATCAACAACATCATGATAGAGTGAATAACTTGACATCCAATCTATTGCGGGAAAGTGTCTCTGAGATGCAAGCTTATCATCAAGTCCCCAGAATACCTTGACAACTCTTAGTGTTGCCTGTGTAACCGGTTCGGAAAGGTCACCACCTGGAGGAGAAACGGCGCCTATAATACTCAAATTTCCTTTCCTATTATCAGAACCCAGGCATATAACGTTACCAGATCTTTCATAAAAACTTGCAAGTCTTGAGCCTAAATAGCTGGGAAACCCTTCTTCTCCAGGCATTTCCTCAAGTCTACCAGACATTTCTCTCATTGCTTCTGCCCATCTGGAAGTTGAATCTGCCATTACGGCTACACTATAACCCATGTCTCTATAATATTCTGCTATTGTGATTCCCGTAGATATTGATGCCTCTCGTGCTGCAACTGGCATGTTTGATGTATTTGCAATAAGTACGGTTCGTTCCATCAGTGATTCCCCCGTTTTTGGGTCCTTCAGCTCGGGAAGCTCCAGTAATACGTCAGCCATTTCGTTACCGCGCTCTCCACATCCTATGTATACAATAATATCTGCATCTGACCATTTGGCAAGTTGATGCTGAACAACCGTTTTACCACTTCCAAAAGGTCCTGGTACACATGCCGTCCCTCCCTTAGCTACAGGGAAAAACATGTCTATAACCCTTTGTCCGGTAACCAGGGGCGTTTCTGGAGGTATCCTCTTTGCTACTTTTCTTGACTGTCTAACAGGCCATTTTTGAATCATATTGATATTAAGGACTCCTTTATCCGATTTTATCTTAGCAATGGTTTCTTCGATTGTGGTATCTTTTTCTGAGATTTCTAACACCTTACCTTTTACGCCCTCAGTGACCATAAGCTTGTGGTCAATCAGTTTTGATTCCTTAACTGTGCCGAGTATGTCACCGGGAGAAACCTCGTCATCAATCTGCACACCAGGATAAAAATGCCATTTTTTTTCTCTGTCCAGAGAGGGTCGTTCTGTGCCTTTTAAAATAAAGTCGCCTAAGTCACGTCGGAGCACATCAAGAGGTCTTTGAATACCATCAAATATAGAACCTATTAACCCCGGACCAAGCTCTACCATGAGAGGTTCATTTGTAGAATAGACAGGTTCTCCAGGCCCGATGCCTTCAGTTTCTTCATATACCTGGATTGAATAATCATTGCCCCTTATCTCTATGACCTCCCCAAATAATCTCTTATTCCCAACACGCACCATGTCGTAGATTTTCGTTCCACTTAGACCCTTTGCTACGACTAAAGGTCCTGACACCTTTATTATTTTGCCTTCACTCATAAAGCTTTTCTTACTCTATAACTCACCTGTCTAAATGAATAATACATTCAGTTTAATCATTAAAATAAATAATATGTACTATTCATAATTCAATTATTGGGTGTTCGTCATTCGATATTCATCTGTGCTTAGTTTACATAAGGGGTAGATCCAATGATCATCAGAGATGAGTGGGCTACCAATAATTAAAGATTCACACATTTTCTTTGGAATTATTTCAACAGATCAATTCCTGCTGCCTTTTCCACATCGAGTTGCATTTCTTTCAAACTAAGATTAAGGCTGCCTGTGTGTGTTGGTGTTAAGAGTATAATTGCAGAGCTTTTTTCTCTAAATTTAGCTATCTTTTCCATACAATCCTTTGCTATTGTTTCAGTAATCATTATTAATGATATCGTTGTATCACGACATAATCTTTCTAATACATCATCCAATTCTTTAGAAGAATCAACATTTATAAGCTCAGCTCCGATTCCTCTAAATCCCAAAATTAATTCTTCCTCTCCCACAGCAGCAATTTTAAACATAGCAATTCCTCAGTCTATCCTTTAGTAGTTGCCTTTCTATTTTGTTGATCTTCCCTCCAATCACCAGCTTTAGGTTATATGTTTCGACATCAAGACCACAAAGGTATCCAAATACTCGCTCAGGGCCAAATGTTATGTATTTTGCAAGCTTGATGGTGTCCAAAAGATAATTAGCGAGAAGTTTTTCGCATCTCATCAAGTTTAACTTACTCCTATCCTTCTCGACTTTATCAGAGATAACATTATTAACTATTTCAGCAGGTAATTCCTTTTTCAATATTTCCTTCCAGTCAGCGATTGGTAAATCCAGTAGATTTAAAAAGTGGGTCTTGTTTAAGTAATCTTGAAGAAAATACTTTCTTAATAATTCAGTATTGCATCTGGTAAATACGGCTCTCGCTAATGATCCTATCACGTTTATAAATATGAACTTTTCCAGGTATTCTTTAATATATTGAGTAGAAATCTGCTCACTTATATTTGAAAGATGACATAGATATGCATTATCCATTATCAGGTCAATAACCCATAAGGTATTGTTTTTTGAAAATTCTTTGTTTTCTCTTAAAGCTTTCTTCAAATTGTTCACACCATTAAGTAGGACTTCTAAACTGTCAGGTAGCGGTTCAGGAGAAAATAAATCGACTTCAAGTCCTGTAATGGGAACTTTTTCTTTTTTACTCCATAAGTGTTCCATATCTGAACTTTTAAGGATATAAAAAGAAATCAGTTCATGAGGAATACCAATGAGCCTGTTCTTTAAAAAAGTTTTCAAATCCAGAAATTTATACCTCAAGAGAAATAAATCGCATACCACTGTAATGGGAGACAAAAGTCTTATTTCATTTATATAGTCAAAAAAGTAAGCATCCAATGATTGTTCAAAAGCATAAATATTCTCCTTGCTCGTGAAATAATCCTTTAGTTTTGAGTTGATGATGTATTTAAAGATATCGTCAACCGTATTCATCTCCATAAGCTTTTCAAAGTATTGTTGAGTAAACAAACTACTTTCTAAGACATTTACCTTGCCACTTACAAAACACCAATCATGAATATCTACTAGTAAATCTTTTTCTAAATACATATATATATTATTTGACCAATGCTGGTTCAATCTACCAGCCCGACCGCATTCTGGCGGGTGGCATGCGGGCGAGATTGAACCAAAGTAGGGGCTGTTCCCCCCTGCCCGCCAAGTTTCAGGCTGTGTCATAATCCAGAAAAAGGGCGTTTTGTCATTCTGAACTTGTTTCAGAATCTAATGATTCCAATAACTTAGCAACCTAAGAGATCCCGAAACAAGTTCGGGATGACAATTGTGACACAGTTTGTTTTGTGGCAGGCGAACAACCAAAAAAATGGTTCGCTCGGGGAGCAAACCCTACATTTCTCATGCTAGTATTTTGTCTATTTATTTAGGAGACGTTATGCCTGGTTGTTTTTTTACATTATTCCACGAATAGCTTTTCTGCTATTAAGGGTTCCAGTTCTATTCTTAGATTACCTAAGATAGTATCCAGTGTACGGTCGATCTCAAATCTACCAGTCTTTAAGATAAATCCACCCTTTATATCAATGTGCTTCTTATCCACAACCAGATTATCTTTTTTTGAAATTTTGTTTATAAATTCTGAGTTAAACCGTTTTGAATCTCTTGTGCTTACGAGTATTCGTCCGGTCTCATTAATGCCTTTTAACCACTTTTCCATACTACGCCAATATTGTTCATCCGAAATAAACTTTTCTTCTGCCTTTTTAAAAATCTCTTCGATTGTGTTATTCTTAATCCCTAGAAGTTCCATCCTGCAATTTGTACGTTGTTCTATAAGTTCCCTTTTTTTATCCTCTTCGAGTTTTTTGCCAAGTCTTGTATATTTTTCTTTGAGACCTTCTTCTATTTTGGATTTTTCATCTCTGACCCTTTCCTGGAGGCGTTCTTTAGCATCTTCTATGATTCTTTCTGCCTCCTTTTTTGCATCGGTTAAGATTGAGTTTTTTATTCTTTTAAGGGACATGGTTTTTTCCTACTAGGTTATGATAATAACGTGTCCTAGGATACCTGTCACCCTGAACTTGCCGCCTGAGGCGCCCCTTGAAGCAGTCACGCCGAAGGCGGGTCTGTGAGCTACTTCAGGGTCGACCCAGGCGACTGCCTAAGACACGACTTCGAGGTCCGAACTAAGTCGTGATTCAGGGTCTAAAAAATTGTTTTGAAGACAAGCCTTTACCGAAGAGATGCTGAAATAATACTGAAATCAATTCAGCACAGGATTCAGCGTGGCACATTCCATTCTGGCTATAAATCCACAACTGATTAATGATATTAAAATTCATTATTTGATATTCTTCTTGTTGTATTTTCTTTAACCCAAGTTGAGCGATTTATGCCCGCCCCCGCCAGAACGACCGTCCGAACGGCTTGGACGGGCGGGTAGCCGCAACCTTTAGAGCCTGCCATGAGCATATCGAAGGGTTGCGTTATTTAAAAGAAATTTTTGTCAACTCATTAGGTATTAATAAACACAGGTAAAAAGTCGCGCCGTTAGGCTGATCTGCCTCTGGCATGACCTGTGGCTACATATATGAAATCCCTCCTTCCTTTGTAAACCAGAAAATGAGTAGAATCGAGGTAAGTAAAGAAACCACTGCATACGTTTCAACTAAGGCAGGCATAATTATAGCTCGACCGACTTCCTCGGGTTTTTTACTTATTAGATTTATAGCGGCAGCAGAGGCCTCACCTTGATATATCGCACAACGCCATTGAACAATTCCCATGCAAATCCCAACCGCCAGGATTGCCATTCCTACAATTGGTGTAACTGTAATTTCGCCTTTTATTACACCAGTCCGCAAAGCTATCATAATTGCACATATAAAGCCGTAAAAACCTTGAGTCCCCGGTAGAGCCATAAGTATGAGTAATCTACCGAATAGCTCTGGTTTTTCTGAAAGTACACCTGCAGCTTGTGTAGCAGCTATTTTTATACCCCTTGCAGACCCCAATCCACCAAACATTACTGCAATGATTGCCCCTGTGCATGCCGAGCCAAAGCCTGTCCGGATAAAGTAAATATTCATTATTTCTTCTAATACCCCTTCCATTTTTTTCTTATCCCCTTCCTTTAATCTTCAATCTAAATTGATTACTTGAATTCTTTTACTGCTAAAACCGTAAGGCCGAAATTTGATTGCAGCCCCTTGATAGAATCTACCGAAGAACTCCAGAAAAATTAACCTCGCAGGATGAACGAATGAACTTATTATACACACAAGAAAGTTAAATGTGTGACCCAATATCAGAACTAATATAAAGGCACCTAATCCTATTATGTTTATTGATTTTACAATATCTGCTATTATATTGATCGACATAGCAATTATTGACGTAGTAAGTCCAAGCGCCAGCAATCTGGAGTAAGAGAGGATGTCACTTACAAAACTTGTGCATCCGTAAGTACCAAGTATGCCATACATACTAACAAAACCTATAACAATCTTCCCTATCCAGCTCTTTTCATTCCTTCCCTGAGTTAGCACCAATCCAATCGCACTACCTATAACCATATATAATCCAGCATTAAAGATCCCGCCTGGTACCTTTGCGAATATGGGAATAGTAATTATTATTATGCCGGGTAAAAAGATTAACCAGAGCACACAATCAAAGATAGCGTTTCCTACTCTACCTTTTCTCAATTCTCCGTACATCCTTAGTGATATACCATAGAATTGATTTATTATTCCAAGTCCTATTGCGAATACTAACGCAATAATTGGTCTTGCAAGGGGATCGATAATCATTAACGAATTTCTTAAACGCAGGAGAAGGTTGTTTTCTCCTAGGTATTTTGCATTGTAGATATCACCTGCCCATCCACCAGTCATACCACCAATTATGGCTGTACTGATACCAGCATAAAAAAAGAGCTTGAAGAAATTTCTAATACCTTCATAGTTTTTATATTTGTACATTATATAGTACGAAAAACCCATTAACATGGCGCCGTATACCACGTCTCCAAAGCAAATCCCAAAGAAAAGTAGGAATCCCAATGTCAAGAATGGAGTGGGATCAAAACCAAAATAGTTTGGTAATCCAAACATATTTGTTAATAATTGAACAGGTTTGAAGAATCTATTCAGAGTGATTGATACTGGAACATTTTCTTCTGGATTAGGATCTTCATAAATAGACGTGATCTCGGGAAAGTGTTTATTTAGCATTTCCTCCAATCTGTCTATATCTCGTTTTCGTACGTAACCAGAGGCAACTAACACCCTATTAGATGACACAAAATTTCCCTCAGCACGTGCCTTGTCTCTTTCGTTTTCCCAATAACTCAGCATAATCTCGACTTCGTTATAATGTTTGGAAAGTTCAAGACCTCTGCTCTTAAGCTGTTTTTGTTTATATGTAAGATCTGCTAATTCCTTTTTCAAAGAATCAATCTTTTCCTTTACGTCTCCCGATATATCTGGAAGTGCTATCTTGTCAATACTATATTTTTCCAAAAGTTTTGAAGCCTTATCTCTTTCTTTTTTAAGATAGAATACTAATGTCTTTATTACTTTGTTGGTTGAAGAAACAACCTGCCACGTAAGTATTTCACTCGCCTCATAATCATTTGATAATTCATCTAACCTGGTATGTGAAACGAAACCAATACTAGCCTCAACCCTTTCCATACCCCTCAGCTCCTCTATGCTGTAAGGCAATCCGAGAAAGATGGAAAGTTTGTGCAACTCTGATTCTATACCTGAGATCGCTTCTGCGAGTGAATGGTATTCATCGTTAATGTGTTTACACTCTATAAACAGGGTGTCTATATCGAATGTTGTGAGGACATCGTTAAATTCTGGTTGCCTTACTTGAAGTGGAAGAGGAAAAAAACTTTCAAACAAGTCCTTCTTTCTTTTTACAAATAATTCAAATGTCGATCTTATAACGTTGAGTTTGTTTAGATTCTCTTCATATTTAACTGTTTTTACTTCTATTCTCTTTATGTTTTTTTCATATTCTTTTGAAAATGCGTCTGTAACATGTAGGACTTGCAATTCATAAAGCTTGGCCAGAAGTTTATCCTTAATGTTTAAAGGCGCTAATATTGTTAATTTATTAACACTATCTATAGCCACATTAAGCCTCACAAATCTTTTTAAAAACGAGTATAATCATTTTCTCTAAGTCTTTTTGATTAATTTGATTTAACCTATCCCGTTTTACCTTAAATTCCTCCTTTAACTTTTGTTCTTCATCTTTTTGCGCTTTTTGTATCTCTGCCCTCAGCTTGTCAACTTTTTCCTTATATTCTCTTTCTAACTCATTGGTAATTCTTTCAATCTCTTTTCCAACTTCTGCTTCTATTAATCTTGCTCTTTTTTTGGCATCATAAATAATATCATTTGCCTCGTCTTCAACCTTTAATATTTCTTTCATTAAGTTTTGATCCATAGCTATACACCTTATTAATAACTTCCATGATTAATGCTTTTATTGTCACAGGAATCAATTGAATTTGAAACACAGGATTAAAGGCCTGTAGAAAAATCCTTCTATAAGGAGCATCTCCCGTAACCATATTCCATAGCATTTTATTGAGATGGTTTGCTATCCATGAACCTTTTCTGTTTTCAACATATGACAAACGTGCCGTTACCAACCAATTCTTTTTCGTAACGAAATCGCTCAACCTCATTATTAGTGCACCTAATAGATTATCCATCGCAAGTAATTTCTTTGCAGGCCTGTAATAATATCTATTGAAATCTTCTTTAGAGATGCCTTTGTCAAATGCAGCCTGTACAGCTAATTGTGAAGTTATATATGCAGACTCTAACCCATTCTTGTATATTCTCGATATGCTTGCATCGCCTACGATAACAAACCTATCAGTAAATGGTTTTTTTGCATGTGTAAGTGTTATCTTCGGTATGCACATGCAAAATCTATCAGGCATTCTCCAATCAGGAGGTAACTTGCTTCGAACAACCGGATGATTTAAGAAATCCAGTAGATTCTTCTTTGACAGATCTCTATCGCCAATCAGACTCACTGTAACATAATCTCTTTTGGGAACCATTGATGCAAACCTGAAAGGTTTTAGTCCAAGCGCAAAAACATATATGTCATCCTTAAATGATTCCTTTATATAGGAGTCATCTAAAGGTATCTCCATCTGACATGTCCTAATAGTCTTGGGCGGTTCATAGCCGAAATTTAGTTGTTTCATTTTATCAACAATTGTTGAATTTATGCCAAACGCACCTACAACAAGGTCCGCTTCCATCTCATTAAACGAGCCACGCCTTCCGTATATTACTTTTACGGGGGTTTCAAAATCCGAAGGAAGGTTTATGTCTTGAACAGGTTCGTGGATAACGTCTGCACCGTGTTTAACTGCATTTCTCAACAGATAATCATCAAAGCTTATATTACTTGTATGGGTGCTGTAAAGAGGGCCGTTACCTCTGTAAACTGCCAGTATCTTACTATTTTCACCTGGCTTCGGTCTATGTAATTCAATACCGTATTCTTTTGTCTGAAAACAATAACCTTTTATTTCCTGGCGTACAACGTTATCAGGCAAATCAATACCTTCTTTCATGAGTTTTTGATAGAGGGATTTGGCGATTACGGCAGCGCTCATATTACACCCCTTGGGACCTCTTTGACTGAAATCCCTGCTCTCAAAGATTGTTATAGATATGTTTATTCCGAGTTTCTTTGCATATCGAAATGCAAGGTATGCAAAAAAACTTCCCGATGGGCCGCCTCCGATTATGACAATCATCGAGCCCTCTTTTAGACAAAGATTTTTTTTTATCTTATCTGCCATATACAAACCTTCGGAATTCCTAACCTCTTATTTTCCCTGTTAAACACTCATGCCACTAAGTGACACCACGAAGTATGAAACCATGTCCCTGAATCAAGTTCAGGGCAGGCACTGACGAAAGTCAGAATCAGATTCCCTGCCTGCGGCAGGCAGGCCTGTTTCCTTGCCCCGTTGAATAATTGCTAGCTGGGTTCCCTGCGAAAGCAAAGCCTTTTTCCCTCCCTGCCCGCCTGCCGTTATGTCGGGCAGGGATCGCCGAAAGTAGGCTCTGTAAGAGGGAATCTATTTTCGTGTTAAAACATAATAAATATAGCAAAACCCTGTTAGAGATTCTACCTATTAATTATGAAAAGATGGAGTAGGAAAGTGTAGGGTTAACTTTCTTTTGATTATCTTTTACATCAGATATTCTTGAGAAAAGCCCCATCACACTCTTAACCATAAAGATTGATTCCAAAAAAGATTCTTCTTGTAATTATTTCTTCCATAATTTAAAACTTAACGGGCGGAATTACCAAAACTAAAGTAACACTGTGAAATTACAATACCGGTTTTTTCTTTCTTCTTGAATGATATTCTCAGCAGTTGTTATCTCTTGATTAATTTTTCTCCTTAATTAGTATCTGTTGCGGAAAGCTTAAATGCTCAAAAATGTCATTCTGAACTTGTTTCAGAATCTATATATATCAAGATGTCAAGAGACCCTGAAACGAGTTCAGGGTGACAATATAGTGTTTCCGCAACAGATACTGAGTAGAATTTGCTCATCAACAAGAAAGCTTCATGAAACAAATGAAAGATCGTGCAAACCTGATCACCGAACAACGTAATCCCAATACCTTTGAAATCGACTGTAAATCTACATCAGAAATCGTGGACATCATCAACTCAGAAGATTCAAACGTAATCAATGCCGTACACAATGAACGTCAAAACATCGCAAAGGCAGTTGACCTGATTGTCGCATCATTCAAGAAAGGAGGGCGTTTATTTTACGTCGGTGCAGGGACGAGTGGAAGGTTGGGTGTGCTTGATGCCTCTGAATGTCCTCCCACCTTTGGAACCGATCCAGAGTTGGTTAGGGGCATTATAGCCGGAGGAACAGAAGCGCTTACAAGATCAATAGAAGGAGCTGAGGATAGACATGAGGATGGAGAGCAGGCAGTCAAAGATAATGGTATAACTGCTAAAGATACGGTTGTCGGCATAGCCACAGGCGGCACTACACCATTCGTTCACGGCGCTTTGGTTCAGGCAAAGAGAATCGGTGCAACCACTATATTCTTATGTTGCAATCCAGATACAGACCCTGCCGAGGAGGTTGATGTCATTATCAGACCAATAACCGGTCCAGAAGTAATAACAGGTTCTACACGTATGAAGGCCGGCACGGCAACAAAGCTCGTCCTGAATACACTTACTACTGCATCAATGATAAAGATGGGCAAGGTATATGAAAACCTCATGGTTGACCTTCAGGTAAAAAACGAGAAACTCAAAGACCGCGCAGAAAGAATCATAATGACTATTACAGACCTTGATAGAGACTCTGCACAGAAACTCTTAAACAAGGCAAAAGGCAACGTAAAGGCGGCTATTGTCATGCACAAACTACAAATCGGCTATGAGGAAGCCGAAAAGAAACTTGATGAATACGAAGGTTTTGTGAGAAAGGTGCTAAATAGTTAAAATTCACAAGATTTTTACTTGATGAGCAATTATATTTTTTTCCTTTTGACAATCCCATGTTTTTTGCGTTATATTTTTACGTGGAGGTAAAGACACATGACCATTAACTCAGAAATAAAAGAATCTCTTGAAAGAGAATATAAGATTTGCTCCGGTACCATAAGTTTCTATAAAAGGAAAATAAAAGTACTGGAAAAAAAATACAAGATGACAACTGCGTCATTTCTGAAAAAGTTTGAAAAAGGCAAAGCAGGTGATAAACAGGACTTTTTTGACTGGTATGCCTTTCATAAACTCCTTTCAAGTTGGACAAATACCAAAAATGCTCTAAAACCCCTTATTAAATGATTTCTACTCTCGTAAAGGAAATAGAAGAAACTATTTGTCAAATTAGGGTCAAATTAGGGTCAGCGACTGTTTTCTTGCTTCTCACCTTCGTGCTTTTCCTTGGTTAAAATTTAATATTTTCCTGCATTCCCGGGTTCCTGATAATCTTTTCTAAGATACTTTTGTGTTGTGTACTTCCTGCTTAAAACATTTATGGTGATATGAGTTTGGGAAACTAGGGACAGCGACCGTTAAAAACAATACGAAAGGGTGATGAAAAGGATGAGGATGAGCATAATCATGATGATAATTTATAGTGAGAGGCTTTAAGAAAGGAAAACTAAATTGATAAGAAGCAAATAAGGATAAGATTCAGTATTTATTACAATAATATAAAAGTAATATTCGCATAATTAGAAAAGGTAAGTTATACTGACCCCCATGAAATAGTAGACAGTAGATTAACGGAGATGTTATGCTGT
>JBHHYH010000063.1:0-17864 GCA_046757465.1 Candidatus Scalinduaceae bacterium | reverse complement strand
CTATACTACGTTTTCTATGTTCCTCTTATCTATTAATTATGACACAGTCTCAAGATCGTCGGGCAGGCCTAGACCCCTCTTTTTTCTTGACTTTAAACAGGATTGCAAATAATGTAATTCCTCAAGATGAAGATTAAAGATCCACGGACCCACTACTCGTATCTTTAATTTGATATGATCAAGCAATTCACCATTCATACGTCAAGGCGTAACGAATTCATCGACATCACGGCACAGATTCAAGACCTGGTAGAAGAGGTTTCGGAAGGTATAGTCACCGTATTCGTCCCCCACACCACAACTGGGATCACCATTAATGAGAATGCCGACCCGGCCGTTCCCCGGGACATATTAAAAAAACTTGAGGAGTTAATCCCTCAGCAGGGCAACTATTCTCATATGGAAGGGAATAGCGACGCGCACATCAAGGCGTCTCTGTTCGGTTCGTCCGTAAGAGTTATCATCAAAGACGGTCAGCTTTTATTAGGGACCTGGCAGGCAATTTTCTTTTGCGAGTTTGACGGTCCCAGGACAAGGAAGTTCTATGTTCACACTCTTTCTGGGGACAGCGCCCATATTTAGTAATTGGGGACTGTGTCTACATCATATTTTCTTCCTTAATTTTTTGGGTCTCCCTGGCAGTTTTGGTTTAAGCACTCGACTCAACAGTTTTTCAATTAAGGCCTTAAAAGACTCCCTACCAGCAGGACGCCCAGTTCTTGTTAATACGCGAAACTCTTTCATCCATTCTTCATCATCTGACGCAGATAAATATACTTCCCAATCTTCTATTGTTTCTATTAACGGGCAATCCTCTGAAAGTAACGGATTCTTTTCTTTTAAAATATGACTACTTGCACTTGACCATGCATATTCTTTACTTCGTTGTACAATTCCTGCCCTTACCGGATTTCTTTCTATATACCGTACCGCTGTATATAGATGCTCGTCGTCCAACACACACGAGTAAAATCTTCCCTGCCATAAATGACCGCGTCTTTTATGTTTTCTATTCATATACTGCGAATACCGCATATGGGTCTGGTTAAATGTCATTGCTAAAGATTGCTGATTTTCTGGTACAACAATGTAATGTACATGATTGGCCATTAAGCAGTAGGCCCAAAATTTAGTTCCGTAACGTTGCCCATACTCAATTAACCACTTTAAGTACATATTTCTGTCAGAATCATTTTCAAAGACATTTTGTCCAAAATTACCTCTTTGTGTTACATGATGTGGAAGGTCGGGCACAATAACCCTTGCAATTCTTGGCATTGTTTAGTAATCATACAAAAATCTTACTTCTACATCAAGTAAATATGGGCGCTGTCCCCATGTTTTCCATGTTTTCTGTCCCCATGTTTTCCATGTTTTTATGTTTTTACCCAGTATTTATCAAATCAAGTTTATGTTTGAAATTCTCTGTAATCCTTTTCAGAAGTATACGGTTTTTTGAGGCTTTTGACTTCTGGCTCTCATTCACAAGTTTAAAGGCGTCGTCTCGCGCCACTTTTAGTATATTATAATCATTGATAATGTCGCCTATCTTAAATTCTGGTAAGCCGTGTTGTCTTGTACCGAAGAACTCTCCCGGCCCCCTCAGCCTCAGGTCTTCCTCCGCTATCTTGAAACCATCATTTGTTCCCAACATAATCTTGAGTCTTTGTCGGGATTCGGCGCTCCTGGGTGTTCCGAAGAGCAGGCAATAAGATTGGTGTGAGCTGCGCCCTATCCTACCCCGAAGCTGGTGCAGTTGAGCAAGACCAAAACGCTCGGCATGTTCAATCGCCATCACGGTAGCATTCGGCACATCAATTCCTACCTCAATCACAATAGTTGACACAAGGATATCATACTTACGGTTTATAAATTCAGACATAATTTTATCCTTCAAGTTTGATTTCATCTGTCCGTGCAGAAGTCCTACCTTTAACTCCGGAAACACCTCATCTTGAAGCCTCCTGGCTTCTTTAGTGGCTGCCTTGAGGTCAAGTTTTTCTGATTCTTCCACCAGTGGGTAAACAACAAATACCTGTCTTCCATTCTTCACCTCTTTACGAATGAACTCGTAGGCATCACTTTGCTTCTTCGACATTACCCGATAGGTCTCAACAGGGGTTCGACCTGGTGGTAATTCATCAATGATGGAGATATCAAGGTCACCAAACACAGTTAAGGAAAGAGTTCTGGGGATAGGTGTTGCCGTCATCACGAGGACATCTGGCTGGGGTTTGCGTCCCTTTTGCCGAAGTCTCGTACGCTGCATCACTCCAAACTTGTGCTGCTCATCAATCACTATCAAACCTAGCTTTTTAAACTCCACGTCTCCCTCGATCAGGGCATGAGTACCTATTACAAGATCAACCTCACCCTGCCTTATCCGCTCTATATTTTCTTTCCTTAACTTTGTCTTTGCCCCCCCTGTCAAAAGCAGTACTCTCACCTTTGCATCAGCAAGAAAAACGTTAAGCGTACGATAGTGCTGCTCCGCAAGGATTTCTGTAGGCGCCATAAGGGCTGTTTGAAAACCATTTGCAATGGCTGCAAGCAATGCATAAACGGCCACTACCGTTTTGCCAGAGCCAACATCACCCTGAAGCAGACGATTCATAGGTCGCACACTGCACATATCGTCATGTATATCTTTTATAACCTTCTCCTGACTGCGCGTAAGTTTAAATGGAAAGAGCTTATAAATGTGATTCTCAACATTTGGGCCTATTCGGAATTTGTAACCCCTGGCTTCCTTTATATTGCGTTTACGAAGCGCCATTGCCGTTTCAAATGTAAAGAATTCTTCGTATTTCAGCCTTTTTTTAGATTCTGCGAGGCTGTCGAATGAATCGGGAAAATGGATATTCTTTATTGCAAACGTAATTGGCACAAACTTATGTTTCTCAAGAATATCAGCCGTAAATATCTCATCAACCAGATGTGACTGTTCATCTACAACCATCTTCATAAGTTTACGAAAACGATTCTGACTTATGTCCTCTGTTAGTGAATAAACAGGTAATATCCCCACACTCTCAACTACACTATCTTCCTGTGAAACTATCTCGTATTCAGGGTTAACCATTTGAAGAGCCTGCTTATATGCGTAAACCTTACCATATAAGAATACGTGGTCATTCACTTGAAATACATCATTCAGGTAGGGTTGATTAAACCACTTAACAAGGAGGATACCCGTACCGTCCGCAACAGAAATCTCAAAGATGTTTCTCCACCCTCTGGTATTGTAAGACTTAACATTGAATACCTTCCCCTTTACCATTGAAGTGGTACCTTTTTCCAATGCCGAGATCTTCTCAATTTGAGATCTGTCCTGATAAGTGCGTGGAAAGTAATAAAGAAGGTCTCTCGGAGTATGAATGCCCAGTCTTTTAAGCGTCTGAAATCTTTTGGGACCCACTCCCTTAATGTATTGAATAGATTTGTCTAGATCTGATTTTTCCATCTTTGAAGAACTTAATTGTGCTTAACCACGTACCTAATTAGGCTATGGTAATGGTTAGGGTAAGGAGGCCAGTATAGTAGTTGGGTTAGGGTAAAGTGTATGACTAAGCCTTCGACTGAGCCCAGTCGAACGTCCTACTTAACCTAAGAACCATACTGGCTTCCTAACCTTTACCTAATAACTTAACCAATGACTTAATGACGGCTTAAGGTCACAACTTGTGATCTTAAAGAATTGTATATGCTCCGTTATTAGATAACTCTTTTGGCATAATCGTACTAGAAAACTAATCTGGTTTTCGAAGTGATATACCAAGATCTTTGAGTTGGTTTTCGTCTACCTCAGAAGGGGCATCAACCATAAGGCATGTGGCCTTCTGAGTCTTTGGGAATGCTATAACCTCTCTTATATCATCAAGCCCTAAGAGTATGGTTACCATTCTATCAAGTCCAAGCGCTATACCTCCATGCGGAGGAGCGCCATATTTCAATGCCTCCAGCAGAAATCCAAACCGTTTTTGTGCAGTAACATCATCAATGTTAAGTAGATGAAATATTCTTTTTTGTATATCAGGCCTGTGTATTCGTATACTCCCTCCTCCTAATTCAACACCATTTAAGACAATGTCGTAAGCCCTTGCCCTTACATCGAGAGGTCTCTCCTCAAGAATCTGAAGATCTTCCTGACGTGGTGAAGTAAATGGGTGATGAAGGGAATCGTACCTGCCCAGTTCCTCATTAAATTCAAGGAGTGGAAAATCAACAACCCAAGAAAAATTAAACTCCTCCTCATTCCCGCCAGAATGCCCGTCCGAACGGCTTGGCCGGGCGGGAGGGCGGGCAGGTATCAATCCATTTCGTTTGCCAATATTGAGTCGTAATTGAGAGAGTGATTGCGAAACCACACTTTCCTTGTCTGCAACAAACAGTAGCAAGTCGCCCGGTGCTGCTTTGAAACGTTCTTTTATTTCAGATTGTTCCTCAGCGGTAAAGAACTTTGCAATTTGAGAAGTGAGTCCACTTTCATCCACCTTAAACCAAGCAAGACCTTTGGCCCCAAATTGGTTAACAAATGTTGTTAGTTCATCTATCTCTTTTCTTGAAAGTTTTGCACAACCAGTAGCATTAATACCTCTTACCTGACCACCGGATTCGGCTACTTTTTGAAACACCTTGAAATCAGTTTTCTTTGCAATGTCAGTTATCTCCTCTATTGTCATCCCAAATCTCAAATCAGGCGCATCGCACCCATACATCTTCATTGCATCATGATATGAAAGCCTTGGGAATGGGGCAGAAATTTCCTTGTTCAGTACTTTGTTGAAGATGTCTACCATTAATCCCTCAATAATATTGATAACGTCATCTTCCCTGACGAATGACATTTCCAGATCAAGCTGTGTGAATTCCGGTTGACGTTGTGCACGCAGGTCTTCGTCTCTAAAACATTTGACTATTTGAAAGTATCGGTCTAAGCCAGAAACCATTAATATCTGCTTAAAGAGCTGTGGAGATTGCGGTAAGGCGTAGAATTGCCCTCGATTTATTCTACTTGGGACAAGGTAGTCTCTTGCCCCTTCCGGTGTGCTTTTGGTCAGGAATGGTGTTTCGACCTCAATAAAATTATTTCTATCAAAATACTGTCTGGCAACCTGGCATACTTTGTGTCTAAAGGCCAAATACTTCTGCATAAGTGGACGCCTGAGATCAAGGTATCTGTACTTAAGCCTTAATTCGGTTGAAACTTCGGTATCGGCCGTAATCTCAAATGGCGTTGTCTCGCTTGTATTTAATATTTCTAGTTTGTCAACAAACAATTCAATCTCACCCGTATCCAAATTCGGATTAACCATGTCCTCCGGTCTTTCAGCAACCTTACCTTTTACGGCTATAACATATTCTGATCTGAGGGTTGATGCCTGTTGATGAGCTTCTGAATTGTGTTCCGGGTTGAACACAACCTGTGTCTTACCGTATCTATCCCTTAAATCTATAAATATAACACCTCCGTGGTCTCTTCTGGTATCGACCCAGCCGGAGAGTGTGGCTTCGCTTCCTGCATCTTCCTTTCGCAGTTTTCCACAGGTATGAGTTCTTTGTAAGTCAGACATTTGATCCTTTCTCCATTTTGTATGAGATTCTTCGTTGCCCCTTCGTTTTACTCAGGGCTTCGGCTCAGAATGACACGGAAATGAGAGTCAAGGCGGTGGGCAACCTGCCCGACTGCGTCGTTCGGGCGGGTGCCCACCCAGTCATTCTCGTACAAAAGCACTTCTCGTCATTTCCGGCCCCATCCGAAGGATGGGCATGATCGGAAATCTATGTTAGATTCCCACGGGAGTTTTACCCTCGCAAAAGCGGGGGTGGGAATGACACTAAAGGATTACGTTTTAATTAAACTATTTATTATATCACTTACATTTGATTTACTGTGCAGATAACAACATGCTTAGCCTCGGGCTTTTTAATACCCCCTCACCTTCCTGCCCGACTAATGGCAGGCGGGAATCCTCTCCCCCAAGGGGCTGTGTCATAATGTCATCCCGAACTTGTTTCGGGATCTTTAAGTTTGCCAACCTATTGAAACCATTAGATTCTGAAACGAGTTCAGAATGACAAAATACACTTTTTCAGGATTATGACACAGCCTCCAAGGGGAGGGTGAGGGGAACATCTTTTTGGTTAAGTTTTTAGGATACTCCCACAATTGTGATTTTTGTCCGATACTCGATTCTCGTTAAAGATTTTTATCCTGTTTCTAGCATCTAGGATCAAGTATCCAGTATCAAATGGTAAAGTAATCTGAATTTTTCACTTATTTCGTTGTACATGCTGAACTATCTCATTAGCATCTTCTGCTAGCTTTTCATCCCCTGTTTGCATATCCTTCAACTTAATCACACCTTTTTCTAATTCATCTGGTCCGATAACAATAGTAAATCTTGAATTGAGCTTATTAGCCGTCCTCATCTGCGCCTTGGTACTCCGGCATTCATAATCCATATCCACTGATATCCCGGATTGTCTAAGAGTGTTAAGTAACTTAAAACAATAATTTCTGGTCTCATTGCCAATTGATACAATAAATATATCTGGCGCAAGCTGTGATGTATCTTGTTCGCGTTCCTTTTTTCTAGTATTTAAAATGGCAATCATTGATGCCTCCATTCCAGCAGCAAAACCAACGGCTCCTGTTGGAGGACCTCCAATATCCGATATCAGGTTATCATAACGCCCGCCTGCGCAAATCGTATCCCTGGCACCCATGGAAGGGTGTGTTATCTCATAAACTGTCTTTGTATAATAATCCAGTCCCCTGACAAGATGAGGATCTAATCTAAATCCAAGATTGATATCTTCAAGTGTCTCTTTAACTGTTTTAAAATGGCCTGAGCAATCATTACATATATGTTCTTCTATGCTTGATACATTTTTGCATATCTCCTTACATTTTTTCTGTTTGCAGTCAAGCGCCCTGAAGACGTTCCTATCGAGCCTTATTTTGCAGAGTTCGCATAAATCATCTTTGTATTTTGATAGTTCTTCTTTAAGAATCTTTCTGAATCCGGGCCTGCACTTTTCGCATCCAATGGAATTTATCTTAACTTCGTACCCACTTAGTTCAAGTCTATCATAAACTCTTGTGGCAATCTTTATCGTCTCAACATCAAGTAATGGATCATACGACCCTATTGCCTCTATTCCCATTTGATGAAACTGTCTCAACCTTCCCGCCTGAGGACGTTCTTTTCTGAACATTGGTCCAATATAATAAAATTTCTGGAATTTTTTTGTTTTATATAACTCATATTCAAGATATGCTCGCATAACTGGCGCTGTATTTTCAGGCCGGAGTGTAATGGTCGATTCGGCTGTATCACCAAATGTATACATCTCCTTTTCTACTATGTCAGTTGTTTCTCCAATGCTCCTTACAAAAAGACGTGTATCCTCAAAAACGGGAGTCCTTATCTCATAATATCCACTTAGTTCAAACTCCTCCCTTGCAGCCTTCTCCATCTCTTCCCACAACTGCCTTTCTTCCGGGAAGATATCCTTCATGCCAAGTGGTGCTTTTATGTTCTTTTCGTTTTCTTTTTCCATTTTATATCTACTCAATAAAACGTTGCACTTATTAATACCCCCTCACCCTTCCCTCTCCCCCATTGGGGGAGAGGATTAAGGTGAGGGGACACCCTTGAACTATATCCCTTAGCGGGGGATTTGTTCGTTATCTCTGTTCATACCTAAATTGAGTGATTTATTTGGGAATTTGTTGTAGCCGAAGTTTTAGTTTGCATTTATTATCATCTGATGGGCTTATTAAAAAATGCTTTTAAACAACGCAACCTAAAGGTTGCGGCTACGTAAATCACTCAACTTTAGGTCATAATTGCAAAAACGCATAAGATTAAAATGTTAAAGGAGTTATATTTTTGAAATTATAACAGCTTATGTTCAATATTCAAGGGTATAAAAAATGATAAGAAACTTAGAGATGCTTGATCCTTGATACTTGATACTTGATACTTAAAGGATAATCTGATAATCAGTGAAATTCCGTGGTAATATTAGATACCGATTTTACTTTTGACTTGATTGATAACGGTTGATATAAGTTCAGAAGACTTAATCCAAAAATAGATTCCCGTTTTCACGGGAATGACAATACCTTCCTACTTTATGTCATTCCCGACCCCGATCGGGAATCTAAAGGTTGAAAACACATAATAAATAGATTTTCATCATGGAGTCTATCCTGAGTGTCATGTGAGATTCTTCAGTTACTATCGCTCCTTCAGAATGACATGCTTGTCACTCTGAACCGAAGCCCTGAGTGAAACGAAGGGGCAGTGAAGAGTCTCAATTTAATAACAATAATATGCTACTGTAATTATGAATTATAGCACTTAATAGTTGAGTAGTTATAAAAAACTATATTAAATGAAAAAGGAAACTAGAGAACTATCTTCAGATGCCTACCAGGAAATCCCAGGTGAGCAATACAAACCATATATTGGAAAGCTGGAAGTCCAACCAGAATTTACCTTCAGAGCTATCTTTACGGGAATGATATTAGGGATCATTTTTGCTGCTGCCAATGCGTACATAGGTCTCAAAGTGGGCTTAACTGTGAGCGCTTCCATACCAGTGGCTGTTATGGCAGTTGCTATCTTTCGTATTATCGGGAAGAATAGCATACTTGAGAACAATATGGTACAGACCGTAGGTTCTGCGGGAGAATCACTGGCAGCGGGAGTTATTTTCACATTTCCTGCCCTGATCATCTGGGGGATGAAGCCAGAATTGATCAAGATATTCGTATTCTCTCTTCTTGGCGGATGGCTGGGTGTACTGTTTATGATACCCCTAAGAAACCTGCTTATATCAAAACAACATGGTCGCTTGCCCTATCCTGAGGGTACCGCGTGTGCTGAGGTATTAGTAGCAGGCGACAAAGGAGGGACAGAGGCAAAGACAGTATTCACAGGTCTGGGCATAGGCAGTCTTTATGAGTTTTTAATGAATGGTCTCAAGCTGTGGAATTTCAGGCCGTCGTGGGATATTCCTTCCTACAAAGGAGCGAAACTAACAGGAGAAATTACACCTGCCCTCCTGGGAGTGGGATACATCATTGGTCCCAAGATTTCGGCTATTATGTTAAGTGGAGGTGCACTTGCATGGTTGGTCATAATACCCTTGATTATGGCAATAGGCGAAAACGTTACCGAACCTATCTATCCGGCAAGTGTATTGATCTCTCAGATGAGCTCAAAGGAGGTATGGCATTACTATATAAGATATATTGGGGCTGGCGCCGTAGCCTTTGGTGGTTTAATAACATTGGTTCGGGCAATACCAACCATCCTGGAGACATTCGAAACAGGCTTAACAAGCATCCTGAAAATAAACAAGCACAAGGAAATTCAACCCAGAACAAATAGGGATTTATCTATGTTAATTGTTATTGGCGGAGCCGTAATTCTGGCTCTCTTGCTCTGGTGCGTCCTTTCATTTTGGACAGCTACTGAGATACCAGTTGCGTCCAATCTACTCGTCGCATTTCTCATGGTTATATTTTCATTCTTTTTCGTGACTGTATCATCAAGGATTGTTGGCCTTATCGGGTCGTCCTCAAACCCCGTCTCCGGGATGACGATTACGACACTCTTGCTGACAAGCTTAATTTTTGCTTTTATGGGTTGGACTACAGATGCGCACCTTGTAATAGCATTGAGTGTAGGTGCGGTAGTCTGCATATCAATAGCAATTGCTGGAGATACATCACAGGACTTAAAGACAGGGTTTCTTATAGGAGCAACACCATGGAAACAACAGGCTGGTGAGTTTATCGGAGTTCTGACGTCAGCGATTTTTGTTGGATGGGTGGTTCTAAGACTTCACAAGGGAGTGGGAATCGGTTCAGAAACCCTGCCCGCACCCCAGGCAACATTAATGTCTCTGGTAGTCAAGGGTGTTATTACGGGAGAACTTCCATGGAATTTTGTAATCATAGGTATATTCCTGGCAGCTATAGTAGAACTCATAGGCATTCGTTCACTCCCTTTCGCAGTTGGTGTCTATTTACCATTCTATCTTACTACACCCATAATGGTGGGTGGAGTACTAAGATACATAACAGAGAAGAAATTTGAAGGCAGTATATTAAAATCAAAACGTGAAAACGGGATTTTATTCAGTTCGGGCTTGATAGCCGGCAGCGCGCTTGTTGGTGTTGGATTGGCGCTGATGGCATCGTATAGTAAAACATCAACCGAAGCGCTTGAGGTAGGTTATAAGTGGATGGGATCGTTTGACAGCATAGCATCATTAATAATCTTCGCAGGTCTGGCACTATTGTTATGGAGATTTATCAATAAAAGGCAATAGCCTAACCTTACCTGGAAAGTATTAACAACCCCTCACTGCATGGAGGACTTAAAAAGAGACATAGCATAATCAGTGGGTTTATCTGTGAAGCCTATTGCTCTAACCTGAAAGTCTCCGACACCCGTAAATATGTAAGAGAATCCACATTCATTAAGGATTTTTTGTAAGGACTTAGGTGTAAATCCTGTCTTATGTGCAAAGAAATCTTTCCCGCTTTGTTCGATCTCGACGCCATATCCATAGATCACATCTCTTACCAGTATTGGACCTATTGGTAACTGATATAGAATATCGTCAATATCCATCTCTTTTTGTACAACGGTTTTCATCACTGCATCAAGATCCGGTACGCTAATATCTGCGAAACCATCCTCCTTCAGAACATGAATAAAACCTCTAAGAACCTTGGGTACATCATGCCGATAATAATGCTCAAGAGTGTGTGAGCAATAAACTGCATCATATTCATTTGCAGATAGGCTCATCAACTCGCGAGCATCGCAAAGAATATCTGGATTTCTCTTCTGATCAATATCGAGAAGAACATGCTGCCAACCTTTATATTGAGGCGGCAACACAATATTTTTGTTATATCCCCCAACGTTCAAAACTTTTCTTGTGTGTTGCCCACTCATATTTTGGTCTGACATAAATCTAACTCCCTAAAACTCGTCTTCTCTGGGTTTGGTATTATCGCGAGTTGAAACAGCGCCAACGACCTACATCACATGTTGAGGTAGTATAATAACATCATAAATACCGAATTAAAACTAGATAATACAAGAAAAGTCAGCCTCTTTCCGGCCAAGTGCACACAATAGTTCTGCCTGGTAATTTAATTATTCTGTTTTGACTCACACCAGGTATACCACATTTTACGGTAGGCATCCTCAATCGCCTGTGCTAGATCACGTCCATCACACAACGGAGAATTTGCCATATGTTCTCGCAGGGACGCATGTAGTTCGATGCGCCGTTCATGATCCTTTGCCAACACCACAGCCTTGGTTATATAGTCTTCAAAAGTTGACGCAATTAACTTCTCTAAACCAATTGCCTTAAGCATACTTGCCCCCTGGCGCTCTATGTAACGCTGTCCAACCAGAGTGATTACGGGCACGCCCATCCAGATAGCGTCTGCCGTCGTTGCACCTCCTGTACGTGGAAAAGTATCAAGAGCTATATCTACCTTGTTATAATCAGCCATGTATGATGGAGTATGTGGCGTTAAAGTTACACGTTCGCGATTAATCCCATGATGAGTAAATTGTATTAGAGTTCTTTCTTTTATAAATGGATCAGCTAATAGACGCGCCTTAAGAAATAATCTGCTGTTTGGTACTTCTTTCAAGAGCTGACTCCAACATGCAATGACATCTGGAGTCATCTTTGATAAATTATTAAAGCTCCCAAACGTAACACCTTTGTTTGTGGAAGTCCTCGGCTCTATCTTTGGGGCGTCAGCGGGTGGTTGATAGCAAATCCAGCAACGTGAAAGTCGAATAATTGTTTCCACCGCCAGCTCAATAGTGTCCTTTGGATGTAACACCATATCCGTAATCCAAAAGTCCATAGCCCTTAGCCCTGTAGTAGTACAGTAACCCAAGTAGGTAACCTGTACCGGCGCTGGTTTGTAAGTGAAGACTCTTAAACGACTGCCTGCTGTATGGCCTGCTAAATCGATAAGGATGTCTATCTTATCGTCATAGATCATTTGCGCTACATTCCTATCACTCAGGTCTATGGTAGTGCGCCATTTATCAGTCATCATCTTAAGGCGTTCCGTAACGGCATCTGGTTTATTGACCTCAGCGTAGCAAAAAACTTCTACCTGGTTCCTATCATGATTCTTTAGAATTGGATCGAAAAAGAAGCTTACGGCATGCTGCCTTAAATCTGGTGAAACATAACCTATCCTTAATCGTTTGTCAGGCCCACCTGAACTTGAGTGGGAGAAAGTATGTGCCTTCTGTTTCCCACCATGAATTGCATCCCAGTTTCTGTGTTCCTCCAAAATACGAGTCGGGGAGTACAAAGCGTTATAACTCATCAAAAATAAAAGATAACTGTGAGCTGTAACATAGTCCGGTTTATACTTTAATGCCTGTCGGCAACTATCTATAGCAGATTCGAGAAGCCCTAGCGCTTCCTGGCTATTACCCAGATTAATCCAGGCCTCGGGAAACTCCGGTTTAAGTCGTATTGCCTTTTGATATTTTTCAATTGCATCATCAAGCTGACCCCTGGCCTTCAGAGCATTTCCTAGATTATTCAAAGCCTCAGCAAAATCTGGTTTTAGCCGTAACACTTGCTGATATTTTTCAATCGCATCATCAAGTTGACCCCTTGCTTTCAGGGCATTCCCTAGATTATTCAAAGCCTCAACATATTCCGGTTTTAAACGTAATGCCTGCTGGTATCTTTCAATTGCATCATCAAGCTGGCCATGAGTTCCCATGATGCTTCCCAGATTATTCAGGGCCTCGGCATAATCTGGTTTTAAACTCAGCGTCTGCTCGTAGGCCTTCATCGCATCCTTCCACTTTCCAAGCGCGTTTAGGACTACACCCAGGTTAAAATGGAAAATGGGATTTTGAGGATTACTTACAATGGCCCTGTTAATCAGTTCGGCGGCCATGGTATTTTTCCCCAACCGATGTGTCAACACACCTAATAAGTGTAAGGCTTCAGGATGATTTGGATTGTCTAGAAGGATCTGACGATAAATGGATTCAGCCTTCTGGAATTGACCAGACTGATGGTACTTGAGTGCAATCTGGATTGTATCAGTATCGGAGGCCATTTTTGTGTTGTTTTTTAATAGCTAAGTGCTTCTCGAAATTATGACGGCATGTTGAATGAGAAGACAAGAAATAGCATCAGATGAGTTTACGCCTCTAACAGCGCTACCCTTCCCAACCACTGTAGATTCTTTTCTAATTCCTGTTCCATAATCTTGCGAACTTCTACTTCTTCAACCTCAACAATCTTTTTACCATCTCTTGTAAGCTCTATATCTCCCTGCTTTAATAACTTTAACAGAATCGTTAACAATGCCTCACGATCATTCTTGCCATCTAAAAGGGGTAACAGGATAATACTTAATTGTAACAAATCTACCATTTCATGACGCATATTTGTTACCTTGGTATGACCATGTTGTACATGCCACTGTGCCAGCCTGCTAGCTAATGGTCGTTCCCCTGCTGTTACCACATAGTGAGGTTCGTGTACTCGTAACTCAACCAGTCGCATATCACAAGAAAAGGACTTCAGCAGACTATCCATTAAAGCTTGTGTATCATGTTCGACAATGGCATTGTCTAATGAAGCCTGTTTCTTGCCATACACACTTTGTAACGTTATCTCCAGCAATGATGTCAAAGGTACGTATTGTGGTGAAATACTGGATAGATGTAGCAACGCAGCTTTGGCTACAGGATGGTCAGTGGTTGATACAGCACCATCTATACTACGGAACTCTATGGTACTGTTATCACAAACATTTACATTGGCTGTTACTGGCTTAGCGTAACTGGCAGCATATAACGTTGATAACCATGACGAATCAGGCTTTAGTAACCGTTCAATGGATAGATCTTCATGACATAGTAATGTTTGGCGAAAACTGGTATTGCGCAAAAAGTCTATATACTGCTCCAATGCAATTAAATCACTACTCATCTTAAGCAAAGCCTGCTCTGTTTCTGGAGCGAGGTTGCCAAATATAGCACGTGGAAAATCTGCCTCTGTTAGATATTGCAGGCCGTGTTGAGCTGCATGGGTGACAAAGTCATGGAAATAAAACGCATTATTTACCTCTTCCAGTTCATCATGCAACACCAAGTTATCGCCTTCATCCGTCTCCCTCCTCCTGCGAATATCAAGCTGCTCATACATATTAATCATATTTCTATATTCATTGAGAAAGATTCCATGAGGATCATTAACATTGATCCCTTTTACTAGAAAGCTAACTAACTGGCGGGCCTTTTCCACACGCGCATGGGGTTGATTTATATGACGGGTGTGGTAATTCAACATACCACGTATTGCACCCCACATATGCCAGCCAGGATATGCATTGTAGCTAACAAAAGCCACACCGTTGGCTGCCAGGTTCCTTTTGCAAATCGCCATAAGCTTTTCACGAACAGCCTCAGGCGTCCATGAATAAACTCCATGCGCAATAATATAGTCAAATTCGCCTATATCGTCAGTTAAAGACAAGATATCAGCTTGTACAAGTTTGATATTCTGCAATCCCAAACTGGTAATAGCAATTTGTCCAGAATTAATCTGCTTAGCTGAAAAATCTATACCTACAAATTTGCTATTCGGCAAACCATACGCCATTGGTATTATGTTAGAACCTCTGGCACACCCCAATTCCAAAACGCGGCAATTAGTCACAGGTGCAGGTTGCAAACCTAAGATTGTTGCCAACGTAGCCAATCTGTCTGGATGAGTTTGAGGATATGACGAGCCTGCGTATGGTACATCATCGTAACTTTTTCGTAATGTATCAGACGTCACAATAACTTCCTTCTTAAAAGATAAGGCATATTTTTAAAGATATAAAAATATTGCGAACTGTTTATCACATCATCCTGATCTCTACTAACAATGTAGAAGGTGAAAGATTACTTTCTGAAACTGTACAAATATTAAAACGAAATATAAGAAGATTGCAACCCCATTTTACATATCCATGCTTGTTTGATTTACGTGATCATTTGAACTATTGAGGTTGTCAGTTTCCCAACTATCATTCTTCAATCCCTTCTTGAATTGCTTATTAAATCAGCAAACCCCGTTGGAATTTCATACAGGCCGTTCCTACGGGGTAAAATTAATAGTACACAACGATATAATCTCAAAACAAATAAGTCAATGTATTTTATTGCCAGGATTTTTCAATACAGATTTGACCACTCTGTAAGACATCAAGTAATTTATCTAAATCAGCTCTGGTATGTGTTGACATAACCGTAATCCTGAGTCGACTTGATTTATCTGGAACTGTGGGAGGGCGAATAGCCGGAATTAAGATTCCACTCTCAAATAGAAACCTTGACACGTCAACTGCCTTCTTTACATCCCCAATCATAACCGGTATGATTGGGCTTTCTGATGAGATCACGTTGAGGTTTAATAATTTCAATCTCTCCTTTAAATAACTTACATTATGCCAGAGCGATTCTCTAAGCGAGTGATCCTTTTGAATTAACCTAATCCCCGCAATAGATGCAGCACACACGGCGGGTGGGAGCGCTGTAGTGTACATGAATGTCCTTGCTTTATTTCTAAGGTAATTGATTAAATTTTTATCACCAGAGACAAAACCGCCCAGACTTCCAATTGCCTTACTTAAAGTACCCATAACAATATTTACCTTTTCATTCAAATTAAAATGCTCAATAACTCCCCTGCCATTTTCCCCAAAAACACCCGTACCGTGAGCCTCATCAACCATAACCATTGTTTTATATTTACGAGCAATTCTAACAATATCAGGAAGAGGGGCCAGGTCGCCATCCATACTGAATACGGTGTCAGTAACAATCAATTTACGAGGGTATTTTGAAGATTTCTTAAGTATATTTTCGAGTTTTGTCGTGTCACGGTGCGGATATACCCTGAAGTCAGCTCCTGATAATCGACAACCATCTATAATACTTGCATGATTAAGCCTATCGCAAACGACTAAATCCCCACTTGATACCAGAGAACAGATAGTGCCTATATTAGCCATGTATCCTGTTGGAAAGACAATGGTAGATTCCTTTCTCTTGAATTTTGATATTTCGTCCTCAAGTGTTTCATGCAATTTCATATTTCCAGAAATTAATCTCGATGCCCCTGCCCCCCAACCATACTTTTTCACTGCATCTTCTACGGCTTTTGCAATCTCCGGGTGATTTGCAAGACCAAGGTAATTATTTGAACAAAAAGATATATATTTTCGTCCTTTTATTTTTATATGGGGACCCTGTGCGCCTTCTACTATATTAAGTTCTCTGTAAAGGCCCGATTTCTTGATTTCCTTCAATTCATTTGATATATCTTCCATAATATTAAAATCGTATTGTCTATCCAGTTTATTGTGCTATAATCACTATAGAAGAGCTATTATAAATTACCAGCATGGAAAAATATAAAGGCAACGGGCAAAGGACTAAGGAATTCCATAAGAATTCCAGGTTACAAGTGGCCACTTGGAACCAACAGTAAAGAGCCCGCCCTTTGTATTACATGCTGGTTTTTTAATTTTAAATTATCCACCTGACTAAGTTCAAAAACAGATGTCTGACTATACAGTTATTTTTATTACGACAAGTTCACTAGATGAAGCAGAAAAGATAGGACGCGCATTGGTCGAAGAAAAATTAGTGGCATGTTCTAATATTGTATCACCCATACGTTCCATATACAGTTGGCAGGGAAAGATATGTGATGATAAAGAAGCCCTGATAATACTAAAGACAAAGAAAAAACTATTTAAGCAAATTGAGAAAAGGGTAAAAGCCCTACACAGCTACGAGGTGCCCGAGATAATAAGTATGCCGATAATTGAAGGGTCTAATAAATACCTATCCTGGCTCAAAACTGAAACTAAATAAACCTGTATTTCCTTCCTGTTAATTCTTTTACACTTTCCCCTTTCACAGATCAAACAAATCAACCGAATAGTTCATTTTCTATTATAGAACACAGGATATGGCCAACGGTTATGTGGCATTCCTGTATGCGAGGTGTGTCTGACGATGGAACCATAAGACATACATCTACAATATCCTTAATCATCCCGCCGTCTCTTCCTGTAAAACCTATAGTCTTAGCTCCTATCTTTCCGGCTAACTTTAAAGCATTTATAATGTTCGTAGAGTTCCCACTTGTACTCAAACCAAATACAACATCACCATTCTTGACAAACGCCTCTACCTGCTTCTCAAAACAATGTTCGTATCCAAAATCATTTGAAATTGCTGTTAGTACTGACGTATCGGTAGTTAAGGCAAGAGCTGGCAGAGACTTTCTATCTTTTTTATATCTGCCAACAAGCTCTCCGGAAATATGTTGTGCATCTGCAGCACTGCCGCCATTACCCATGAAGTACAATGAATGACCGTTTCTGACTGCATCTACAGCCATTGTTGCAATCCTGGCAATAGTCCCCACACTATTAGAAAGAACCTCTGATTTTACAGCTATGCTTTCTTTTAAAGACTTTTCGATTTCTTTCTTCATATAAATTAGTTCACTCCGTTCACTAATTTATGGCAATTTGCTTTGCAAAATAAAAATTCACAGTAGACTTTAACTTTCCTCACATAACATATAAGTTTATAAGAGCAAGTATCAAGTTAAGCCTTAGGCAACAACTTTCAAGCTCCCCTCTAAAAAGAGGGGCCTGGGGTGTGTATAATGATATATTTACACACCCTTTAATCCCCCCACTGCTTTCTTGCGAAAGCAAGAAGTGGGGGGAAACTATGATTGAAATTCCT
>JBHHYH010000062.1:0-18542 GCA_046757465.1 Candidatus Scalinduaceae bacterium | reverse complement strand
GGGGACGTGGAAAAAAGCCAGTTCTTCAGCCCAATCTCCTGCGGCGCCTGCCATCCTGAAATATTCAAGATGTGGAGTGGCTCCACACATGCCAACGCATGGAAAAACCCCCTCTTCCAAGCCCTCTATAATTTAGGCAAAAAGACTGCCAAAGGGGAATGGCAGAAACGAAATGTAGAATCATGTGTACGCTGTCATTTTCCCATTGGACACAGTTCGGGTGAAAAGGATCTTCCTCTGGACGACGAAAAGGGAGGCGTCATCTGTGATTTTTGCCACTCCGTCAGGGCAACGACCGGAGTAGGTAATGCACCTTATATTCTAAACCCTGGTAATGCCGCTGCAATGGAGGGCGGTACGAAATACGGCCCCTTTGATGATTCCCCTGATACGATACATAAAAATCATTTCTCTGAGTTACACACACGCTCTGAATTCTGCGGGGGGTGTCATGATGTATCACACGCTGGAAATGACCTTCCTATCGAACAAACTTATACTGAATGGCGACAGGGACCGTATAATACAGGCGATCCAAAGACATCTGTACATTGTCAGGACTGCCATATGAGACAGCGTCCCGGTTTCCCTTCCACCGGAAGCACTGAACGACCCGACAATCCGGGGTTTGCAACCCCTGAAATTCTCGGGGGCATAAAACGCCCGCATATATGGACACATTACTTTGTGGGTGGGAGTGTTGTCCCAGTCTCCCTGCCACCTAACTCAAAAGTACAGCCACAGATGGCCATTGAAAGACTTCAGAATGCCGCGACCCTCGCAATCCATGCTGTTTCTGATGTTCAAAGGAGTGGTATGCTCAAATTCCAGGTGGACATAATGAATACTGGTGCAGGACATTATCTGCCTACGGGTCTCACAGAGGCCAGGCAGATGTGGCTTGAGGTTTCCGTAAATGATTCAGAAGGTAAGCTTTTGTATCAAAGCGGTACTGTAGATGAGAAAGGGAAAATTGACTTTGACGCTACAATATACCACACGGTTTTTGGCAATGAAAAGGGCGAACCCACTTTACTAGTTTGGGAAGCAACTCATATCATTTCAGATAATCGCATTCCCCCGAAGGGTAAAAAGAAAGAGCATTTCGCTTGTTTGATACCGAGTGATGCAAAAACACCTATAAAGATAATGGCCGTATTAAATTATCGCAGCGCACCGCAGCATGTAGTGGATGAACTTCTGGGAGAAAAGTCAATAAAGTTCCCGATAATTAAAATGGCAGAGTTATCAAAGGATGTTGGTTTATAGACGGGGGTATATTGTATGGTTGAAGATCAATGATAAGTTAATATAACACTATGACAGATGTTTGCCTTAGGTGAACAGATTAGGTATGGCCTTTCTTTTTCCTCAAATTAACTAAAATTTTTCCAGATTACTTCTATACGACTTCATCCATAACAAAGTTTGGAAACAAAATAATTGATAGATGTAAATGTAATATTGCAAGTCCTGTTTTTTCTATGAAATGCGGCCAATCCAGTAATCTGGTCTTCTGTGCAGATTTGCGACTGCAACTATCAACAATAAACCATTAACTAATTTGTAAATCACACCGTATGGAAATCGCCTGACCTGGCACCTTCGTGTACCTTTGTGAAAGGGCTGCCATGCTTCGGGGAAAGCCTTAATTCGATCAATAGTCTCAAATACTTCCCATAAGAACTCATACCCCAAGCCAGGTAGTTCAGCATTGTAGTATTCCACTGCACCATCTAACTCATATTGCGCTATCTTAAAGAATCTAACTTTCATTTATTCTTATATTTTGCCAATACTTCTTCTACTGATACAGTCTCCATTTTGCCGGATTTATAGGCAACAATTCTATCTTCTATTTCCTTTCTCCATAGGTTATCAATAGTTTTATCTGGTTTATCCAGGCTGGAAACCAATCTATCCACAATAGCCGCTCTTTCAATCGGTGGAAGTTTCAATGCTTCCTTCAATATTTTTTCAGAATTCTCCGTCATATTATCTCCTCCATTATTTATATACTTAAAAGCTTTTGACTATTTTTATTTTAAATATGGAAATTGACTATTGGAATTTCTTCGTTTTGATGTTAATGAATTATAATATGGAAAACAAGGGAAAATTAGATATAAGGTGGGTTTGCATCTGTTCGGAGAATGGACGTTGCCTGTTTGAAAAAACAGACATATCCTGTTCGTAGAACAGACATAATTAGTTTGAAGCACGAATTTAATCAATTTGTGTCAAGTGGCAAGACGAGACACTCTTTCTATCTAAGTTGGGTTCGCCCCAACTCTAGCTAAGTATTCTTCAACACGCAAGTACACTTACGCTATGCTTTTCTAAAAACGATTTTGTTTTACCACAAACAGGAGCCGATGTTCTTAAGCTGACTTTCGCATTTGGAACATGCTCTTTGATTTTGTTAGCCTTTGTTAGAATAACTTCACCATCTTTCATGATGATTCGACTTTTACGTTGAATGATTATGTCGAATTTATTGGTGCCAACCTGTTTTAGTTTCGTTGAAGATGGCAAGTTAAATAATTTAGGATCGACAAACTTATTCATACATATATTTCCTTGTCTACCTAACGATCACAAGTAATTGTATCAAGTGGCGAGATGTGATCAATTGTCATTACCATTTGAAGCTTGACTCGCGGAACCTTCTTCGATGTCCTTTATCTTCCCGATTCTGTAAGCGTCAACAATCCCAATGATCCAGCAGAGAATTACCAACAACAAGACGAGATTGAATGTGAGGTTCCCGGAAGTGGTGGATACCTGGGTGGCTGCGTTCGAGATGGTACTCATACTAATTGCCCCACCCTGCGACTCAATCTTCTCCAGGATGTCAAGGGCGTGTTGTACTGTTTTCACTATAAATACGGACATACTGACCAAAACTGTAAGCATTATGATAGCGCCCCGTTTATAGTGTTTTAGAATAATCTGACCCAGGCCTGGAAATATCAAACCTGACAAGAAGGCTCCCTTTAATGAGTTTTTCATTGTGCCTTTCTCTGATACCTCTCTCTATCTGTCAGAAATACATAACCATTAATATAATATATTATATTTAGTATGTTTTCTTAATCTTCAAAATCTTAGACAATAAAGTATTGATATCAACGAAATATTTATGTAATTAACTATCTCATAGTAGCATCTGAAACATAGGTATGAGGGACTTATCTTGCAAAGTTCAGGCTTGAGGTCTTTTTGTACTTCTTCCAATGTTATATGTGCTTGACCACCTTTTAATAATCCAATTAAGTTCTTTCGTAACGCCTTATCATCCATGGTTATCCTTTCTTGTATTTATCATTCGAAAATTGTCAGCCTAACCTCTTTTTGTCTGTCTAACGCTTAAATCAGAGACAACTGTTACGATTTTTTGCTGGATGCCACTTCCGATGTGCCGTAATTCAGCTTGCTGTAAAGGCCAAAAACTTACCAAGGAAATGCCTGCCCGAATTGGTACAGGCGGGGACATGTGGGGCTGGCACGTAAAATCACAGAACTCAATAACGAATGACAAATAACTAATAACTATCCGTTTTTTGCCTATGGCTTCTAGCTTTTAATATCTTAAATATGACCTTGCTTGTCCCAATATCATTAAGCCCACTTTATAGATGGCTTGCGGTGAGATTGAACACACTCTCTCAAGTATAAATTGATCAAATTTTGATATGGAACCCCTGTTTCATCTGCAAGTTTCTTAAAATAATCTATGATGTCGACTCCCATGCGAATAGTAATCTGCTTTTTCAATTTCCTGGCATAAGGATTCTTACGCCCCTTCATTTTTGAGAAATCATATTCTTTCCTCATTATTTTCCTCCAAAATATATTTTCTGTTCCTTCTTAGTAGCTTTCCTTGCAGAAATAATTCTGATTTCAGAACCTTTTTGACGAAAACTGATTCCTAACATCAAGAATCTATCCTCATTCACCCGAATGATCAGGATCAAAATATTCGATGGCATTTTCATCAAAGAGTACTGTTTGTGCTTCATCAAATGAAATTCCATGTTTCTTTTGATTAGTCTTATTCTTCCGATCATCCCATGAAAATCTTATTGATTTCATTAATTACATTGTAAATATATTATAATTATAAAGCAAGTTTATTGTTCAGTAGGACTTGAAGGCATGACATTATGTACTTAAGCCGTGAATATAAAACCTGCCCTCGTCCGCCCGCCTGAATGACGCCCGGCCGGCCAAGCCGTTCGGACGGGTAGTCGGGCAGGTACCGGCACGGGCGGGCGACCGTTTATATGGCGGGCGTGTCCTATTAGCTTAAATTTGCATATTTCTACTTCTTAAGAGAATGGAGAATAAAAACAATCCCCCATGATCCCCCTTTGCTAAAGGGGGAAACAGGGGGATTTAGTAAGTTGTTATTCTCATATTAGTTGCATATTTTTACTTCATAAGTGAGTGGATTCGCTTGACATCCGTCAATGCCTTGTCTGTGGGAACGAGTGGTGTTACTTCTATATTGGTAAAGAATGGAAAGAGTGGAAGGTTTGTTACGATCTGGTCAAGCTCCTCGTTTGAATCAGCTTCAATAATGGCCGCAGCCCCCCTGCTCCCAGCCAGTTTCCCACCCGCAAGGATCTTGCCCCTTTTTCTCATCCTGATAAAATATTCCCATTCCTTGACAACAAACCCTAAAAAATCTTTAACTGGTATATCAGGTAATTTCTTTATTTCAACTTTTAACAAAAAGATCATTCTTAATTAACTCCTTTCGTTTTTATCCGGTGCGCTATTCTGTTCTATCAGAATTCCGAAATTAGCAACAAAGGTATGAACAAATGTACAACAATAATCCAGGTTAAGTTGCTAGGTAAAGGTAAAGATGCCAGTTTAGTCTATGGGTTAAGTAGTTGGTCTCACTTTACCATAACCCAACTACCATACTGGCTTCCTAACCCTAACCGTTACCTTTATCACCTTAGTGGCCTAGAAGAATTAATTGCGCAGCTATGTTATTAATATATTTGAGCCTCTAAGCACCCTATTTTGCTCATATTGCCAATCCTCCATCAACGTTTAAGACTTGACCTGTAATATATTTTGCATCGTCTGAAAGTAAAAACATTGCTATCTTCGCTACCTCCTCAGGTTTGCCAAACCTCTTTAGAGAAGTCATATCTGCCATTTTTTTCTTATATTCTTCGGGGAGTGAAGAGGTCATGTCTGTTTCTATAAATCCACATGCAATTGCATTGACATTAACTTTTGCCTTGCCAACTTCTTTTGCCAGGGCCTTTGTAAAGCCGATCATTCCTGCTTTAGAAGCTGAGTAATTGACCTGTCCTGCCACACCAGCAATACCGCTAACTGAAGTTATATTGAGTATGCTTCCTCTTTTCTGTTTGACCATGGTCATTATTACGGCCTTGGAAAAATTATATACACTTTTTAGGTTTGTATTGATCACATCGTTCCAATCGTTTTCTCCCATTAAGGCAAGGAGTTTATCCCTCGTAATACCGGCATTGTTAACCAAAAAATCGATTTGTCCAAAATTATCCTTAACCTCTTTTACCATGTTCTTGGCACTCTCAAAATTTGATACATCTACCTTTTTTGCTAAGGCCTTAACCCCAAGTAACTCTATCTCCTTTACCAACGCATTTGCCAGCTCATCACTCTTGGCATAATTAAAAGCAACATTGCATCCATTTTTTGCCAGCTCAAGCACAATTGCTTTACCTATGCCTCTAGTACCACCTGTTACTATTGCCGTTTTGTCTTTCATTTACCTTGCCTCCAAAGGACATTTATTGATATAAAATATCTTTAAACCCCTCTCTTCCCCCTTTGAGGCTGTGTCATAATTCCGGAAAATGAGCATTTTGTCATTCCTCCACTTTGTTCAGGACGGCGTCTGAATCCTTCGGCCCTGAGCCCAAACTAGATTCTTCGCCTTCGGCTCAGAATGACAGAGCGATACAGTCTTTCAAGAAAGGGGGGTTAGGGGGGAATCAACAAGCTTACGACGCATCATTTCAGCAAAGAGACCTACTTCATACTCTATTCCTTTTTTTGTGTCATTATCCATCGCATAATTTATACATTTCTTCATTGTATATATTGCTGTATCGTTGTTCTCTGCCAACATACCTGCAAAATCTATTGCCTCTTTAAGAACTTCTTTAACTGGTGCAAGTTTGTTAACCAGACCCCACTGCAATGCAGTCTCGGCACGAATCATCTTTCCAGAATATAACATCTCCTTGGCCCTGGCAGCACCTATTACCTTTGGCAACCTTATCGTCCCCCCAAGACCCGGAATTATACTCAATTCGGGTTTTGCCTCAGGCAAACTGAAAAATGCAATTTCAGAAGCTATACGGATATCACACAATAAGGCAAGTTCAAGTCCAGCGCCTATGGTAACACCATTGAGAGCCGCAATCAGCGGTTTCTTGCAATTTTCAATCTCCATATACATCTCGTGGGCCCTTACAAATCTATCATAATTCTTTTCGGCTACCAATCCAGATATCCATGAACCGAACAATTCTTCTCTATCAGCGCCATCACAGAAAACGCCTCTTATACTACTTGTTATTATTATTGATGTTACCTTTTCGTCTTTCTCGTAAGAATCTATCTTGTCATATATTGCATCTAATAACCAGGATCCTATAGAATTCCTCGGGGGTTTCTTCATCTTGATAATACCAGCATATCTATTCTCTTGAAGTTTTACTTCTTCGCATTCTAAGTGCTGGTATCCTGAATTGTCCCCTCTGTTCATTCGTATATCTTTCATAATCTAAACCTTTAAGCCTGCTTCAAATCCTTCATGAATTGCTTCAAGTGCGGTTCTAACACTTACACAGTCACCTATTTTATATAACTCATCTACCTTTCCATCTAATCCCTTGAAAAGACTTTGATTGGATTTATATCCAGCAGCTATGACAACCGTATCCGCGAGAAGAGAATTATCTCTTTTATCTTTTTCATAGGTAATACGGATTTTTTCATCTATATTTTTTGAATTAGATGAAGCCTTTGGTTTATTAATATTTTTAAACTCTTTAACATTTACACCCGTTATACTATTAATACCTGCATCTTTTATTTGCTTTAAGATTATCCATCTGGTTGAGATACCAAACCTTCCTCCAATCTTGTTTTTCATTTCCAGGATAGTAATATTACGTTTACCCCGTGACGTGAGTTCTACCAGTTCGTCTCCTTTTATGACATTATTTTTTAAAAGAAAACAGGCGACATCCGGTTTCATTGCTCCCATCTTTGCGATATGAAGGCCGATTTCACAACCTATTGTACCTCCGCCTATAATTACTACTTCCTTACCGACTTTTACTTTATTGTTAAATACATCTTCGGCAACAACGACGTTCTTTTCTTTCACACCCGGAATGCCAGGTACAATTGGGCTCCCCCCTACAGCCGCAATCACGGCATCAGGTTTTAATTCTTTTATCGTTGTCATATCTGCTTTTTTGCATAGCTGTATTTTCACGTTCATCTTCTTTATTTGGGTTTCCAGGAAATTGATAACATTTTCTATTTCTTCCCTTCCCGGAGGGATGTATGCATATCTTAATTGCCCACCCAGGACATTAGTCTTCTCATATAAATGCACTTCATGCCCTCTTAATGCAGCAACTCTCGCAGCTTCCAGGCCACCCGGTCCACCGCCAATAACCATTACTTTTTTCTTCTTTTTGGCTTTCGTAATTTTGTATTCTCTTTCTCTGCCAGCTCTGACATTATATAAGCAGGAAATAGATTTGAAGTTTAGCAGAGAATCGAAGCATCCTTGATTACAGGCAATACACCTCCTGATGTCGTCGAATTGCCTTTTCTTGTATTTTTTTGGCAACTCCGGGTCTGCTATCAAGGGTCTTCCTATCGATATAATATCTGACTGGCCATTATCTAAAATTTCTTCAGCTAATGCCAAATCATTTATCCTTACAGATCCGATTACGGGCACATTTACATTATCCTTAATCTTTTCCGATAAAAAGATATAAGACATCCTTGGGATGGCCATAAGCATTATGGGTGTGCGGCTCTCATGCCAACCGGGAGAAACATTAAATGCATCAACACCCGCCTTTTCCAGTTCCTTTGCTATCTCGACACTCTCGTCTATCTTGAGGCCATCAACTATAAAATCGTCTCCGGACAGACGGAATATTATTGGAAATCTCTTTCCCACTTTTTCCTTTGTTGCAATTACTATTTCTTTTGCAAAATTTATCCTGTTTTTAAGACTTCCACCATATCTGTCTTTTCTCTTGTTAGTTGCCCTGGTGAGAAATTGATTGATCAGATAACCCATACCGCCGTGTATCTCTACAGCATCGAAGCCTGCCTTCTTTACCCTCACTGTTGCATTTGCAAAACCTTCTATTACCCTCTTAATCTCTGGTATAGTTAATGCGTGCGGTGCCTGCTTTATGTTAACGTGCGCTATACTTGATGCTGATACCGGCTGCATCTTTGTAAAAAAAGAAGATGCGCTCCTTCCTCCATGAAGTAATTGTGCGGCAACCTTGACATCATATTTATGGATCGTATCGGTTAATTTTTTAAGTTCCGGTATAAACTCATCCTTATCCAGGCCGATTATGCTCTTCCATACCTTGCCGGCCATTTCAGGATAGCATCCACCAACCACAATCAATCCCACTCCACCACGAGCCCTTTCTATATAGAAATCAATAAACCGCTCGTTTACAAAACCGTCTGACGTAAACCCGAGATCCATGGCTGACATGGCAAGCCGGTTCTTAACTTTTATATTACCTATTTTTATTGGTTCATATAATTTACTCATATTTTCATAATAGTTAAACAGGAGTCATTCCCTGAATAATCAAACGAGTTTATGAGTACCGAGCTTACGTCTTTTTCTAGTTTTTCATTGATTATGTTTAAGTTACATTCAGGGGCATTTTCTACATTAATAGTCGGAGGTATTAAATCACTATCTATGGAAAGTACAGAAGCTGCTGTTTGCATCGCACCTGACGCTCCATAACATTCTCCCAAAATAGATTTGATTGCACAAACAGGTATTTCTTCGCCCCTTTCTCCAAACAATTCTTTAATAGCTTTTGCCTCAATCAGGTCTTGTAACTTACTCGAATTTCCATTTGCGTTGATTAAGTCTATGTCATCCGGGGATAACTTAGCATCATCTATGCACATTTGCATCGCATTCTTAGCTTTTTTAACTCTTTTATCAATATCATTTTTTTTGTTACCGGCAAAGATACTTCCATAACCAGAAATTTCACCATAGATCTTTGCTTCACGACTTAAAGCATAATCAAGGTCTTCCAATATAAATACATAACTACCCTCACCCATAATAAAACCGTTTCTTCTTTCATCAAATGGCATGCTAGTCTCGCTTCCAGTACCATTAGCCCTTGCCAATAATTTTCTCATATAAAATATGATGTATAAATCCAGTGAAATCTGCTCAATTCCACCTGCTATAATCACCTTTGCCTTACCACTCTGAATAAGTTTATGGGCATTACCTATCGCATCCGTACCTGAGGTAAAGCCGGAAGAAATAGTCCTGGCAAAACCCTTTATCTTGAAAACAACTGAGGAATAATTTATGGATGAATTTAGCGCTACATCATAGCTTAGCATTGGTGAGAGCTCTGATGGATTTTCCCTGACAATATCATGAAAATAATCAGTGGTTTGTGAGAAATTCCCGAGTGAGGAACCTATAAGTATTCCAGTTTGATTTGATAATTCATCATCTATATTTAAGCCCGCATCATCAAGCGCTAATTTTATACTTGAAGCAAGAAATTTAGTCCCCTTATTAAGATATTTTAATCCTTTACGTCCTATAAATTCTTCAGCTTTTAAATCCTTTACTTCTGCTCCTTTTTTAGACTCATATTTTGACAAATCCAAACATTCCATAGGAGCTATGCTTGAATTACCACAAACAAGATTCTTCCAAAACTCCTGATGTCCAATACCTATTGGGGATACAACCCCAATACCCGTAATTACTGTTTTTTTCATTTTAAAATGCTTTTACAACACCCGCCAAACTACAGTTTTCTTTGTGACTTGTGGTCATGAATGTTTCATTATCAAAACTATTGTAAATTATGCTTCATGTGTACCCTCATAATCACCATAGTAGTCGCAGGCTTTAGAGCTTGTGCGAAATGTTCTGACAATCATTATATCATTCTGAACCTTTCGCCCTGTGTCATTCCTTCATTTTATTCAGGACAGCGTCTGAACCGAAGCCCTGAGTGAAGCGAAGGGGAATTGAAGAATTTATATTAACAATAGTTTAAAAAAATCAAGATTCTTCGCCCCCACTCATTTCTTGCCGAAAGTAGGCTCTGTAAGAGCGAAAGCAAGAAGTGGGGGCGAAGAATGACATTAGCGCAAATTTTTGTGCTTTCTTCGCAGGCTAAAGCCTGCGGCTACCACTTATTCATTTATATTTTACTGAAAATATTTGTAACATTATTTCCACCAAAGGCAAATGAATTATTCAATACGCAATTAACTTCTAACTCACGTCCTTCATTTGGAACGTAATCTAAATCACACTCAGGGTCTGGAGTTTCATAGTGTATGGTAGGTGAAACTGCATTATTTTTAATCGCCAGGCAGCTCACAACGGATTCTATCGCACTTGCAGCGCCCATTGTATGGCCGATCATAGATTTTATAGAACTAACAGGAATCTCTTTTGCACGCTCCTTAAAGACTGATTTTATGGCCAACGTTTCCATCTTGTCATTTAAGGGTGTTCCGGTACCATGTGCATTAATGTAGTCAATATCCTTGTAAGAAATCTTAGAAGCAGAAAGAGCATCTAGCATAGCCTTTATTGCTCCGGCCCCTTCAGGATGTGGAGCCGTCATATGATGTCCGTCACAACTCATCCCGTAGCTTTTCAATTCAGCATAAATATTAGCATTTCTCTTTGATGCAAAATCTAGCGACTCCATCACCATTATTCCTGCTCCTTCTCCAATTATGAGTCCCTTTCTATTTTTGTCAAAAGGCTGACACCTCTCAGGAGCTAATGCCTTTAAATTATGAAAATGTGTAAACTCAGTTTGTGGTATAAGTTCGCCTCCACCTACAAGCATTACATCAACCTTCCCTTCTGATAAAAGATCAAAGGCCCATGCAATAGCATGGTTACCCGAAGAGCATGCATTTAACGACACCATGTTTGGCCCTTCAAACCCAAAATCTTCAGAAAGCAAAGTTGTTATGGATGATGGTGGGTATGTTAAGGCAACGCCCATGTCGAATCCATTTGCTTTGTCCTCAGGTGCATGGCGTAGCAGGTATTCAAAGGGAGGCAGTTCACCAGCAAGAGTTCCAATTGCAATCCCAAACCTTTCACTGTCATACCTGGTAATATCATTTAAACCACTGTCTTCTAAAGCTTCCTTCGCAGCAGAATAGGTATATTTATGTATTGTGTTTGCCATGGTCTCATTTTCAAAAATAGTGTCAATCTTGAAATCCTTGACCTCACATACACGGTGTACTCTATACTTTGAGGTATCAAAGGATTTTGCCTCTCCCGTACCATCCTTACCATTAACGAGCGCATCCCATGCATTCTTAACACCAATACCATTGGCTATTACTAATCCCAAACCCGTAATAACAACTCTTGGCATGTTTAATCCTTTAGAGATAGAACGAGATATGTTTATTTTCCCAGAATTCAGGTTGAAATTTTTCACGCATTTTCTTTTGGTACGAGCCTGTATCTGGAAAAACCGTATTATGAAGCTTGTCTTTAATTTTTTTCGAAGACTTGTACTTGGATAGTTAAGAGGATAAAAAAGGGCAAATCCCCCAACCCCCCTTTGAGACTGTGTCATAATGTCATCCCGAAACAAGTTCGGGATGACATTATGACACAGTCTCTTTGAAAAGGGAGATTTAGGGGGATTTATTCTTTGTACTTATCTTTACTTTTTGCAAAATGTTAAGCAATGACAGCTTTAAGCCTTAATACTTGCCAGATCCAGGGTTTTCTTATTTTTTAATGTTTCGTATTGCTCCAGGGCAGCCTCGTAAGCTCCCGAAGCCTGAAGCTCTCTCAAGTTAATTAACAAATGTTTGAAAACATCCTGCCAGTCAAGATTAACCCTGAAGGCAAACATTGCTGCATTGAGATTATTTAATTCCGTTTTTGCTCTCCTGAATTTTTCTCTTATCACCTCAGTAGAATATATTTTTTCATAAACGTACTCTAAACCATCAATAAACTCTTGAAGTGAAAGTTGCGATAAAACATAAGTTAGATGATGTGATGTGTAATAAATCCAGTCTTCAGGAAAATTTGTTCTGAACAGCCTATTTCCACTATTAAGTCTTTTATATAATGGGGTATTAATGAATGGGCACAGAATGCCACAAGTCATTATATCGATCTTTGCATCTAATATAAAATCAACCACTTCTTTAAAGCTCTCAGTTGTATCACTGTCATTCCCAAACACCATAGTACCCCAAACAGCAAGTCCATGCTTTCTTATGTTTTTTACGGCTTCTTTATATTTATCTATCGTTATTCGCAGATTAACACCCTTATTCATTGTCTTTAATGCTTCTTCGTTGATGGATTCAATACCAATAAGTACTCCAACGCATCCACTCTTTACCATATAGTCAAGAGTTTCATCATCCTTATATATATTCAACGAGGTGAATCCAAACCAGTTCTGGTAAATGCCTCTTTCAACCATCTTCTTAAAAAGATCTCGAACCCTTTCATTAGACTTCTTGCTATGGCCGTAGAAATTCTCATCTGTCAGGATAAGTCCCCTATACTGCCCTTTTATTTTTTCCAGTTCGCCCAAAACATCATCTACAGGCCTCTCTCTATACTTTCTACCCTGAAATTGTGGTACTGAACAGAATTCACAACTGAATGGGCATCCTGCGGTGGTGATTATGCCGGAATATCTATACTTATACTTATTCTTTAAAAACTCCCTATCAGAAAATATGTCCTTATACTTTTCCATAGGAGTTAAGCCACCATCATACAATTTCTTTAGATTGTTATTTTCAAAATCAGAGATTATTTCTTCCCAAATCGAAACTGCTTCCCTTATAATTACAGAATCTACATATTTCGCTGCTTCATCTGGATAACTGGTTGCATGCACTCCACCCATTATCACGGGAATTCCATTTTTTCTACACGCTGTAGCTATTTGATATGCCCTATTAGCCTGATAACTTACAGACGTAATCCCTACCAGGTCTGGCTTATCAAAGCGCAAATTTTCACCCTTCTCATCTACTGCCAGTTCCTGCGTCTCATCTATTATGTCTACTTCCCAATTGTTGGGTGTCAACGTCTTCAGGTAACCCAAATTTACAGGCATCTGATTCAATACCGAAACATTTTCCTCTCCAACATTACCAATCGGATGGGGATTTATAAGTATCAATTTTCTCATTTTTACCTCGACATAACATCTTCTGTAGGGTGGGTAATGCCCACCATTCCATTCACGAACGAATGTTTTTTTGATGGGCATTGCACACCCTGCTCTTCTCCCTTGTTACGCTGAATTAGCAGGTACTAACAATGCATGCGCAACAGCATAATCATTACAATGTGATAATGAGATTGATATCTCACCAATGTTTTTCTCCATTGCCAATTCTCTTGCCCTACCATATAGATTTACGTAAGGTTTCCCCGATTCTTCGTTTAATGTTTCTATGTCAGTCCACTTCATCCTGTCTCTCAACCCTGTTCCAAATGCCTTAAGTACAGCTTCTTTTGAGGCAAAGCGTGCAGCGTAATGCTGAAAACAGTTTTTCTTGGATTGACAATATTTTACTTCATCCTCTGTATATACTCGCCTAATAAAATTCTCGTGTGTACTGAAAACTTTCTCAATTCTTTTAACTTCAATAATGTCTATTCCCGTATACATTTATAATTTATATAATTTTATCAGTCTTAAGAAATGTATTTATACCACAACATTTATGCAATGAAAAGGGTAGCTGTTAGGGGAAAAAGTATTTAAGGCAGGAACAGTTTTTAAAATTATTTTGCATAATAATTTGGTTTCTCTTATCATCTGTCAATTTAACACAAGCTAAGTTTAACTTTGCCAAAAACTTAAAGAATTTTAATGGTTGTATTAATGGTTGTCAACCATAATTTCGAGATGGAAAAGGTTAATGGAGTTAACAAAAAACAACTTAAATAAAAACATAATTCAGCTAGCACTTCCTGTTTTATTAGAAAATGTCTTACACATGGCAGTTTTCATCGTTGACATAATCATGGTCGGCAGATTAGGCACTACGGCTGTAGCTGCTGTGGGATTAGCAGGCGCCTTAAACTTTGTCATTACAATGATTTTTTGTGCGCTCAATGCCGGAACAACAGCACTTGTGGCAAGGGATTTTGGTGCTAAAGAAAAGGCTGAAGCACAAAAAGTCACCGGGCAGTCTTTATTATTATCAATCATCTTAGGACTTATAACCAGTCCTTTCATATTTTATTTTGCCAGTGACATTTTGATCTTAATGAGTGCAGAGGAAAGCGTTGTTACATTGGGATCCACCTATCTCAAAATAGTATTAAGTTTTCTCATGCTACGATTAATAATATTAACTGGTACCGCAGCCTTTAGAGGAGCAGGCGATACTCGAACACCTATGATGATTACGCTTGTTATGAATTGTGTAAACATATTATTTAATTGGCTACTCATATTCGGTATATGGATTTTTCCACGTATGGAGGTGGAGGGAGCTGCCTGGGCAACATCTATCGCTTATACAATAGGTGCATCTTTGATTTTTTACAAACTCCTAAGCAAAAAAAGCATTTTGACAATAAACTTAAAGAGTATTATTGGCATAAATAAATCCATAATCCAAAGAATACTAAGGATTTCTTTGCCTGCCACACTGGATGTTTTTTTAACTCAGATTGGTTATCTTTTTTTCATTAAGATAGTTGCAATGCTTGGAACTGTTTCACTTGCTGCACACCAAATTGCCATCAGGATAGAAGCCATATCATTTATGCCGGGTTATGCACTGGCAATAGCAACCGCAACACTTGTGGGACAAAGTCTTGGTGCAAAGAAAATCAATCTGGCCAGGTTAAGTATGAAGAGAAATTGTCAAATTGCCCTTATGATGATGGGATTCTTTGCCTTTATATTTCTAACATTTGCTATACCCATGGCAAAGGTATTCCATCCCGAACAAGATGTTTTAGCTCTTAGCGCTTTTTGCGTAATGATTGCCGCCATTGAACAACCAGCATTAGCAATATACATGGTCTATGCCGGTGGTTTACGCGGTGCAGGGGATACCTTAAGCCCTATGATTGTTACGATAGTAGGCACATTGTGTTTTCATTTGCCAGTTGCTTATATCTTCGGAATTGTGCTAGAATGGGGGCTTGCAGGAATCTGGTTTGGCGCAGCACTTGATTGGATTCTCCGGTCAATTGCTGTATACGTTCTCTTTAGATTAGGAAGGTGGAAGAAAATAAAGGTATGAAAGTAACTTTTCTTGGCACGGGAACATCATACGGAGTGCCCATGATTGGTTGTGGTTGTAATGTCTGTACGTCTGTCAATCCGAAAAATTTCAGAACCCGCTCATCAATCCTAATATCTGAAGGAGAATACTGCATACTTATAGATGCGGCTACGGAATTACGCATTCAGTGCCTAAAAAACAAAGTGAAGAAAGTAGATGCCGTGTTACTAACACATTCCCATGCAGACCATATCCTGGGGTTGGATGACTTAAGACATTTCAACAGAAATCAGAAAACAAATATTCCCGTGTATGGATCCGTGGAAACGGTGAACAATATATACAAAATGTTTTCGTATGTATTTGAAGAAACATCTTCCAATGGCAGCAAACCAAAATTTACCCTTAAGCCTATTAATGGGATGTTTAATCTCTTTGGTTTTGAAATAATCCCTGTTGATGTAATGCACGGAGAGGAAAAAGTTACTGCTTACAGGTTTGATAAGTTCGCCTATGTAACAGACGTAAGTCTCATACCACCTGCCTCTATGGCCAAGCTAAAAGGACTCGACTTACTCATTCTCGATGCCCTCAGGATGTATCCTCATGAAAAACACTTTGGTATCGAACAGGCCATAGATATAGTAAACAAGTTAAAACCAAGGCAAACATTGTTTACGCATATAGCACATGACTTAGAACATGAAAAGACAAACAATAAATTACCAATGGGAATCAAATTAGCATATGACGGATTGTCAGTTGAGGCATAGAGATTATATTGATTCTTATAAATGTGAGATTTAGTCAGCCACATGATAAAATACTAAGACAAAAATATCATTTCGATCTCTTTTTTCTTTGAACCAATTATTCCATCTTTACGGTATCATATTCCTCTGTCTTATATACGCCATCCAGTCAGAGAAGCAGTAGTAAACTAAATAACTATATTCAGGATATATCTCTTTACATTATAAGTAGTTATAAAATACATTGACAAATATATGCCCTTTTGATAATATTTGATTAGGAACAAAATAGTAAAAGAAAATGTTTAAAATTATAGGGTAATAGTTGAACCTTGTAATTAGATTATAAAGAGAATATTAGTTTTTTTATGTCCTAATTTTATATTACACATTAGTTTTATATTATGTAGATTTTTTTTGGAGGGTATTAGATGCGAGGCAAAATAGTTGTCACAGTTATGTGTATTGCGGCTATTTCGATTCTTGCTACTGGCTGTTTAACAACTACACAAAAAGGAACAGCGGTTGGGACAGGAGCAGGAGCAGCTCTTGGTGCAGGTATAGGAGCGTTAACAGGTAGTCCGGCAATGGGTGCAGCAATCGGTGCAGGCGCAGGTGCTGTGGGTGGAGCGTTGGTCGGAGACCATCTGGATAAAAAAAGAGAAGAAGCTGAAAAAGCAGAGATGCAAAGACAACTCGAACTCGAAAGAAAAGCTGGTTCTGGCGAAGGGAAAAATTATATTGAGGGTCATTATGAGTATGTAAAGAAAAGAAAATGGGTTGATACATCCAAAAAAGAGAGAGTCTGGGTAGATGAGCGTTACGAAGGTGACCGAAGAATCGAAGGCCATTACGAAGAAAGAGTCGTACCTGGAGGCTACTGGCAGGAATACGAAGAGAAGGTATGGATTCCCTCACATTACGAATAGGATCTTAGCTAACGCACTTAAAATAGAACCACTTAAACCCGTCGGATTTCTTACTATTTCAATTGCCATCACTTATTTGAGGGATTATTATTATACCTGAAAAACAAAGAACAACCATTTTTATCTAATGCGGGCGAAATATAGAATTTTTGAGATATTAAACCAAATTACTTTTGAAGTTGTAAGACACTATAATTACAGGATCTAGCCTGCGGTTAGACGAACTTACAAAAGCACCATAAGATATTTTAAAACCATAGTTACAAGTTCTATCTTTTAAACTCTCCGAGATCACCCCTTTTTGTACTAGCAACTCAAAATAACACTACAATCCTAAATGATCTAGGTGGTAATATCATAGTTTGTTTCGTTTTTTAAACTTGTAATGTCGAAGGTTTTATGAAAAAATAAATAGGGATGCAAGGTATAAATAACCGAATTTGGCGCCTTTTACTCACTTTATACTTGTATTACTGCGCAAGAGATATAACTTCACACGGTCGAACTCCCCAGATTTAGCTGCGCAAGCAGCCGCCAAGGAGAAGAATATGCAAACCGATGATAAAGAAGATGATATAAAACATCAGAATTCTTACAAAGACAAAATCGAGGAAAACTTAGAGAAGGTAAAGTTTAGGTATAATCTTTTCAGATGTGAAAATACATATCTAACTGTTTTCACGATTGGACTGGCAATAGCTCTAATCACCATTATTGTACAGAAATTTGCCCTTATACCATCCTATACATATATTATCCTTATTTCTTTATTCTCAGTTTACTTCTTCCTGAATCTTGCAATAACAATTAAGAAATGGACTGGGAAGTCTGAGGCTGCAAAGATATTAGATGAGAAAATGCATTTTAAGGAAAGACTTGTCACCGGCTTAGAATACGCCGAGCAGACAGAAAAGAATAAGTTTTTTGATATGCTTGTAGAAGATATTACAAGTAAGCTTGACGGTAAAAGCATAAAGAATACCCTCCCGCATAAGTTTCCAAAAGCAACAAAGTTTTTTATACCTGTAGCCATACTACTTTTAATTCTTTTGCTTTTACCTTATCTTTATCCTGAAAAGTTAGAGCAAATAATCACAGATATACAAGAATCAGTTGTCGAGAAACCTGGTTTGCTAAATAATACTCTTGAAAAACCTGAAACCAAAGAGGCAGAAGACATTGTCGCTGAAAAAAAGGATGAACTAAAGCAGGAAGAAAAATCAAAAGAACCTCAGGAGGAACAAAAAGACAAAAAACTGGCAGGGACAGAAACTGATAAAACTCAAAAAGA
>JBHHYH010000061.1:0-18658 GCA_046757465.1 Candidatus Scalinduaceae bacterium | reverse complement strand
AAATGGAGAGGCAGGCGGTGGAGAATTTGTTGAATGGATTGGAGATGGTTGAGTAAAGAATTAGTTGAATGGTTAAGTGGAAAATTGGTTGAGTGGTTGAGCAGAAAATTAGTTGAGTCGTCAAATAGTCGAGTGGTTAAGTGGTTTTAACAACTTAACCACTTAACTGGTTGTTCAAAAGATGAAATCAGATTTTCGTGACTTAGATGCCTGCCCTGTGTAATATTTTAGATAGACCAAGTTTGAATAGTATTTTTTTTAGAAATATATCCTATAAAAATGGGACTTTATAAAGGTTATTAAACAGGGTGAAGAAAAAGCAAGAGAGTACAGGAAGGAAATTTGGAATTTGTGTAAAACATTACCAAGTGATGAAAAATACAGATTAACTGATCAGATGATTAGGGCTTCAAGGTCTGTTACTGCAAATATAGCTGAAGGTTATGGTCGATTCCATTATCAAGAAAATATTCAATTCTGTAGGCAATCGAGAGGTTCTGCGTATGAAATGATAGACCATATTACAGTTGCAGTTGATTGTGAGTATATTGACAATGAGCAAGAACAATATTACATAAATAAAGTAGAAGAAATTATCAAATTATTGAATGGATATATTAAGTATTTAAAAAAAAGTAAGGAGGATGGTTGAGTATTTTTATCTCACTGACTAAACAATTAAACTAAGCAAATAATTGAATGAACGACTCAACATACTTAACCACTTAACATATTTAACTATTCAACCAAGCAAAAAATGATTAAGGCCATAATCTTTGACTTTGATGGAGTCCTTGTAGAATCTGTAGACGTAAAAACCAAGGCCTTTACCAAAATATTTGAGGCTAAAGGTGAAGAAGTTGTCCGACAGGTAACAGATTTTCATCTAAAGAATGGGGGGGTGCCACGAGTTAATAAGTTTAAGTACTATTATAAGGAAATTTTGAGACGTTCCCTGTCGGAAGAAAAGTTGGAAGAACTCTGTAGTACCTTCTCAAGATTGGTAACTAATGAAGTAATAAATTCACCTTATGTTAATGGCGCCAAGGAATTTCTTGAAAGTTATTATGATAAGATCGATTTATATATTGTTTCAGGAACCCCGGAAGAGGAGTTAAGGGAGATTGTTAGACGTAGAGGAATGGATATTTTTTTTAAAGGTATTTATGGTTTTCCAAGGCAAAAGGGTGAAATCGCAAAAACAATAATAAGGCAAAATAGTTATTATTCAAAGGAAGTAATTTTCATTGGTGATTCTACAACAGATTTAAAAGGCGCTCAAGATTCAGGAATAAGGTTTATTGGGCGAGTTACTGATTCCGGGGATGACCCCTTTGTAGATTCAGGTGTTAAGGTTATTAAGGACTTAAATGATATAGAAAAGATAATACAAGGATTTCAATAACGTAAACATTGTATGATAGATTTTTTATCTAACTGAATTGTGAAGAGACGAATTATCCTGGCTTCGGCCTTCACAGATCCTAAGAGGATAACATCTCATTTGCGAGGAGGAATATGGATTTATGCGGGGAAAAACATAAAGCGATTTTATATTTTTAAAGAAGCTTTTGGTCAGGAAATAAGCCATGCTTCACCTGCTCAATTTCGCGAATTTACCATTTCAAATCGTCATGCCTTTGTACAATGGACTGAAAAAATCCATTCTCAGTATGGTCATGACTTAACTCATTGGCTGTCTGATACATTCAGTTCTAATCCATATATGAGCAATTTATTTTTTTATTGTATGAATATTGCATGGTTCAGAACAATTCTTAAAGAACATCCAAATAAAGATATAGTTTTTGTGGCTGAAAGTCATGCCTTGCTCTTAATAGCCGATGTGATAGCATCTAAATATAATGATAGGGGAATTTATAAATATGGTTTTAATAAAGAGAAAATACGTTTTTTCTATGGGATCGGCAGATCGATATTAGGAGGATATGTAAGATTATTATTTCTTTTCATTAGATATATATTTGCATCTGCTTATCGAATTCATAAAAATAAAAATGAATTGCAGAAAGTGTCTGTAATTGTTGATGCTTATATTTTAGAGAATTCTTTTGATAAAAATGGCAAATTCATAAACAGATATTTTTCAGAACTTCATGAGTTTCTATGCAAGACGGGAATTCCGGTAGGGATTTTGGCATTTTTTTGCGAAATATCTCTTAAAAAACTTAAGTACATATTCAAAAGTATTTATCAAAGCAATACAAGATTTATCTTACTTGAGGATTTTTTGAAACCCATAGATTATCTTAGAGTTCTTGTTAATCCGTTAAAACGGTTAAGGTGTTTTGAAAGCGTGCATGATTTTTTAGGAATTAAGATACAGCCCTTAATAGATGAGGAGAACTGGGCTAATGTAAATTCATCGGAATTTATTTTATCATTATTGGTAAACAAATTGCCAAAAAGGATTCGTGAAAACGGAATGAATCCTGATGTTTACATTAACTGGAGTGAGAATCAAACGATTCATAGGGCAATCATAGCAGGTTTTCATATGAATTTTACAAAAATGGAGTTGATAGGGGGAAAATCGTTTATTCCTCCTCCCAATCATTTAAGCCTGTTTAATACAAAAAATGAAAGAGTTTTTGGATATGCTCCAGACAGGATAATAACCTGTGGTAAAAAATTGAAGGATATATTTTCAGTTTATGACAAAGATGGTAATTATACTGTGGGAGCACCATTTCGTTATGGTTATTTAACGAATATTGTAGATAACAATCATATTCATCCAGGAGATATCAGTAAACATAGAATTATTTCTGTTTTACTACCCTATTCCATTCCTATTTCGAGGTATATTCTTACTTCATCTACAAGGGCGATACGCAACGCTGTGGTTGATGGTTGGAATATTAAAATCAAGATGCATCCTACACTTACCAAGAGTAATATAGATATGCTGCTTAAAGAATGTGATATGTCATACGAAAGTATTGAATTAATGTATGAGGATATTGAATCCCTTTTGTCCAAGTCATACGCAGTTCTCACATCAGAAAGTGGTGTCGCTGTCGAAGCTATTTGTTTGGGAATACCGGTTGTTTCGGTTGGAATGCCTATTGGTTTGGATTTTAATATGTTAGATTATCTTCCTTCTTCAATGTGGAAATTAGCCTTTACAGACGATGATATCGATTCGGGATTAAATAAATGGGCCTTACGGCACCCTCTTTCTTTTGAAGAAAGGAGAGAAATAGGGCGTAAGGTCTTAATGGACTTCTTTGAGGAAAACACAGATGAATCAATGCAAGTATATGTGGAGTCATTAAAAAGTTAATCTTAAATAAATTGTTAGATCGAATTAAGTGAAATACCTGTAATTTTACAATCTGATAGAATATTATAAAAGAGTTGTAAATTAATCGGAATTAATGACGAGGAAGCAAATGAATGATGTGATTATTTTATGTGGGGGTAAAGGTACTCGTTTAAGCGAGGAGACTGTTGGAAAACCAAAACCTATGGTCGAGGTAGGAGGGAGGCCTATCTTATGGCATATCATGAAACATTATTCTCATCATGGATGTCATCGTTTTATACTTGCACTAGGTTATAAAGGTGAATACATAAAGAATTATTTTTATAATTATCGGATAATATCAAGGGATTTTACTCTTGAGATGCATCCTCAAAAAGAACCTCATATACATGGAATTGGAGATGAATCCCATTGGGAGATTATATTTATAGATACAGGGCTGGAGACTCTAAAAGGAGGGCGGATAAAACGGCTTGAAGAGTATGTAAATAGTGATAACTTTCATCTTACGTATGGAGATGGTGTAAGTAATATAAACATTTCAGATTTGGAACAGTTTCATCTAAGACAAGGTAAGATTGGAACGGTTACGGGTGTTCATCCACCATCAAGGTTTGGGGAAATGGTGATTGATGGGGAGACTGTAACCCATTTTGAAGAGAAACCTCAGTTGAGTACAGGTATAATAAATGGTGGGTTTTTTATATTTAATAAGAAATTATTTAATTATCTCAGCTCTGATGAGAATTGTGACTTTGAATTTGGACCGCTTCAAAAAATAGCTTTAGAAGGTGAATTGAAGGTTTATAAATACAATGGTTTTTGGCAGTGTATGGATACGGTGAGAGAAAAAGACTATCTGGATAAATTATGGAATAGTGGAGAAGCTCCATGGAAGGTATGGAGTGACTGATAATTAGGGAAATGGAGAAAGGGGGAATGGAGTGAATTGAACGAAAAGTATGAAACTATCCTCGGACAATTAATAAGGATGATTAATGAACCCCATAAATGGTGTATGCCAAAATGACAAATTTATCTCACCATCTTTCCGATCCTCCGAATCGCCCATTCAAAGATATTTACCATGGCAAGCGTGTACTTGTAACAGGACATACAGGATTTAAGGGTTCTTGGCTAAGTGCCTGGCTTTTAGAGTTAGGAGCTAATGTAGTAGGGTTCTCGTTAAATATACCTACTAATCCTTCAAATTTTGAGGTGCTTGACCTTGAAAATAAGTTAAAACATATTAAAGGTGATATTAGGGATTTTGAACACTTAAAACAGGTGTTTACCGACTTTTCTCCAGAAATGGTTTTTCATCTGGCAGCACAACCGATAACACGCCTTTCATATGATAAACCACAAGAGACTTTTAATACTAATCTTTTTGGAACAGTCAATGTGCTTGAGTGTATTAGAATATCTAAAACAGTGAAGGCCGCAGTGATAATTACGAGTGACAAATGTTATCAGAATGTTGAATGGATATGGGGGTACCGTGAAAATGATAGATTAGGAGGCGATGATCCCTATAGCGCTTCAAAGGCTTGTGCTGAAATAGCATGCCATTCCTATATCAAATCGTTTTTCTCAAGCCAGAATTCTCCAAAGGTCTCTACAGCAAGGGCTGGTAACGTGATTGGTGGGGGTGACTGGGCAAAAGATCGTATTGTACCTGACTGTGTCAGAGCTTTTTCTAAAGGTGAAAAAGCTGAAATAAGAAGTCCAAATGCCACACGTCCGTGGCAACACGTGCTTGAGCCGTTAAGTGGATATTTGTGGCTAGGAGCTAATCTATTGCAAGATAATGAAAGAGTAACAGGAGAATCTTTTAATTTTGGTCCATTAAGTGATACAAGTACATCAGTTGAAGGATTAATAAAGGAATTTATTGAAATGTGGGGAGATGGAAAATGGTACGAGTCAGATAAAGGAAATAAAGATAAGAAGGAATCGAATCTTTTAAAACTCAATTGTGATAAAGCCTTGCAGATTTTGAAATGGCATATCGTATTTTCATTTGAAGAAAACCTTAGATTTACCACTAATTGGTATAAAACCTTCTATAATAAAGAAAAAGATATGTATAGATTTACTACTAAACAAATTGAGGATTATACAGATTTGGCTAGAAAGAGAGGTTTGATTTGGGCAAAACATTAGTCTCTCCGCAGATTTCGCAGATTAACGCAGATATAAAATAAGATATTGATAGACCTTATGAAATCTGCGAAAAAGAAAAAAATGGAAAGAGATAAAAGGACATTTAGAATAATCGGTGCCGCTATGGAAGTACATAAAGAACTCGGTTGTGGATTCTCAGAAGCAGTATACCAAGAAGCATTAGAAGTTGAATTTAAGAATCAAGAAATACGTTACAACTCACAACCTGTTATAGATGTCTTTTATAAAGGGCAACCGTTGGTAAAGAAATATCAACCTGATTTCATATGTTTTGATGAAGTAATTGTAGAGATTAAGGCTTTGGAGAAACTATCTGGAATAGAAGAATCTCAAATTATTAATTATCTGAAAGCTACAGGGCTAAAAGTAGGCCTTTTAGTCAATTTTGGTTCTAAGTCTTTAGAATACAAGCGATATGTTTATAATTATTAATCTGTGTTAATCAGCGAAATCTGCGGATATGATTGATGGTGTAATTATTCAAGAATTAAAACAAATAGTTGACGAACGTGGAAAGGTTATGCATATGCTGAGATGCGATTCTCCACTCTTTGAGAAATTTGGAGAGATATATTTTTCAGTAGTAAATCCTGGAGCTGTTAAGGCATGGAAAATTCATAAACGGATGACCTTAAATTTAGCTGTTCCGATAGGAAGTATTAAATTAGTCCTCTATGATAATCGCTCTGATTCGCCTACTAAGGGGAAGATTCAGGAGATATACATGGGTCATGACAATTACTGTCTTGTAAAGATTCCGTCTATGATTTGGAATGGTTTTCAGGGAATTTCTGAAATAGAATCAATAGTCGCAAACTGCGCAACCATCCCCCATGACCCGGATGAAGTAGAACAACAAGATCCATTAGATAATTTCATTCCTTATCAGTGGAATATTAAAAACAAGTGAAAAATATTTTAATAACAGGAGGTTTAGGTTACATTGGGGGGCGGGTTGCAACTTACTTGAAAGAAGAACCAAACTTGAATATATTTCTTACAACAAGGAATAAGAATAGAAAGCTTCCTTCATGGACAGAAAAATTTACGATTCTACAAATGAACGTTATGGATGTAGCTTCTATTGCTGACTGTCTAAAAGATAGAAGTATTGATGTTATAATTCATCTGGCAGCATTGAATGAGCTTGAGTCAAAAAAGGATCCAGAATTGGCTTTAGAGGTAAATACTAAAGGTACTTATAAGTTATTAAATACAGCAAACATTTATAATGTAAACAGATTTATCTTCTTTTCAACGTTTCATGTTTACGGGGATATTTCCGATACGGTTATTACAGAAAATACACCTACGAGACCTTTTCACCCTTATGCGATAACACATAGGGCAGCTGAAGATTTTGTGAACTATTTTAATCACTATCAAAGCATGAAAACCTTAATATTCAGAATGTCAAACGGTTATGGTTATCCAATGGATATAAATGTTGATAGATGGACACTGGTTTTTAATGATATTTGTAGACAAGCTGTTGCTAATGGGGAAATCATTTTAAAATCCTCCGGTAAACAATATAGAGATTTTATATCACTGCATGATGTAGCTAAGGCTGTATATTACTTTATCTTTGTTATACCTGATGAGTGGAGGGATGGAATATATAATCTGGGGGGGAGCTGCGCTATGTCAATATTAGATGTGGCACAAGAAATATCAGATGTTTATAAAGCAAAATACAAAAAAGACATAAAAGAAATAAGGGCAACTTCAAATAAGAATAGTTCAATTATTCCAAAACCTGTTAAATATTCCATCGAAAAGATTGCTGGAACAGGCTTTAGTTTAAAAGGTGATATGATTTATGAAATTGAGAGAACAATGGATTTGTGTGAAGAGTTTATCGTATGAAGCCACCTGGTATTGAACAACCACTTGTATCTGTTGTTATGCCTACCTATAATTATGCTCAATTTATAGGTGATGCTATTAGATCGGTGTTAGATCAGACGTATGAAAACCTTGAACTTATTATAATTGACAATTATTCTGAGGATAATACAGAAGATATCATTGCCTCTTTTAATGATTCAAGAATAAAGTATAAAAAGTTTAGAAATAACGGAATTATTGCTGCATCTAGAAATGTAGGCATCTGTGAATCTAGTGGTAAGTATATAGCTTTTATAGACTCAGATGACCTGTGGAAACCTACCAAGATAGAGAAACAAATCGAATTATTAGAAAAAAATGATGATATTTTCCTGGTTTATTCAAGGTTTATTATTATTAGAGATGGAATATTCCCAAAAATCCGGCCTAGGAGAAAAAGATTAAGATCAGGCAATGTTTTTATTCCCCTCTTTTTATCTATTAATTTTATTGGAAGTAGCTCAGTTTTGTTAAGGAATGTCTTAAAAGAAAATAATTTTCTATTTGATACAGATGAAAGGCTAAGAGCTATTGAGGACTATGCTCTTTGGCTTAAAATAGCAAAGAACAAACAAGTTGCTTATATTGATGAACCTTTAGTTGTTTATAGAGAGCACGGAAGTAATTCCTCGATAGGAATTAAGTCATTTTTGTTCAGATATCTACATGTAATGAAAAAATATCGTCATGACGTCAGCAAGATGTTATTAATAAGAAAATATCTATTAATTGTTGTGTTAATTTGTTGGTTAACAATCAAAAAAGTATTGACTAAGATGTTTATAATATAACTCAAGTTCAACTAAACTTATATTGCTAAGATTTCTGCCCACTACATTTCTTTTATCAAGAAAATATAGTATTAATCCAACACCGTAAATCTATGCTATATGACTCATAAGATTGCACACACATAAGCAGGAGGGAGTGCGAAATGGGAGGTATTTTAAGGACGCACACACAATATAAAACTTTCTGGGAATCACTTACTAAAGTGAGAACATTTTCATGGTTTTAGTGGGTTTTTGTAGATACTAAGTTATGAATTGAAAAGTCATAGTTCCTACCTTCAATATTAATATGGATTGTATGGGTATCTACCGGAAAGAATAGTACTTCAACAATTTTAGTATCCGGTTGCACTTCAATAAAATCTGGCATTTTTCTTGAACGGATTTCATCATCAACTGCAATGCTAACCTTGGACGTGTCAAAGAGCAGCCTTATAATTTTCCCCCATTTTTGATTATTAGAATGAATTAAAAAAATCATATATGTTTCGTAAACTAAATAAAATTTTTAGACCATATTTTCGATACTATACAAAACAATTTGCTGTAGACTCGTTGATTTTTTTTATTACTGATAGATGTAATTTCAGATGTAAAACATGTTTTAATGTCGAAAATATGGAAAATGCTAGTACCTCCGATTTGTCCATTGATGAGATTAAACAAATATCAAATTCTTTTGGGAAATTGAATAGCTTATTCATATCTGGAGGTGAACCGGTATTAAGAAAAGATTTGGCTGATATTTGTGAAATATTTTATTTGCAAAATAAAATTCAATTTATTCATCTTCCGACAAATGGCTTTTATACAGACAAAGTGTATAGTGATACAAAACAAATATTGGAAAAATGTCCGGGCTTAAGTTTAACTCTAAGCCTTCCACTTGATGGATTGAAAAAAACTCACGATTTAATTAAAAGAGTAGAAGGAAGTTTTGAAAAAGTTGAGCAAACAGTTAAGCGGTTATCTACATTGAAGAAAGATTATGCGAACCTTACGATTTATATTATTACGGTTGTAAACAAGCTAAATTTAAATGAGATTGTTGATTTGTCTGAATATATAAAGAATAACTTACCAGTGGATGACCATGGCCCATCACCGATGAGAGGGAAACCCTATGACAAGAACCTGTTACCACCATCACACGGAGAATGGAGCGAGCTTTCAGAAAAATTATTGAATTATCAGGCATATTGGGCTCGAAAAAGGCTCCCAAATAAAGTGAAATATTTTATCAGTATGAACAGGTTCAAATACATGTATACTTTATATACTTCAGTACTAAGAGACAAAAAACTACCTTTTACCTGCCGAGCAGGAGGCATAATTGGAGTTTTGGATTCCAGTGGAGATGTTAGGCTGTGCGAAATGACAGAGCACATAGGTAATGTGCGTAATGTGAATTATGATTTCAAAAAAGTCTGGTTTTCAGAAAAAGCCGATAAGGTCCGGAAAGAGATAATATACTGTTCATGCACACATGCATGCTTTTTAGGCGCAAGTATAAGAATGAATCCCTTTAGCCTTTTAAAATCTTCAATTCTGGGAAGAATATGAAAGTCAGTGTAGTCTTAATTGTTTTTAATGAGGAAAAATATATAAAAAAGTGTGTTGATGCCTTGTTGAGGCAAACCTTTCTGGATTTTGAAATTGTAGTTATTAATAATGGTTCGACTGACGGAACGGGTGAAATTATAAATTTCTACAACGATGCAAGAATTAAATATTTTGTTGAGAATGCTAAATGTGGTCTATCAAGGCTTAGAAATATTGGTATTGAAAAATCCAAGGGTGAGTATGTTTTCTTTACTGATGGGGATTGTATACCAAATAAATACTGGCTTGAAGAAGGATTAAGAACTTTACAAGACAGGAAATATGTTGGTGTTGAAGGGAAAACATATTATGAAAGCGCTAATACAACAATTTCAAATGTGGTTATGGAGTCATATAAAGGGTTTTATATGACATGCAATATTGGATATAGAAGAGAAGTGCTGGACAAAATAAATTGTTTTGATCCAAATTTTACGTATGGACATGAGGACAGGGATTTAGCAATTCGTGTCCTAAAACATGGTAAAATTTGTTTCTCCGAAGATATGATTGTTGTGCATCAATTAAAAAAACTGAGCATAAAAGAATTATTTACCCTGGCAAAAAGAGCAGGAAACATGGTCTATCTATTAAAGGTTAATGGTAAGAGGTCTAGTGGGCAGTTAAGAAAGAACATATTATATCCAAATAATTTGTTAATTATACTATTTCCCCCGATACTGATATTAGGTAAAACTTTCAGGTCCGGATATGACTTTATTTTAGCATTTTTCCAATATTTTGCTTATATCTATGAAAGGATTGTCATCTGGAAAGCCGCAATAAAAAATCGTATTTTTATTTTGTAAATAATTGGAATATAACAAAATATATCCTATATCCGCCCATATAGGTAAAATGCTCATTAGGAAAATATTCGAAAGCCTATCCATTATAATAAAACATAAACTATTTCTCAATCTATCCTCAGTGGTCAATTTAATAAAATTTCTAACTCTACCAAGAAAAGAAATAGTTCAGTATAAACCTTTACAGATTTCTTGTTATATTACGGATAAATGCACTTTAAAATGTAATTTTTGTCCTCACCATTCTCTCTATCGAAATGAAAAATATCCTTTCCTCCATAATTCATTGCCAGATATGTCTTTTGAGACATTTAAGAAAATAGTAAATGCATTTCCCGAAGTTATTCGTATTACGTTGGCCGGGGTTGGAGAGCCCTTTTTAAATAAAGATATTTTTAAAATGATAGACTATGCAATTAGCAAGAAGAAACTAATTACAATAATTTCAAATGGAACTTTATTAAAAAAATACTTGAATGAATTGCTAAAGAGAAAAATCTTTAGTTTATGTGTTAGTTTGAATGTAGAGAGTCAAACGGAATTTTACAGACTAACAAACAATAAGGAATATGATTTTAATAACATAGTTTCAGCTTTACAGGAATTTCTAAAAAAAAATAAAAAACAAATAAAACTTGATCTAACATATGTTGTATCTAAAAGGAATGTTTTCAATATTGATAAGGTTTTGAACTTTGTTAAAGAAAAATTGCCTGACGTTTCAAAGGTTATGTTTCATAATGTTATTTATTTTGGGATTGAACAAAAATATCCACTAAAAGAAACTTTGTGTGATGATGATTTAGAAGTTGTCAATTATATAGAACAAATAAGAAAACAAATGAATAATTACCCATTCAAAATAGTTTTACCGCAATTAAAAAGGATAAAGAGCGGAATATTTTGTGATGACTTCTTTACCCAATTACATATAGATGCCGAAGGGAACGTTAGTGGTTGCGGACGCTCCATTACCCCACAAAAAGAATTTGGAAACATTTTCCAGGAAGGTAGAGATGTTTGGAATAATGATTTTTTTCAAAAGATGCGGGTAATGTCTATAAAGAAGGAATTTAATCAACATCCAGTATGTAAAAATTGTATGGGGTCGAGACTAAAATTTATATAAAGGAGTTACATCAGTCAACAAGCTGTCCGAGAATAAGCAGAATACCATTTTTTGTCATTCTGAACTTATTTCAGAATCTGTAATTATATAAGTACTTACAGAAGTATTAGATTCCGGATCGAGTCCGGAATGACAATTCTCGGACAGCCTGTCAAGTGGATACCCCTTTTTATATATTATCCCAGGATATCTAATCATAGGTTCAATAAGGAAGCGCTACACATAGGGTAAATATGTTATTTAGGAAAACATGAGACATGTTTGATGAAAAAATAACTGTAATTATTTGTACAAGAAACAGAAAAATAGAACTTGAGAACTGTATAAGGTCTTTATACAAACAGTCTTACAGGAATTTCAATGTTATTGTAGTCGACCAAAGTGATAATGGCGGCGACATTACGCACAAAGATTTTAAGTTTTCCGGGGACAACCATTTTAAAATAGCACACATTAAAGACAAAGGCGTAGGCTTATCGCGTGCAAGAAATATAGGCATAAAAGAGTCGGATTCGAATTACTTGGTATTTATTGATGATGATGGGATACTGGATAAAAATTTCTTATCGGAGTATTCCAGGTGCTTTAAAGAATATGATTTTGTTGCAGGAAGGGTATTGAATTTTAATGGAACAAGATACAATCGAAATCATGGGGAAAGCAATGTAATTTTAAATAGCCTATTCAAAGTTTTCTTTGTATCAGGTGGGAATTTTGGATTTCAGAGGAAGATTTGTAAGGAAATAGGTATGTTTGACACCACGCTCGGAGTTGGTAAGACATTTGGAGCAAGTGAAGAAACAGACTTCTTTTATAGGGCTTATATGAATGGATTTAAAGGATTATATAATAGTAAAGCGGTTTTTTATCATCCACATATCAAATTTGATAAAGATAAAATTACCTCGTATGGGTTTGGCAGAGGTGCGTTTTACAGAAAGGATTTAGATGTTAGAAAGATATTTCTTTTTTTCATAGAGATTTTATTTCGCATAAATAAGTTGCTTTACTGGTTGATCTCATCAAAAAGAACAAACTTTAAGATTAATTTTTATATTTTAAAGGCAGAATTATATTGCTTCAGTAATTTTAAAAGACGAACACAAGCTATCGACAAATTAAGAAGATTACAACCTCCTTCCTCAGGTTTAAGCAAAGCCAGAAATAACCGAGTAGGTATAAATGCCTCAAAGTTTTTTGAAGTAAATACAGGTGTGGGACGGTATACGTCTAATTTATGTAAGTCTATTTTAGAAACTAACGGTAAAAATGACTATTTCTTATATTCACCAGGCCAAATGGGTATTGTCATCAGAACAGATAGAACAAGAATTCATTTCAAAAAATCAGGGATAACTCTAAAAAATAATACGTTAAGAATCTTATGGGAACAAGTAACTTTACCGTATTATTCAATGAACGACAGACTTGATTTGTTTCACTATACTGATCATGCCCTATCCAGTTTGCAAAGGACACGTCCGATTATTATTACAGTACACGACATAGCTTACGTCCGTTTTCCAAAGTTGTTGAATAAATCAAGGCAAATTTATAAAAAATGTATATTAAAGATGTCGATTAAAAAAGCTGCCCTTATAATTGCAGATTCCTGTTCAACAAAGAGAGATATTATGAGCTATTTTGGAATTAAGGAAGAAAAAATAAGGGTCGTTTCTCCCGGTGTTGAAAGTAGATTCCGCCCTATTGGAAATGTAGAAGAATATAGATTGAAAAAAAATCTACCGTCTAAGATGATTTTGAATGTAGGCACGTTGGAACCAAGAAAAAATGTTGTTACTTTAATAAAAGCCTTTAAGAAACTAAAGGAATTAGGTTTTAAGAACTACAAATTGGTTATAGCTGGAGATAAGGGATGGCTTTATAAACAAATTTTCAAAGAAATAGAATCTAGTGGCTTACAGAAGGAAGTATTGTTTTTAGGTATTGTTAAAGATGAAGACTTACCTACGTTATACAATTGTGCTGATGTATTTGTTTATCCATCACTTTATGAAGGATTTGGCTTGCCACCTCTAGAAGCAATGGCTTGCGGAGTACCCGTAATCACATCTAACACATCTTCTCTTCCAGAGGTGGTTGATAATGCAGGGATTATGATAGCCCCTGATGATGTTAATTCCTTATGCGAGGCAATGTCTAGTGTGTTAAAAGATGAGGAATTATGGCATCAGATGAGTAACAAGGGATTAGAAAGGGCTAAATTATTTTCATGGAAAGAGACGGCAAAGAAAATATTGGAAATATATGACGAGGTTCTTGTAAAGAATATTTGTTGAAAAAAACACAAGATTTTAGAAATTTTATTGTTGTATCTAAACTTAAAGGCGATCAAAAAGTCAAATAAAGTAATAAGAAGGAGAATCTAAGTATGAAAGAATATTCCATTGAATTGATTGATTGCTTTAGAGTAATCTGGAAACGAAAGATACTCATCATTGTGGGAACCTTAGTCTGTTTGGTAGCAGGAGGGATAGTGAATCTGAGATTACCAGAGATATATCGTGCAGAGGCCCTTATAAGCATCGGAAAGACAGTGAATTCTCGTTCTGTTTCTCTCTCTCCTTCTTTTGCCCTTGTTGATACCCCTAAATATCTGGCTGAATCCATTCCTGCCGAGTATGGCCTAAATACAGAAGAAGCCTTAAAATACCCCCTTAAGGTTGAGGTAGTTAGAGATCCCTCCATGATAAAAGTAATCCAGGAAGGGCCTGATAGAAGAAGAGTTGGAGAACTCCTTAAAGGGGTTGTAAATAGACTCATTGGTAATCATCTTAGAAAGACAGAAAGTTCCATCCAACCCTATAGAATTCATATAGAGAATCTGGAGGCAGATATTAAAGCGTTTCAGAAAAGTGTAGCTCAAATGGAGGCGCAGTTGGAAGAATGGAGATCGGAAAAAATGAATATTGAGAAGACTGATCCTGCTGCAGTGGTGTCGCTCCAGAACACATTGTGGGATAGGGAAACCGATTTAAAAAATATCCAGAAGGGCCTTTTGTCATATCGATCATTTGTTGATAATCTTAAGGAATATAAGACAAAGGTGGTTGGTGGAGTAAAGGCAGGAAAAACCCCTGTAAAGCCAAAGAAGAAACTTAATGTCATAATAGGCGGGGTTGTTGGTTTAACGATGTCTCTTTTCCTGGCCTTATTCATAGAGTATCTGGGGAAGGTAAGGGAAAGGGAAAGGGAGAAGGAGGAGAAGAAGAAGGATGATTCGGTTTTAGCGTAGGGTATCAGAAAAGGAATCTGTTCTGCCTATTCCCGTTGTTGTCAAGGAGCTAAGCTAAGAGAGCTTGTCCTGAGCCTGTCGAAAGGCCTGATAATATGAGATTTTCTCCTATTTTTCTGTGTAGAAAATAATATTCGCAATTCCTATCTTTCTCACCCATATCCGGTTACCGCTACCCATTACTATACGAAATGGGATACGTATCACTATTTTACCCCCCCCGATGAAGAAAGCTATGTACTATTCAATCAGTTGGCTTCTTCGTAAATACAGCTTAATATTTATATGCAGGGAGGATTAATGAAAGATAATTTTTTCTTTAGGAGAAAGGCAACCTGGAAAACAACTCTTTCGTTCAAATTAATAATCTTCTTTAGTTTTTTCTTTGTAATTGTTTTATTTCGTGGTTTCTGGTTGCAAAGTATTTACGATATTCTGGTCCCAGAACCCAGTATAGAAGTATCCGATGCAATTCTCATTGAAGGCTGGACAAATGATGAGGAGATACAGTTTGCAGTAGACCTGTTCAAAAGAGGTTTTGGCAAGTATATATTTACTTCAGGGTATAAGATTGGAAGGTTTGCTGATTGCTATAAGAGTGATAATTATGCAGAAGTCACTAAGGAGCAGATAAGTAAGATGGGTATTGAAGATTATAAGATTATTCCAATCATTCAGCCAGAAAGAGGTACGTATAATGAGGCTGTGTCCAGCAAGCTTCTGTTTGAAAAATATAATATTAAAAGTGTATTGATTGTGACAACCAATTGGCACATGTTGAGAACATACCTCACGTACAAAAAAGTTTTTGAAGGAAAACCTATAACATTTTACCTGGCGCCTGTTGAAGCTGAAATGTGCAAGTTTAATAATTGGTGGAGAAACCATTATGGTCTGGAGTATTTATTTAGCGAATGTTTGAAGCTTATATATTATTGGTTTAAGGGATATATTTGATTTTAAAAGGCAGAAAAGTAACTTATATAATGGAAAGCATTAGATTTAACGGTGCGGTTATGGTAGTTATAATAATGGCTTTCACTTGTATCAAAACAATGAATCATGTTTTACTAACTTCATAGCTAAGAAGGAGTGATGGAATGAAACCTTCACTTAAAAATAAACTAAGAAAAAAAAGTATAACTATTGGCTCCTGGATCACTCTTGCCCATCCTGCCATTGCCGAGATCATGGCTAAGGCCGGATTTGACTGGTTAGTCGTTGACCTAGAACACAGTGTTATCACAATTAGCGAGGCGGAAGAGCTGATTCGTGTGATCGAACTTTGCGGTATTGTCCCGCTGGTGCGTCTTTCCGCAAATGATTCCACACTTATTAAGCGTGTAATGGATGCCGGTGCCCACGGCGTTATTGTACCTATGGTTAATACAGGGGCAGATGCAATAAAGGCCGTAAATGCTGTAAAATATCCACCTGTGGGGACAAGGGGAGTAGGACTCGCGAGAGCACAGGGCTATGGCCTTGAATTTGAAAGATATAAAGAATGGGTTGACAAAGAAAGCATTGTAGTGGTTCAGATTGAGCATATTGAAGCAGTAGACAATCTGGAGGAAATTTTAAGTGTAGACGGCGTAGACGGCTTTATTATAGGCCCATATGATCTTTCCGGTTCATTGGGAATACCAGGAGAATTTGAACACCCTGGTGTAATAGATGCTCTTAAACGAATAAGAGCGATATCTGAAAAGATGAATGTGGCTTCCGGCTTCCATGTTATACCTCCTGAATATAAAGATGTCTTAAAAAAAATAAGGGAAGGCTACAGTTTCATAGCGTTCAGTTTAGATACACTTTTTCTTGGGAATTCATGTAAAGAGTCAATGATGAAAATAAAATCAGTTACAGACTAATGCGATCAATATATTTAAATCAATCATTTAAAAACTTTTATCAAAGGTATCCATTAACGCTAATTGATATTGGTGCTAGCGGTGGTATGAAAAATAATTGGAAGCCTGCTGAAAAATATCTTAAAATCATCGGGTTTGAACCCGATAAGAGAGAATTTTCTAACTTAAGAATCAGAGAAAAGCATAATGCAAAATACATAAATAAGGGTTTATACAATAAGAAAACATCACTTAATTTTTATTTGGCAAAAAATCAACAGGTTTCCTCTGTTTTTATACCGAATAAAAGTTTTTTAGACAAATTTCCTGAAATTGAACGTTTTGATACTGTAGGAAGAGTAAAAATAGAGACTGACACATTAGATAACCTTTTTAGCATGCAAGCTTTTGATGAACCTGATTTTATTAAGTTGGATACTCAAGGAACTGAGTTGTTTATTTTGCAGGGAGCAGAGGGCATATTGAGAGATTTCATATTTGGAATAGAAGTTGAAGTTGAATTTACTGAACTATATAAAAGCCAGCCACTATTTTCTGAAGTAGATGGTTTTATTAGAAAGCACGGTTTTCAATTGTTTGATCTACAGGGTTGCTACTGGAAAAGGAAAACAGGCAAGAATTATTACAAGAAAAAAGGACAACTCATTTTTGGAAATGCCCTTTATTTAAGAGAATCGGGGAATTTCAATATAGTAATAGATAGTATTCAAGACAGTTTTAAAAGAAAAAGCAAAGTCTTAAAAGCTATATCAATTTGCATCCTATATGGATATTTTGATTATGCAATGGAGCTGCTGAGCATGTCGATAAATATATTTGATAAAGATGAGTATAAGGCGATTGAAAAGAGAATTAAACATAGTATTAGATTTGAGAGCATGATCCCACACTTTAAAGGGAAGGGGCTTATGTTAAATATTATTTCAAGTATGCTTTATTCAGCACTGGAAATAGTCAAACCAAACCACAATGGATGGGCTATTACTGACAGAAAACTAGGTAACCTTTGAAATCGCATTTTAAAGCTCTGTAACCTCAAGTATAGTAACTGTACATAATTTTTTAAAGAACGAATTTGTTATGTTCATGGTTAAGATGTGATTGCATTAAACAACCCCATTTCAAAGACGATTAATCCTTAGAAATACTAATTACATTGTGTGGCTATTTATGAAAGACTTAAGTAGAAAAACCTTTAAAGAGTTGGGGGTTGACTGGATTGGATTAGAGTTGACTAACACCTGTAATGTCAAGTGTTCATATTGTCCTGTTTCGTATGATGAATTACAAAGACCTTTGAGAGAAAAGGTTATGTCCTATCCACTTGTTGAAAAAATAATTGATGAGATTGGGGAGGATGGGACTCTTGATTGTATTATTCTGAATTATTATGGAGAACCTTTTATCTATCCGAGATTTAAAGATGTTTTACTACTTTGTAAGAAGAAAAAAATAAGAGTTAGGTTTGGAACAAATGGCACATTGTTTAACGACGAGAATATAAGCTTGGTAAGCAGATATGAACCGGATGAACTGGTTATTTCGGTTCAATATTTTATGCGAGAAAATTATGAAAAAGTAAAAGGAACTACAATTGATTATGATCAATGGTTAAACCAGATAGCTCATTTTATAAAAACCATGATAAAGGAAGAATCGAAGACAAGAATTCAAATAGCTATAGCCTGTAATTATAATAATGGGCTAAGAAACAGAATACTGGGTTTAAGGCATGGAGATAAAAATCTGCCGTTCCCAAACCATTCTTATTTTAGTAAATTATACTGACCCCCATGAAATAGTAGACAGTAGATTAACGGAGATGTTATGCTGT
>JBHHYH010000060.1:0-18870 GCA_046757465.1 Candidatus Scalinduaceae bacterium | reverse complement strand
ATATTACAGATCAGTAGCTGATTTTGGCATAAACCTTTCAGAACTAGAAAGAGTAATCGGGATAGAACTATTAAGAAAACCATAATTATGGTAATATTATAATATTCTATTCTGATACCTTTTCCTCATAGTGGGATATCTCTCCGAAACTCATCCCCTCTCTCCATAAAAATAGTAATCCTGCCAGTGTAACGGGAATAACGCTTAATGCCCAAAGTGTTATTGCGTAGCTCTGAGCCGAAGACAATCCAACTCCAAATATGGCTAAAGATTTTTGTGTAGCAATATGAAAAACACCAATAAATCCAGGCGCCTGAGGCAATGCCACGGCTAAAGCCAAGCAGACGATTACGAAACAGGCTCCTGCAAACGATAATCCTATATTAAAAGAATAGCATAATACATATACAGACGCTGCATTGAAAAACCATATAATGAGAGAAAGGACTCCTATCCATAATAGTTGTTTCTTATTGTCTAGGACTTGAAGACCTGAGATGAATGAATGGAGGAAATTAATCAGTTTATCTTTTAGATGATGCGGGAAAAGAAAGAGCAACTTCTCTAAAACGGCACCCGCTTTTTGCGGATACACTGACAATAGGAAAAGAGTTGTTATTGCAAATATTCCAAAGAAAGCCAAAACAACCGACCATTTTTTCAATTGTTTTATTACGCTTGATGTATCTGTATAGCTCTCCTTATTAGCAGCAGATGAATACGATTCCTGTCCTTTTTTAAGGTCTTTTGTTGATGCCTCAACATGATTAATCATACCAGTACGCTTATTTTGTGACGTTTCTGAAGGCAAGAAGAAGAAAAGAAGAGACGCAAAAACTATAACACTTAATACGTCAAAGATTCTTTCCATCACAACCGTAGCAAAAGATGTTGTTATCTTTATATTCTCCCTTCTTGCTATAACGACGGGCCTTATGATTTCGCCCACTCTTGCAGGTAGAATACTGTTTGCCATAAAACCAATCATCGTTGCAGAAAACAGATTTAATATAGAGACTTTTTTTATGGGTGCTATTAGTGTTGACCATCTAACTGCCCTTAAATAGTGACTCAAAAAAATGACCATAATTGTGGGTATGATATAAATATAATTCGCCTCTCGAAATGCCTCATTTAGGTGAGCCCATTCAATCTTTCTTGCAAAAAGCCATGAGCAAATAATACTTATCAGGATTCCTGATATAAATACGATCTTCTTTTTATCTAATTTCAATAGGTTTGAACCTTTTTTGTAAAAGTATTACTAGATTTTTAAGGTGGGAATTATTAAACGTCTGGAAAACTTAATAAACAAATGAACCAATTTACAGCATAGGTCAGGGTTTGATAATATTTGGGATAAAAGTCATGTTAAACCGTAGTAAAAAGTTATGTATGAAATACCATTGAGTCTCCTTCTACATCCACTACTATCCCATTTCCTGCTTGAAATTTTCCTTGAAGTATTTCTAATGAAAGTGGATTTTCGATAAGTTTTTGGATTGTACGCTTTAAAGGTCTTGCACCGTAGGTGATGTCGTAGCCTTCCTCTATTAATCTCTTTTTAGCAGATTCATTTACTGTTAATGTTAAATTGAGTTGAAATAGTCTTTTTTTAAGTTCCTCAAGCTGAATCTCAACGATATCTCCAATTTGCTCTTTTGTTAGACTATTAAATATTATTATCTCATCAATACGGTTTAGGAATTCTGGTCTGAATACATCTCTTAACGTTTTTCCAATTCTTTCTTTTAATTCTTCCTTATGTTCTTGACCTACAAGATCTTGAATGAATTGACTTCCAATATTTGAAGTCATCGCAATGATAGTATTCCTAAAATCAACCGTTCTTCCATGTCCATCAGTCAATCTTCCATCATCGAATATCTGTAATAAGAGGTTAAAGACATCTCGATGTGCCTTTTCAATCTCATCGAATAGAATTACAGAATATGGTCTTCGTCTTATGGCCTCTGTTAATCTTCCACCTTCTTCATATCCTACATAACCCGGAGGTGCACCTATTAGTCTGGCAACAGAATGTTGTTCCATAAACTCGGACATGTCAATCCTGACCATTGCATTTTCATCGTCAAAGAGGAAAGAGGCTAACGCCTTACATAACTCAGTCTTTCCCACACCTGTAGGGCCTAAAAATAAAAAAGTTCCAATTGGACGATTGGGATCTTGAAGACCAGCGCGGGCGCGTCTTACAGAGTTTGAAACTGCTTCTATCGCTTCATTTTGACCGACTACTCTTTCTTTCAGACGTTCTTCCATCTTGATAAGTTTTTCCTTTTCACCCTCCATCATCTTAGACACAGGGATTCCGGTCCATTTGGAAACGACGTCAGCTATGTCGTCTGCATCAACTTCTTCTTTAAGCAATCCTCTTTCCTTCTGTATATCCATTAATTCCTTATGCTTTTGCTTCAGGGTGTTTTCGTAGTTCCTCAACAGGCCATAACGTATTTCTGCAACCTTCTCAAGGTCACCTTTCCTTTGAGCAGTTTGTTCGTCTATACGTGCCTCGTCAATCTTTGCATTTAAATCCTGGATTTCCTTTATTATTTTCTTTTCGTTCTCCCATTGTGTTTTTAATGCACTGCATTCTTCTCGCAGGTCAGATAAATGACGTTCCAGTTTTTCCATCCTTTTTTTCGACTCAGTATCCTTTTCCTTCTTTAAAGCTTCCCTTTCTATTTCCAATTGAGTAATCTTGCGTTCTACCTCATCAAGCTCTGTGGGCATGCTGTCTATTTCCATCCTCAATCTTGAAGCTGCTTCATCTATTAAATCTATAGCCTTATCAGGCAAGAACCTGTCAGAAATATATCTATGTGAAAGTGTTGCGGCTGCAACGAGCGCAGTGTCCTTTATTCGAACACCGTGATGTATGTCATATCGTTCTTTTAATCCACGGAGGATTGCAATAGTATCTTCTACAGAAGGTTCACCAACGTATACCGGCTGGAACCTTCTTTCCAGCGCTGCATCTTTTTCAATGTGTTTTCTATATTCATCTAATGTTGTTGCACCGATACAACGAAGCTCACCACGAGCTAGAGCAGGTTTTAAAAGATTGGATGCGTCTATGGCTCCTTCCGCTGCTCCTGCGCCGACAACCGTATGTAACTCGTCAATGAAAATGATTGTTTGCCCCTCAGATGTATCAATATCTTTTAATACAGCTTTTAACCGATCCTCGAATTCGCCTCTGTATTTTGCACCTGCAATTAATGCTCCCATATCCAGAGCCCTTAGTCTTTTATTTTTCAACCCTTCCGGCACGTCTCCATCGACAATCCTTAAGGCCAATCCTTCTGCAATAGCAGTCTTTCCCACCCCTGGTTCGCCAATCAGCACAGGATTGTTTTTTGTTCTGCGGGATAATACTTGAATAACACGCCTTATCTCGTCATCCCGTCCAATAACAGGGTCTAACTTGCCTTTGCTTGCCAATTCTACGAGATCTTTGCTGTAACGTTCCAATGCCTGATATTTTTCCTCAGGATTCTGATCCGTAATCCTCTGGCTTCCCCTTATATCCTTAAGAGCTGCAAATATTTCATCCTTATTAACACCTGATTCAAAAAGTATTCTCCCTGCAGTACTTTGTTTATTGTTTACTAAAGCGATTAAGAGATGTTCTGTACTTACATACTCGTCCTTTAGTCTATTAGCTTCAACAAGAGCCTTATTGAAGATGTCGTTTAGTTCATTACCGATATATTGCCCCTGTGCTCCGCTTACTTGTGGTAATGATTCGATGGCGCTCAGAGTCTTATCAAGTATTTCATCACTGTTTGCCCCCAATTTTTTTATAATAGGAACTACTACGCCTTGTTGTTGTTTGAGCAAGCAAACAAGGAGATGTAGAGGATCTATTTGCTGGTGTCCTTTTGTAGCAGCAAGTTGTTGAGCTTCCTGGATTACTTCCTGTGATTTTATTGTGAATTTATCTAATCTCATAAATAATACGGCCTATTTCTCTATCGAATAAAAAAGCCGGGTATATCCCGACTTTTGTTTTTTCTTAGACAAAATAAGAATTGTTTCATTTTATAATGTTTTAATCCTTGACCTCATAATCAGCATCTATAACATCTTCCCCGCCTTTACCTTTTTTAGATTCCTCCTCAGAGGGTTTTTCTTCAGCTCCTTTACCTGCCGCTTGTTGTTGGCTTTTGGCTGTAGCCTCATACATGGCCTGAGCTAGTTTGTGAGAAGCTGTTTGTAACTCATCTATTGTCTTTTTGATTTCATTTACATCATCTTCATCTTTTACCTTCTTAAGTTTTTCTAGCAAGTTGTTTATGTTACTTTTCTCTGTTTCACTTATCTTATCACCATGTTCCTTCAGGGTTTTTTCTGTTGAATAGATTACTTGATCGGCCTGATTTCTTGCGTTAACCAGCTCACTTTTCTTCTTATCTTCTTCAGCATGTTGTTCAGCATCTCTTTGCATTTTCTTGACTTCTTCTTCAGATAATCCCGAAGATGATTTTATCTGAATTGATTGTTCCTTGCCTGTCCCAAGGTCTTTTGCCGAAACATGAAGGATGCCGTTTGCATCAATGTCAAAGGAAACCTCTACTTGTGGAACGCCACGTGGTGCAGCAGGTATTCCTGCTAATTGAAAGCGGCCCAATGTCCTGTTGTCGGTAGCCATTGAACGTTCCCCCTGCAGTACATGAATATCTACTGCTGTTTGGTTATCTGCCGCGGTCGAGAAAATCTCTTTTTTATTTGTCGGTATAGTGGTATTACGTGGTATCAGAACAGTACAAACACCTCCTAATGTTTCTATACCCAATGATAGCGGTGTAACGTCCAGTAATAAGACATCATGAACTTCTCCTGCAAGGACTGCGCCTTGAATTGCAGCACCAAGTGCAACAACCTCATCGGGATTAACACTTTTATTTGGTTCTTTCCCAAATAGTTCTTTTACCAGCTTTTGTACGAGAGGCGTCCTAGTTTGCCCACCTACAAGTATTACCTCATTGATGTCCTTGGAATTAACCTTAGCATCTTCCATTGCGAGCTCACATGGACGACGACATTTTTCAATAAGATGTTCGACCAGTTGTTCAAACTTTGCCCTTGTTATACTCATAGTAAGATGCTTTGGTCCTGTCTGATCTGCTGTTATAAATGGTAGATTAACCTCGGTAGAAGTTGAAGTTGAAAGTTCACATTTAGCCTTTTCTGCTGCTTCCTTAAGGCGTTGCAAGGCCATATGGTCCTGTCTGAGATCAATACCATGTTCTTTCTTGAATTCCTCAGCAATATAATTCAACATTTCCTGATCAATATCGTCTCCACCAAGATGTGTGTTACCATTTGTAGAGAGAACTTCAAAAACTCCCTCGCCTACTTCCAATATTGAAACATCAAAGGTTCCACCACCAAGATCAAAAACAGCAATTTTTTCATTTTTCTTTTTGTCTATACCATATGCTAACGATGCGGCGGTTGGCTCATTAATAATACGAACTACGTCTAAACCTGCAATAGTACCAGCATCTTTTGTGGCCTGTCTTTGACTGTCATTAAAGTAAGCAGGAACAGTGATTACGGCCTTCTTAACAGGGCTGCCTAAATAATCCTCAGCTGTTTTCTTAAGGTTTTGCAAAACCATAGCGGAAATTTCAGGAGGAGTAAAACTCTTTCCCCTTGTTTCCACCTTTACCAATTCTTCTGGTCCTCCAACGATTTCAAATGGTACCAGCTTTTCTTCCTGTGCAACCTCGTTATGTCTCCTCCCCATAAAACGTTTAATAGAAAATACTGTATTTTTTGGATTGATAACAGCCTGTCTTTTAGCAAGTTGTCCAACTAGGCGTTCGTCCTTATCAGTGAAGCCTACAACAGAAGGAGTAATCCTGCCTCCTTCGGCATTTGTTATTACCTTGGCCTGATCACCTTCCATTATTGCTACTACAGAGTTTGTTGTTCCTAAATCTATACCTATAATTTTTTCCATTAAGTTCTCCTTAAAAAGCAGACTAGTAAACTAATTAAAATAATTAGCAAACTAATAGATTCAGCTTTTTATGTTTGCGCAAATCATATACCATATAAATTTTAATTGTTATAAGCTCATGAGTATATTACCCTTATAGCTAGTGCCTTATCTTGATTTTACAGAATTATGCTTTTTTTGCAAGCATAATATGCCAAAATGGCATAATCCTTAGATCCGGAATATGTAATTGTTTTAGTATAATTCCCTTAGAACATCTTCCATCTTATATAATCCGGGTGATTTTTCAGCCAAAAATTTTGCAGCACGAATGGCGCCCATAGCAAAGGAATCGCGTGTTTGAGCTTTATGCACGAGTTCCAGACGTTCCCCTATGTTCCCAAAAATTACAGTATGTTCTCCAACTATATCGCCAGATCGTATAGAATGTATGCACATCTGTCCTTGCGGCCTTTCCCCTGTAATACCTTTGCGTCCATAGATTATAACATCATCCATTTTCTGACCTGTTACATTACAAATTTTTTCTGCTATTTTTAAGGCTGTACCGCTTGGTGCATCTTTTTTAAAACGGTGATGTGCCTCAACGATTTCAATATCAGATTTTTCCCCCAACACCTTGGATACTATTTCAACGAGACTGAAAAGTAGGTTTACTCCTATACTCATGTTTGGTGAGACAAGACAGGCTATTTCCCCAGACGCTTTATTAACTTGTTCCATTTGCTTATCATCTAGACCTGTAGTACCTATTACTATTGCAATCCTATTTTCAGTACATGTCTTAAGTCTGGCCAATGTTGAATCCGGGGATGTAAAATCTATTAAAACATCCGGGGAGTTTTTAAGTTCATTTGATATTATGATACCATTTTGGTTTTGTCCTATAATTGAGCCTAAATCTTTTCCAATATATGGATGCTCCTCCCTTTCAAGAGCTGCGACTAGTTTCAGGTTTTTATCCTCGTCAACAAGCGCAGCAATACTTGACCCCATGCGACCACATATTCCGTTTATCGCTATACTGATCATAACTTAGTCAAAAATTAGGGAGTTCTAAATCGCTATATTTTGAATTTTATACCACTTAGTATTAAGTTTCGGATGATACTTTGTTTTCTGATTGTATCTGTGGTGATGTGCTATGTTTTGTTTTGTGTTTTTCTATATTGTTTACTTGCGTTTCTAAGGAAAGCCCTTTCTTTCCTTGTTAAATTTTTCATACCTTCGCGGTTAACCTTATCCAACAGTTGATCAACTTTTCTTTTGAGTTCTTCTTCTTTTTTATATTCCTTTTCCTGCTGTTGAATTTGCCATGATATAAGAAGATTACTAAATTTTGGCTCGTAACGAATGAATAGAAAGCCATAAAGAAGGCCTCCAAGATGTGCAAAATGAGCAACATTTCCTCCTGCTGGCATAAGGCAATTAAATATGGTTATGCCAACAAAAATCATTATAAGATATTTAGCCTTTATAGGAAATATGAAAAAGATTACAGTGGTGTTGGGGAAAAACATAGCAAATGCAATTTCAACGGCAAAGATTGCCCCAGAAGCGCCAAGGATTGGGTTGTTCGGTGTAAATATACAGCAAAATATGCCTGCAAAGACACCTGCAGTAAAATACATAGTTAAGAACTTCTTTGTGCCCATTGCCCTTTCAACTTCACTGCCGAACATCCACAAAGCAAGCATATTAATTACTATGTGCCACGGATCATGAATACTATGCAGAAACATATAGGTTATAAATTGCCATAACCATAGTTTTCCAATGGCAAATGGAGGGTAAAGGTAAAAAAGGCTTGTAAAGCGATCCACACCTAATCTTATTTGATGAACTACATCTTCACCTACATTGCCTTCTGGGAGTACATTAACAACGGATGTTCCCCATTGGGAATTAATAGTCGAAAATAGGAGTTGTATTATAAAGACACTAACGTTTGCAATTATTAGTATCATTATAGTCTTAGTCCATTTACTCCCTATCGATAGACCAAATTCTGGTTTGTAATAGTTGTAGTTTGACATGTTTAATTAAAGATTAATTTCTCCCCATATAGCTTTTTTGCACCGACAATCAAACCGAAACATCCCGTAAGCATCATGTCGCCGTAAGGTGCGGCAAAATAACAGTCTAAATCTTCTGCGATTTGCCTGTGAGGTCCAACAACTGTTATAAAATCAAACTTTATATTCTTTGGACATGCTGGGTTAATTATACTTCCATGGCCCTTATCGTCAAAAATTTCTTCATTTTTTAACGACTTATTCTGTAATGATTGAACAAATCCTTTCAATTTTTTTGGAGTCAACATTGAGGTGTGATGTTCAAATAGCCCCCATATCCTTTCGTTTTGAACTAGTACTGCTAGGGTATGTTGGTTTCCAATATTGACTATCACTAGACCCTTTGAAATCTCTTTTGCTACTCTGTGGTCACATAATGAACCACATATTGCTGCTGTACCTGTCTGCATTAAGATTGCGTCCTTTAGTGAATCCTGAACACTTTTCATACGAGTGAAGGGATTAGGCGCCTTGCAATAAACAAGGTCTTTTAACAACCCTCCTTGTTCTATTATAAAATCTTGCCACAGTTTAAACCTGAATCTGCGATTGCTTCCTTTCGTGTCTTCACCGTGATCAAACACAGCAATAGCGAATTTATCTGGAATTTTGATTTCGAAAGAAGCCAATACTTTTTGTAGTACTTTCAAATCAATATCCTTAAGTTCAATTGAAATAGTGTTTTTAGGTTTTTTTTCTACGATTTCAACACCAAGTTTTTGTACTTCTGCCAAGCTGTCTCTTATAGTCTTTGAGGCATGTGATGTTGCATAAATCTTAAGGCCTTGTTTTATGTGGTTTTTTATTGCGCTAACACATTTTCCACCACCCATTATGTGTCCATGTAGAAAGATATCTTTATTTTTGTTTGTCGCCTTCTCTATTCTTTTTCCCACTATTACAGTTTGGGATGGTAACACAAGTTTAAAGCAATTTTCAATGGGTTTGTTGTCTTCGTACAGAAGTATATCCTGTGTTCCACCTCCAATATCAATCGCTAGAATACGAACCGGTTTATTAAGCAATTTTAAAACTCCACCCAAATACAAGAAGTCTCTTTATTTATAATAAGCTTTTTTAATATAACTTATTCGATAAAAAAGTCAAGATTGTTATCGGTACCTAGTTATGCAATAAATTATGTTTTTTTGTTGATACATGCTTGTTTTATCGATCTGTAGTTTTGTTTTCATATTCATTTTATTTATTAAATATATTTCTAAATAGCACCAGTCCGACAATGAAGTTGAAAACATTTGCTCCCCAGACAGAGGGAATAATTGGAAACCACATGTTTTCCGCCAAAATTAATCCTGTTGCAACTAATGGATAATAAAAAAACAGCATCAAGATGAAACTAATCCCTAAGCTAATAAGCATGCTACTACTTCTTGTCATTATGCCTAATGGGATTCCTATAAGGATAAGCGTTAAACAAGAAAAAGAAGGTGATAATCGCTTGTGAATGTTTAGTGACAACTCCCGTTTCAATTTTTGTTTTCTCGCTCCTTCAATACGCTTAGAGAGGGTTAGGTTTTCTTTTTCTAACTGTTCTTTAAGAGGATTGTTTTCTTCTATAATTACCTTTGCTTTCGCAATCTTTTTGTTTTCCTCTTCTATTGATCTTTCAGCTATTAATATCTTTCTTCTTGCGTCGCGAATCCTCCGTTTTTCTTTTTCTATTATTTTTTTGATTAGTAAAGTTTTTTTAAGAAATCCCTCTTCTCTCTTCTGCTTATCTTCTAATGTTTCAACGATTTCCTGGCTTTTGTCGTTTTCTTCATTTCTTTTTTCTTGCGTTATCTTATTTATATTATTTCTTGCTGCCTTTATATAATTTCCAAAGGTATTAATATCAAATTTCGCACGTTTTATTCTTCCTTCTTGCCTTGAAATATTTGCCTTTGAATTTTTTATTTCTAGTTGAGCATCCTTCAGTTTCTTTTCCACTTCTTTCCTTTTTTCATTTACAGAGGGAATTTCCCTCATCGTGACCTTGATAGTTTTTTCCGGGTCTTCAAAAAGTGTTTTGGAAATTTTTAATTCATTGTCAACCTTTTCTCTTCGTACGAAAAGGTTGGTTAATGTAGCATATTTAAGTGCTGTATTGCGTACTCTTTGCCTTAAAGGTATATCAAACGTGGCTTCCTCAAAACTTCCTATTTTGGGTATATCTGTGCTGTTCTTAGTATTGGGCTTGATAAATTCACCACGCCTTAACGTTAACAAAGCTAGATTACCAGCATTATTGATTTCTATTTCACCTTCTTCTGCTAGTAGTATACTGACTATATAATCTTCAGCAAACTCAAAGACAGCAATGTTTTTGTAAATACCATCTTCTACGTTGCTTATATAAATTTGATATGGGTAGAAATCAATCTTCTTATTTGCCGTTATAAAGTGTTTGGCAAGAACCTGCCTGATCGCCTTTTCTTGAAATTGCCTTACTTTGAAATATGACTTAGGTAATACCTCTGCATTCAGGTATAAGGTTAATAGACTGAAAAATATTCCCGCAATGACTATGGGTGTAATTATTTTATGAAGATGTATACCAGCACTCTTAATTGCTGTAATTTCATTATCAGCACTCAATCTTCCATAAGTCATAACTGTAGCCGTGAGTAAGGAAGAAGGTAAGGCATGTGGCAAGGCATATAAAGCCAGGAAAGGGATAACGTAAGTGAGGCTGGGTATATCAAGACCTTTATGGAGCAGTTGGATTGAAAATCCAAGTAACATCAAGAACTCAAAGCACAAGAGAGCTGGTATAAATGTCCTGAATAATTCATTTAATAAATATTTTTGCAAGGTATTAGTCATAATAAGAAGGTTGTTCTTGCGTCATGTAAGATGCTGAATATTAAGACTATAGAAAATGATTATAGCCATCTCACTTTGAGCAGGTCAATAAGAAATTGGCAGATATATTTGAATGAGAAATTACTGGAAAAGATGGGTAATCTTTTTATTGACAAAATGCTTTTGCTTGATAACATCAATTTGGAGAGTTTATAAAATAAGATTTTATATTTGCCCTATGTTGAAAAATAAAAACAACATGATTAGTGAATGTGCCAGATTGTTTTCGTATGCAAAACCTCACTGGAAAATGTTTGCGTTGACCCTAATGTGTATGGGTCTTTTTACGCTATTTAATGGCGCTCAACTGGCGTTGGTTAAGCCAGTAATAGATCGTTTGATACGGGGGGGCACAATTGATTTTTCGTCAGAGGGACATAGTATACAGAAACAAAAAGATTCCGGAGTTATCGCAGACAATTTAAAAAAGAAAGCTGTTGACAAAATTAAAGGTACAGCATTCATGTCGAAATTAGATAAATTGTCAAAAAAGATGACAAGTTCATTCACCTACATTGGTATCCTTGCTGCTATTATAGCCCCTTTTATCTTCGCCTTTTATTATTCTCAACAGTATTTAAAAAGCCATGTTATGTGGAGTGTCCTCATTGATATTCGTAATCAGCTATGTGAACATTTACTACCACAATCACTTAGTTATTTTGAAGATAGGAGGAGTGGTGATTTGATTTCCAGACTAACTAATGATATTACTACAACGCAGTATGGTCTTATGATGCTGTTTGATAGTATTATCCTTCAACCAATGCGACTGTTATGCGGATTAGGATTGGCCTTCTACTTCAGTTGGAAGTTATCACTATTAACATTTGTGGCGTTTCCACTCATTATAATACCTGTATTAATATTCGGCAGAAAAATAAAGAAATATGGAATGAAGAGTTTAAAACATTTGGGAGAACTAACTGATGCAATGAAAGAAATGTTTACTGGAATAAGAATTGTAAAGGCATTTAAAATGGAAAATGAGGAAAGTATGGAATTCAGAAATATAAATTCCAGATTCTTCAAAAGGATGATGCAGACAGTAAAAGCAAAAGCTTTGAATACAAGTACCACCGAGTTTATTTATTCATTGGGGTTAGCCGCAATTATAATCTTTGGTGGTTATGTCGTCACAACCAACAGGATTACCCCGGGGGAGCTTGGGGGATTTGTCGCAGTAACAGGCTTTATGATACTCACATCAATAAAAAAGCTGGCTAAATGTTATGGTAATCTTCAGGAATCATTAGCTGGTGCAAGCCGAGTATTTGAATTACTCGACCAGAAACCTTCAATAACAGATCACCCCGATGCTATAGAATTGAAAAAGATAGAGAAAGGTATTGTATTTAAAAACGTGAGTTTTTCATATGACAGCACATTAGTCCTCAGGGATATTAATCTTACAGTAGATAAGGGACAGATAATTGCCATTGTCGGGGAAAGTGGGGCGGGAAAATCTACCTTGCTCGACCTTATTCCTCGCTTTTACGAACCATTAAGCGGGACTATTGAAATCGACGGTATAGATATCAATTTAATTAAGTGTGATTCACTTTTGGAACAAATTGCAATTGTCAGTCAACAGACATTCCTCTTTAACAGAAGTTTTACTGACAACATCTTGTGCGGACGCAGGGATGCAAGTTTTGAAGAAATAGAGGACGCGGCAAAAGCAGCTAACATACATGATTTTATCATGGGCCTTCCAAAGGGTTATGACACCGTAGTAGGAGAGCAAGGCGTAAAACTATCCGGTGGCCAAAGACAGCGAGTAACCATAGCAAGGGCAATATTAAAAAATGCGCCTATCTTAATCTTAGATGAAGCCACCTCTTCTTTAGATTCTGAATCTGAAAAACTTGTTCAAGAAGCGTTGGATAATTTGATGAAAGCTAAAACAACGTTTGTTATCGCACACCGCCTATCAACCATACGTCATGCAAACAAGATAGTTGTCTTGAAAAATGGTTGCATTGTTGAGAGTGGCACACATGATGAGTTGATAAAGAAAGAAGGTGAATATAAAAAGGTATATAGAATACAGTTTGAAACATAAATTAGTTCACTTCGTTCACTAATTTATCGCATTTTGCTACGCAAAATGAGATTACACTTTTAAATACATAAACTCCATTTTACAATTGACGACAGGAATTGGGAAATTCCTTAATTCCTCAATATTTATAAATTCCGACTCGTTCGGCGTTAGGAATTATGAAAGTATTAGTTACGGGGTCGCATGGTACGCTGGGTACAGACCTTATAAATTTGCTTCGAGAAAAGGCGTCCTCGCCCGCCTCCCGCCAGAGTCGGGTCTGGACTAAGCCAAGAGGGTCGCCTCCCGCCAGAGTCGGGTCTGAATTCAGCCTGGAGGGTCGCCTCCCGCCAGAGTCGGGTCTGGACTCAGCGAAGAGGGTCGCCTCAAGCGACAGGCGACAGGCGACTGGCGAGAATTTAAAAGTTATAGATGCCCCGCATGAAGAACTTGATGTCGCATATGAAGATGAAGTATTGCACTTTATCTTAAAGTGCACGCCAGACGTTATTATCAATTGTGCAGCTTTTACGAATGTTGATAAATGTGAGACTGAAAGTAAAATGGCATACAAGGTTAATGCATTAGGACCAAAAAACATTGCGATTGCTGCAAAAAGGTGTGGCGCGAAGGTTGTTCAAATAAGCACGGATTTTGTGTTTGATGGACATAGTGGTAGGCCCTATGTCGAAGAAGATCTTCCCAACCCGTTGTCAGAATACGGTAAGTCAAAACTTGAGGGTGAAAGAAATATTCAGAATAACAGCGATATGTATTTGATAGTAAGGACTTCATGGCTGTTTGGGCGGAATGGAACAAACTACGTAGAAAAAATGATAGAACTTGCAAAAAAAAATAAGGAACTCTCCATTGTTAACGACGAAATAGGTTCGCCCACATATACAGTCGACCTGGCAGAGGCATTATGGACATTAATAGAGCACAAATGTGAAGGTATCTTCCATATCGCTAATGAAGGTAATTGCTCACGTCTTGAATGGGCAAAAAGAATTTTTGAAATAATGGATTACAATATAAATATCCATCCAATAGATTCATCTCAATATAAACGTCCCGCAAAGGTCCCCCTGAATTCAGTCCTGAATTGTCAAAAATTAACTAAGGTTACAGGATTTCGAATGAGGCATTGGGAAGAGGCATTAAGTGCATACCTGAAGAAACAATAAACACACATGAGAAAATCAATAGTTGCTCGTGGTATCAGAGTACACAACCTAAAGAATATTAACATTGAGATCCCTTTGCGCAAACTAATCGTGATAACTGGTGTTAGTGGTTCAGGTAAATCCAGTTTGGCTTTTGACACTCTATATGCCGAAGGTCAGAGACGGTATGTGGAATCGTTTTCGGCATACGCCCGTCAATTTCTGGAAAGGGTAGACAAGCCTGATGTAGATCATATAGAAGGCATACCTCCTGCCATTGCAATCGAACAGAAAAATCCTGTAAAGAACCGTCGTTCCACAGTTGGAACTGCAACCGAAATAAATGATTATCTGCGACTCCTTTTCGCGCGCATAGGTAAAACTTACTGCATAAAGTGTGGAGAAATTGTTCAAAATGACACGGTATCTCAGATCTCAAATTACATACTATCTCTTCCAAAAGATACCAGATTCCTTATTACGTTTCCGATTACGATCAGTAAAAAAATTTCCAATAAAATGCAAGTGTCAGCGTTAAGGGAACGGGGTTTAATTAGAATCCTTGCAGAGAATAATATCATAGATATTTCATCTCCTCCGGAAGATTTTGATATACGCAAATACAACTCAGTTGCAGGAATAGTGGATAGATTGGTGGTAAGGAAAGAAGAGATTAAGGGCCGCCTGATAGATGGCCTTGAAACTGCATATAGGCTGGGCTCCGGGTATTTAGGCATTTTTCTTATGACCGGCGACGTGTCAGAGACTGGCAGGATATTGTCGAATAAACCACAACTCAATACAGATTCAAAAGGTAAGATTAGTAAAGAGTATATTACATCAACTCACTTTGTTAAGAAGTTTACAAATAAGAAGATTAAGACCGTTTTTATAGATAATGTAAAGTATACTGAATTATCATTTAGTAGCCATTTCTGTTGTAACAATTGCAATATAGAGTACAAAACACCAACACCCCATTTGTTTTCTTTTAATAACCCTTTAGGCGCTTGCCAAAAGTGCCAGGGTTTTGGACATACTATAGAGATAGATATGGACCTGGTAATACCTGATAAAACAAAAACCATTAATGAAGGGGCAATAGCTCCATGGAATACACTTGCTTACAGCGATTTGCTCGAAGAATTACAGGCAGCTGCACCCAGACATAATATCCCACTAAATACACCATTCTATAAACTGAATAGAAACCAGATAAAATTAATTAAAGAAAGCACAAAAGACTTTTGCGGTATCAATGAATTTTTCGATTGGTTAGAGGGGAAGAAGTATAAAATGCACGTTCGAGTATTTCTTAGTAGATATCGCAGTTATGCTATATGTTCAGAATGCAATGGTACCAGGTTAAATCCGTCTGCTCATAACGTAAGGATTAATCAGTTGAACATTTCAGATATATGCAAAATGTCTATTGATAATACCTATAACTTATTTAAAGAAATAAAGCTCACAAGATTCGAGGAGGAAGTGGCAAGGCTCATATTGCTGGAGATAAAGAAAAGGCTTGGTTACATGGTTAAAGTTGGATTGGGATATTTGACGCTGGATCGGATGACTAGAACCCTATCAGGTGGTGAGGCCCAAAGAGTAAACCTGACCACTTCACTCGGCGCATCGCTTGTTAATACATTATATATACTGGACGAACCAAGTATTGGACTGCATCCAAGGGATACCAAACGTCTTATCAATATACTAAAACAACTTAGAGATATTGGAAACACGGTTGTGGTAGTCGAGCACGATAAAGAAATAATCAAGTCTACAGACTTCTTAATAGACCTTGGTCCGGGAGCAGGTAGAAACGGCGGCGACGTAGTTTATAGTGGGAATACTAAAAACATACCCTCCGGAAACAGTTCAATAACAGGCCGGTATTTGAAAGGTAACAAAAAGATTGAACAACCTTTGGCCAGGAGAAAAACCACAGGAGATAATATCGAGATTATGTGTGCATCTGAAAACAATTTGAAAAATATTGATGTGGACTTTCCCCTTAAAGTATTTGTTTGCGTAACAGGCGTGTCTGGTTCGGGTAAAAGCACTCTTGTTCAGGACACACTGTACGGCGCCCTTAAAAGGAAAATGGGTATATATCATGGTCTTATAGGAAGCCACAAAAAGATAAGTATCAACGGCCATATAGATGACGTAATCATGGTGGATCAATCGCCTATTGGTCGAACACCCAGGTCAAACCCCGTTACGTACGTAAAGGTATTTGATTTTATAAGAAAGATATTCGCCTCTACCAGAGAAGCAAGGTTGCGTAACTATACTCCGAGTTCTTTTTCTTTTAACGTTAAAGGTGGTAGATGTGATTATTGTGACGGCTGTGGTTATATAAAGGTAGATATGCAGTTTCTTGCCGATATATATGTAACTTGCGATCAGTGCCACGGCAAGCGTTTCAGGAAAGATATTCTGGCTGCAAGCTATAAAAGGAAAAACATTCATGAAGTTTTAGAAATGACCGTAAAAGAGGCAATGGAGTTCTTTTCTACACGCTCTGGGCGTGCCTTAACCTCAGAAATGAGCATGGGCTTATTCAGAGCTTTATCACACATTAAAAAAGGATTACAATACCTTGAGGATACAGGGTTGGGCTACTTAAGATTGGGACAACCAGCAACAACACTTTCCGGGGGTGAGGCACAACGGTTGAAATTAGCAACCTATATGGCAAAAGGCAAAGGCGAAGAAATGCTCTTTATCTTCGATGAGCCTACAACAGGCCTGCATTTCGATGATATAAGGAAGCTGCTTGATTGTTTCCAGAACCTAATCAATAATGGACACTCTGTAATTGTTATTGAACACAACCTTGATGTTATAAAATGTGCTGACCACATAATTGACCTTGGACCTGAAGGAGGGGATGAAGGTGGTTATGTGGTAGGATACGGCACGCCGGAGAAGATCGTTAAATTAAAAAAGTCTTACACCGGAAAGTATCTTAAGGAATACATGTGAGGAACAGTTGACCATATCTTATTCCCCCTTTTACAAAGGGGGTCAGGGGGATTTGTTAATTCCTCAATCTCTTAATTCTTCAATCGTAAATACCTAATTCGTAGTTCACACAGCTAAAAAATAAGCACTTTAATTTACTTTAGGTCACTTTAGGCACTTCGAACTTGTTCGCCTGCCCGACGGCAAGCGAGTGGCTATTGTGCAACACTCAAGACAGGTCCAACATCCTTTGAATTGTTTGTCTTGCCTTTACCGCTATTTCTTTAGGGACTGTAATAACGTATTGAAGATCCTCCAATGACCATAATACTTTCTCCAGCGTATTCAATTTCATGTTAGGGCAATCAGACAAAGGTGTGACAGGTATAAATGACTTGTCAGGGTTTTCTTTACGCAGTCGATGCAGTATTCCTATTTCAGTACCGATTATGAATTCCTTTGTATGGTTGCCACTAGCATACTTTATAATTCCTGTGGTACTGGCAACATGGTCTGCCAGAGAAATAACATCAGGCGTGCACTCGGGATGAACGACTACCTTTGCCTTTGGGTGTTCGGATTTTAATTTGACTAAATGCTCAGCAAGTATCCTGTGATGAGAGGGGCAATATCCATCCCAGAAAATCATCTTTCGACTTAAGCATGATGAAACGTATGCACCAAGACTCTTATCAGGAACAAATAATATATCTTCATTTTCTGGAATAGATGATACAATCTTCATGGCGTTTGATGAGGTACAACATACGTCACTTTCCGCCTTAACCGCCGCAGTACTATTAACGTAACATACCACCTTGGCATTTGGATAATGTTTCTTTTTCTCCCTCAGTTCTCTCGCCGTGATCATAGCAGCCATAGGGCATCCGGCATGTTCATCTGGCATGATAACGGTCTTATCCGGACATAATATTGCTGCAGTCTCCGCCATGAAATGTACACCGCAAAATACTATTAAGTCTGCATCTGTCTTTGCGGCCTGCTGAGATAGTCCTAAAGAATCACCAACAAAATCAGCAATATCCTGTATCTCACCACATTGATAATTATGTGCCAGGATAATTGCGTTATGTTTCTTCTTTAGTTCAAATACCCTTTCAACAATCGGATCAGACAATTTGTAACTCCCTACAACAATTAAAGAAGCGTAGTCCATATTATCATTTAAAAGTTTTATTTTTACAACAAATTTTTATATATAGTTCACCGCTCCTGCCAAACTACCCTTCGGGCAGGAAGCTCGCAAGAACGTAGAAAAAACGTAAGGACAATCAAATAAAAAGATTTAGTAAAGAAACTAACATTTGATTTGCTTTTAGATTAAAAATAAGACTAAGCTTTGGCTAGGGCGAGGCAAAAAAATGAATAGATCTGGTAATACAGGTTTGTTAAAAGTCCTTGTTTGAAATATGGGCGATACTGGACTTGAACCAGTGACCCCTTGCTTGTCGAGCAAGTGCTCTAGCCAACTGAGCTAATCGCCCATGTAATATGGATAGTTGAATTCGAACAAGGTATGATGAAATCATGGAGTGGGAATATTAAACTTTTTATGAATGCGGATTTCCTTGCTCTATATTCAACATTCTTTCTTGTGGTTTTTATCTTAGCAAAGACAGATTTAGTGTCAAGGAAATTTAAACATCAGGATACACAGAGATATAACAGGCCTGCCCGACGAGTAGGAGGCTGTGTCATAATTAATAGATAAGAGGAACATAGAAAACGTAGTATAGC
>JBHHYH010000059.1:0-18924 GCA_046757465.1 Candidatus Scalinduaceae bacterium | reverse complement strand
GAACTCATAAAGGAATCGTAGTGTACGTCCATCTCATGGCAACTACCACAGAATTCACTTGATTCAGCATAATGCCAAAATTTTCTCCCTCCAATTAAGGCAACAGCCACAAAAACAATAAAGAGAACCCCAAATAATTTCTTATGCCTCTTTATCAGGTCTAATATAGATTTTACAACATTAATTACCTTATCCTTCATACGCCCACATTCCATGGGAGCCTCCTTAATTTCTTATCTTATAACACCTTAAATATCTTGATATCTATTGTTAGCCAAACAGTTCGAGGATATTACCAAAAAAGAATCCCAATATCAAGACCTTTTTAAACAGGAAAAAGCTCAATTTTTATTTAATATTGATTTAATTAAATCTGATTGTATAATTTATTTTTTTATCTAAATATTAGCAAACACACGTCAAATTACAACATTATGTAAGTAACTAAATATAAGGAGAAATTAATTGAAAAGAATTTTGTTTTCATTCCTTTTAACTGCAATAATGGCTTTTGGTTATAGTTTATGCGTAGAGGCATCTGAAGAACAAGGGAAGAAAAAATGCCTTGAATGCAGTAAAATATATTCTACAGAAGGTATGTATTGCCCTCAAGATGGGAAAAGGCTGGTACCACTTTCCGTGAATGATAAAAGTGAAGAAACCCAAAAGACAGAGGAAGGAATAGCACAAGATATTCAGAAACCCACAGAAGATGATTCATTTAAGAAAGCAATGAAATACATTGAAAGCGGGAATTCACTACGCGAGAATTCTAATGATTATAATGGTGCCTTAAAGATGTATAAAGAGGCTGAAAAATTAAAACCTGATCTACCCGGACTAAACTGGCAGTTGGCTGGTATATACTGGAAACTCAATAACCACAAGAAGGCGCTAGAACATTTAGAAAAGAGCAGAAATCTCGGACCACAGAACTTAGAACAACTCGGCGTAGCCGACGATTTTGTATTAAAGATTTTAGAATATACGGGCGTAGATACAAAAAAAAGTATCGCAAAGAAAAGAATCAATGATAGAAGGCACTTAATGGAAGAAACACTGAATGACTTTAGAGAGGAATGGGAAGAAATGGTACTGGTACCGGCTGGAGAGTTTAAAATGGGGACTACAGAGGAGGATTTTATCAAGGAAGAAATGCCTCAACACACGGTATATCTTGATGCGTATTATATTGACAAATATGAGGTTACAAATGCGCAATATTGGGAATTCCTGGAATACATTACTAGAACTGGAGACCACAGTAAATGCCATCAAACGGAACCTATCGCTAAAGATCATATACCCGGGAACGCTTTCAGAAGTTATGTTTATAAATATTACAACCATCCGGACTATCCCGTAAATCGAATCGATTGGTATGATGCCTATGCCTATGCAGCATGGGCTGGTAAGCGTTTACCAACTGAAGCAGAATGGGAAAAGGCAGCAAGGGGTACCGATGGAAGAAGATTTCCATGGGGCAATGTGTGGGAAATTAGAAACTGCAATGTAGGCCCTGATGGTAGGTTAACTGTTGGAAGTTATAAATCCGGAAATAGTGTTTATGGTTGTTATGATATGTCGGGAAGTATGTCTGAATGGTGTAATGATTGGTACCATCCTGAATATTACTACAATAGTCCAGGAAAAAATCCCAAAGGTCCTTTAAAAAGTACAGGAAAGCGAATAATCAAAGGTGGATCATTATTCGCCCGAAATGTTTACAAGATGCGTTGCGCAGTAAGGATGTTTGGTGATCCAGATGAAAGAAATAAAAGTGTTGGTTTCAGGTGTGCAAAGGACGCTAAATAATTATATCAGGGCTTAGTCTTCTCTTCTAGTTCCTTACTTTTCTCAACTTCTTTACGTGCGTCTGCTTCTTCCATAGCCCCTGTAAGTTTTGCATCAAAAGACAAAAGGCTTGGCGAGCCTCTACCGGTTCCTTTTACCATCCTATATTTTTCAAATTCGTTTCGTGCATCAGCCTTCTTGCCCATTGCTTCCAAAACCTTTCCCTTGTTAAAATACGCATCTGCAAAACCCCGATCAATCAAGATAGTCTTTTCATACTCATCAATGGCATTGTCTAATAAACCCTGCTTATGATAGAGTGTGCCAAGATTGAAATGGGCATTAGCATAATCGGGATTTGCCATAAGCACCTTTTTATTCTCTTCTATCGCCTCTTCGTACATATTCTTGCTGGCATAAATCACACCCATGTAGTAATGTGCATCAGCCATTTCGGGGTCAATTTCTAAAGCCTTTTTAATGCTATTAATAGCCTCATCTGCCATACCCTTAAGGTAATAAACCAGGCCTAAATTACAATATAAGTCTTTATTATTGGACTCTAATTCATCTGTTTTTTCAAGTTCTATTATTGCCTTGTCATATTCATCCATTGCAATATATGCGATACCCAGGTTATAATGTGCCTTACTATGGCTTGGCTTAAGCTCAACTGCCCTTTCGTATGAGGGAATGGCCTTTTCAATCAAATTAAGATCCTGATACGCAACCCCCAGGTTAAAATGAGCATTAGCATTATAAGGATCTATTTCCAAGACTTTATTGTATTGTTCAAAAGCCATATCCATTTCCTTTAACCGTTGATATAAGAATCCTAATCTTAAACGAGCGGCAATGTCTTTTGGGTTTCTGTATATTGCTTTTTGACATGTCGTAATTTCATCATCAGAAACTCCAATTTTCTTAAAAGTCTCAGATAGTTTCTCGTTAGCTTTAGCATAATCCGGACGTATTTCAATTGCCTTTCTGAACTCTCTAGTCGCTTCTTCTAACTTGCCCATTTGGAGATATGCAACACCTAATTTATAATAAACCTCAGCCATACCTTCATCAAGTTCTACGGCCCGTTTATACTCCTCAGCAGCCTCCTCCGGTTTGTTTTCAAGGATAAATTTGTCTCCAAGCTCAATATGGTTTTCTGCCCTGTCACAACTTACGGCAATTCCAGATAAGAGTATCAGAATCAAATACTTATATTTTTTTAGGAAATCAAAAAACATGTATATGCATATTTATATATATTGATGAAATGAAAATTATGGAATTGGGAATTATTCATATTCCAAGAGCCAGTCCTTGAAACTTGGTAACATGAATCCCTCAACAGCTTTTTTGCCTTCCAAACCCCGCAATGCAAGTGCAGCGGGTTGTACACCGGTTTTCGCCTTTACTATCTTGTCGTATGTAATATAATCCTGATATGCCCTCGGCATGTCTTCCTTTACCGCATATATCTGGCCCCTATTATAGTAGGCATCCTGATAAAGACGATCCATCTCTAATACCAGATTATATTCTTGTATAGCCCTATCATATTCTCCCTTCTTGTGGTATATCACAGCTATATTGAACTGTGAATTGGCATGCTTTGGATTTATTTCTAATGCTTTCCTATTTTCTGCCAATGCCTCAGCAAATTTTTCTTGAAACGCGTAGACAATGCCTTTTTGATAATGTGCCTCTACATTATTCGGGTCTATTTCCAGCGCCTTATCATAAAATCCCATTGCTTCTTCAAACTTTTTCTCTCTAATCTTTATCATCCCGTAATCAACATAAACATCAGCGTAATCAGGATTGATTTCTAGTGTCTTTTTGTATTCTCCCATAGCATCTTCAAGATTATTGGTCTTAAGGTATGAAACTGCAAGGTTATAATGAGCCTTGTCATAATCAGGATTCAATTCTATAGACTTTAAGTAAAGGGGTATCGATTTTTCTTTGAAGAGTGCCATGTCCTGATAAGCAACACCAAGGTTATAATAAATAAAGGGATTATCAGGGCCCAATTTAAGCGCCTCTTCGTACTGTTCTATTGCATCCTGGGTATTATCCCAACGATGATATAAAACACCCAAATCTATGTGTGCATCTGTGCTTTCCGGATCTTCTTCAACTGCCCTAGCCCTTCTCTCATATTCTGTTTCAGGCGGACCAATCTTAATAAATGTATCTGATAGATTCTTATACGCCTTAGAATATTCCGGGTCTAATTCTATGGCTTTTCTATAGTACTTTATAGCCTCCTCTAGCATTTGTCTTTTTACGTAAGCATTTCCTAAACCAAAGTATGCCTCTGCCAAATTAGGGTCCTTTTCTATAGCTTTTTCAAACTCTAATGTTGCATCCACAATCTTACCCTGCCCCAATAGTATTTTTCCTGTTTCTACATGTTTTTTTGCCTTTCCACAACCAATAAAAGCCATTAATAGAACTAATAGTATTAAAATACTTAGTTTTCTGATTTCATTGTTAATTTTCGTCAGCATTGTTTTCCTTACCTATATTAATAAATTGTTAAAATATGGTTCCCGCTTTAGTGGGAATGACAAAACGGGTGTTCTACATTATTTTATGTCTACTTACCCGCCAGAACGCCTGCCTGCACGGTCTAGCCGTTCGCCTGCCCGTTCTGTGGTACCCGCCAGAATAACTTTCGTCGGGCTGGCGCAGGCGCAGGGGACGGGCTGGTTTATAGCGTTCACTATAGTTTGCTAAATATTGTCATTATAAAAAAACCCACCAATAGGGTGGGATTTTTTATAATGACGCTACTAAAAATAAGGGAGTCGGACAAACGCCCAACTCCCTTATCTGTACTTTGCATCTTAAAAGAGCATCAAATTAATGATGTAATCCATGCTTACCTGCCCGCATACCCAACTCTTTCAGCTTCCTGTTGATGAACTCTACCTCTTCAGCCGGCGCATGATGTGTGTCTAACCAACCTGGTTCCGGGCAAAGATCAAAGATAGTCTTCCCAGGGAATTCCTTCACTATCCTCGGCCCTGTCAACTCATCCAACCAATCACCCTTCTTCCAGAAATCCTGTGGCACCCAATTGATACCAACCTTCTTTTCTATTTCCGAAAGTCTTATTGCCTCTTCTGCAAATGTCTTTGCCTTTACCAGCCATCTGTCCATACCAAAGGATCCATCACAATACGTAGCATCATTCCACGAACCATGTGCCATTCCCTTCATTATGTATGTCTGCCAGTATCCAACACTTTCAAAGCAGACCCTCTCAACAGCTGAACAGTTTGACATCCTGAACTCACCAGATTCACCTGGTTGTCCACCATACGCCGGACCGTCGTGATAAGCACCAATCTTCAAACTCCAAATATGCTGACCACTCCAGTCTGGACAGAGGTCTTTAGGCATTGGCTCATCCATCCCAGCCAACATCAGGTTCTCTGCTACTTTGAACGTCTCAGTGTATTTTAAACCCGCATCTTTACAAGCCTCATCCATAGCCTGCAAGTTCTCTCTAGCAAACCTTGGTGAATGACAATCATCACATACCGATACCCACGTGTTCCTCTTTTCTTTCCACAGAGGAGCTCCCCTGTCTGCCATGGACATACCCATACTTGTATAAACCGTTGAAAGTCTCTGAACGTTGTGGTGACCACCCCTCATATGGCAGTATGCACAAGTTGGTCCCACATAATCAGCATCTGATAGTTTTTTACTAAAGTCAAATTCAGTTGGATTCCATTTGTTTACCTGATAAACAACACCGTGAATTGAAATATCATATGCTTCCCAATCCCTGTGGTCTTTCCCCCAGTGGCATGCCTTACACTGTTCTGAGTGTCTTGCTACTGCAGGATTGAATTGATGTCTCTGGTGACATGTACTGCAACGCTCTTCTGCACTTGTATGGCAGAAAGTACATCCAGCAGTATCTCCTGGTGGCCTTTCAATCGACCATGCACATTCAACCTGTGCAAAGCTGGAACAAGAAGCATGTGAACCTATACCACCCTGACCCTGCTGCGTGTATTGATCTTCATGGCAATCGCTAACACCACAAGCCTTTGAGCTTGGCATTAACAATTTCTGATGGTTGTTACCATGACATGTATCACAGCCTGTTGGGCTTGGTTCTGCCTTTGCATGTGCACTCTTATTGTAGTCTCTTACGATACCAGGTGTAACTACTGAATGGCATCCGAGACATTCTTTAAGCCTGAACTGACCCTTAATCGGGTTTGAGGGCCTCACTTCATCCCTGTTGTACATGTAGTCTGGGATATAGTAACGATATGCAGGGAGTGTTCTCCAAAATCTTGAATATTTACCAGGATATGGAGGAGCTCCTTTTGGATATCCCATATATTTAGCATACAAACCAGAGAAGAAGACCTTACCGGAATTATCAGGGTCTCCCGGCATACCATAAACTTCGTGAGGTACCCAGTGTGTGATAATTTCTACTGCGCCAGCTTCTTTAGTTGCAGAGTTGATACTAAAACAAATTGCAACTAAGAAACCCATCAATGCAACAAATACAGTATTTCTCTTTCTTAGCATATTATCTTTACCTTCTCCTTTCCTTTTTTATTAATAAAAAAACTAACAAAGGTTATAAATACACGTATAAGTATGAAATGTTGAATTGAAAATATTGAATTGCTTTTGAAAAATATAACACCCCCTTTCGCTTTTGATCACTTCGAAGATTTTTTTGAAGTCGTTGAATTATATATTTTTTTTTATATATGTCAATAAAAACTTATTAAAAATATTATTGAAAAATACGCTTTATGCAAGCTTGATGCCAAAATTAAGTTTTTGATAATATATTACATAAGTGATGAAAAACAAATACCTTATAAAAAGTTTTAGATATTCTAAATCCTTTTTTAATTCATAAGCAAATGTTTGTTTTCTTTCACTGAAAGATGATTATTATATGCAGCTTTATATAACTACAAAATCCAACACATCTTATGTTGCTGTCAAATTTAAACCACTACTATTTTTCTAAGACCATATTGTACAAATTTCTTGACCTCTTTTCCAAATCATTAACTAGCAATAACGTATATTGCATATTGTGGATACCTTTTGCCTTTTCAATAAAATTCAGTATCCTTTCACTACTTTCAATTCCGTCTTCAACTTCTTCCCTGTTTATATTATTCTTGTTATTCAATTCTATCGTATCGGATAAAAGTCTTTTTATTTCGTCAATTGACTGTTTTAAGGATACTTGAAACTCGTCAACTAGTCCTCCATATTCTTCTCCATGACATGTAATACATGCCTGTTTTACTGACTTAAAGCTATGACCGCTCTTCAAGTCCACATGGCATCCAATATTGCATGACATACCAGCGGTTGCCATTACATCTGGATAATGCCATTTTTCGTTCTCCCTTATTCCGAAATATAATTTATTCTGTAGGGGATGACAATCAATGCACACCTTTTCAGTTTTTTTATGATGACACCCTCCACAATCATTATCCTCGATAATCGATAAAGGGTGTTGTAAATTAACATCATGGCAAACATCACACTCTAATAAATTAACCAAATGTTTTTTATGTGGAAACCCTTCATCTCCTGGATTTGATTCCTCATGTAAGAAATTCATATGACATCTACTGCATGCCGTTACAGAGATATCCTCCATTTCAAAATCGATTTCCCCAAAACCTAAGGGATGGCACGTTTCACAACCCTCTTCCCTAGACACATGACATTCAAAACACTTTGCCATGTGCGGTCTATTAGTAGGATTTGGAGAAATATCATGGGCTACGTTATTGTGACAATCAATACAATTTAAACCAACTTTTTTTAAGTGTTTTTCGTGTTCTATCCGTATCTCCTGCGCGTTGGTCTTTAGTGTTTTCCACTCGTTTGTAAATTGAATTTCTGCATGGCACCTGATGCAATTTTCATTCACTAATTCAGGAGAAGCATTAAATCCTGTTGGAATTATTTCGGAATTATCTGCATGACACTCATCACAAGAAACATATTTCGGATGTATGGCAGATTGCTTTGAAAAATCAGAAGATCCCTGATTCCAATGGCACGACATACAGAAATGCTTAGCAGAGGTTGTGTATTTAACCAGAGAAAAAGCTCCTGCACCAGCAAATACGGCACTTACAGAAGCAATTATAATTATCAACTTTATATATTTCTTTTTGAATTCCATATTCTAACTGATAGTAACGAAATAAATCTCCCTTAGTCCCCCTTTATAAAAGGAGGAATGGAGAATTTGTTAACTTATTTTCTTCATTTTTTATCAAAAAACTCAAATCTTTCGTATTTCGACCACGGTATCCATCCACCCATGTCCTCTTCCAACATCATCCATTGAAGCAGGGATTATCCGATTAATATGAATACCGTTGCCTTCCTTTTCCCACCAGACGAGTGATGTCTGAGGGTTGTCACTCTTAAAATGTTCGGCCCGTGCAATATGTCCAAATTGCCAGTGACCGCAGTTAGTTGCCATCGCAACTACACCAGGATGTATTCCCTGCGTGATATTTACCTCGGTTTCTATTCTTCCCAATTTAGAGACAACTTCTACTTTATCACCATCTCGCAAGCCATACTTTCTTGCAATGCCCGCATTAATCCAGAGAGGGTTATTATGGAGTATTTCAGAGAGTAATATACTATTTGCTGTTCTATCAGCCGTATGTACATTCGTCTTGAACGGTACAAGGACAAAAGTATTTTCCTTCTTTACTGAAAGTTCTTCTATAGGCATATATGTAGGCATAGGATTATGACCCTTTTCCCTTAAACGTTCGGAATATATCTCGAACTTTCCTGATGGTGTATTAAATCCCTTTTTCTCAAAAAGTTTATATGGAGATTGTTCCCTCTTAGTATCAAACCAGTAACCGTGTTCCATTAGAGAGTAAATACCACCTGCCTCGGACAGTTTCTTAATATGAGATATTGATGCTTGTAAGTAATTGCCTTCACTCATCTTAAAATATTTTCCAATATCCGTGCCTAGTTTTTTTGACACATCTTTAACTATATTAAAGATAGATTTGCTTTCACCAAGTGGTTTAATAACCGGTTGGCTATAACTAATAAAAGGTTCCATTGAAAAACTTGGAGGAGAGAACAATTCACTTCTCTCAAGATATGTTGTTGAAGGAAGGACAATATCCGCCAAAGCAGCTGTTTCTGTCATGAATGAATCAATGGCAACGAAGAATGGAATAGTATCTTCATCTTTAAACAAAAGAGATGTACCTTCACAATCGGGACTGGAATATACCGGATTGTGTTCGTATGAAATATATACGCCTATCTTTTGTCTTCCATTCTTAATTGCATCAATAATCGCTCCCCTGCTTGCATGTTCCAGGACTGAATCATTATCTTGATAGTATATTTGTGAACCTTTTACCAGCCCGCTGGGCTGCGGTTCCGGGTCTTGCAAAGCAAATCTTCTAGGGATACAATAGCCGCCTTTTACATCAATATTTCCCGTAACAGCATTTAAGAGCATTAAACATCGTTCTGAATATACGCCATTTCTGTGTTTCGTAATACCACCTCCACTGATTGCAACTGAGGGCCTAGATGTGGCAAATTCCCTTGCAACCTTAATGACATCCATTGCAGGAATTCCACTGATTTGTTCTGCCATTTCTGGCGTATATTCACTCAAATACCTGGCTAACATTTCAGCCGATACGTTGGTGTAATTCTCAATAAAATTTATATCAGCCATTCCCTCTCTCATTATCACATTACACATTGCAAGCACAACAACTGCATCAGTGCCAGGTTTTGCGGGATACCACTCATCACTTTTGCCTGATGTCTGTGTCATCCTTACATCAAAAGTAACAAGCTTTGCAAAATTTTCTGTTCTTGCGGTAACAATTCTTTTTGCAAGGTTTATAAAAAAAGTATGTGATTCATACGGGTTTGCACCAAAAAGCAATATATATTTGGAGTGTTCTACGTCAGGCACTTCTAAATCTTCACCCCATGTTAGCCGTTGTGCCATCATCTTATTTTCATTACCATATTTCGAATGAGTTATAGCATTAGGAGAACCGTATGCCTTCATGAAACGCTTAACAATTAATTCTGTTGTTAAAGAAGCTTCACATTCAAAAACCAATTGTTCTTGTGCCTCATTTACCTCTAAGTCTCTTAATCTAGAAGTTATTTCTTCAATAGCCTCCTTCCATGAAATACTTTTCCATCTTCCTTCGCCTCGTGTACCAGTCCGTTTAATGGGTGTGAGAATTCTTTCCTCATCATATAACATATCAAGACCAGCTTCCCCTTTTGAACACGTTTTACCCATATTGTTTGGATTACCATCAACTCCTTCTATCTTCACTAGGCGCCCGTAATCGGTAAATCCGTATATCCCACATTCAGCAGGACAATTTGAACATGTAGTAGGAATACCATTACGGAGCCTTCTTGATGTCCGGGCTATATTAAACTGGGGAGTCAGTTTCTTAAATACACTACCTAAGCTTATTTTTGCTCCAATACCAAAAACTAAACCTGTTAAGCCACCTTTTAAAATTGTCCTTCTAGATAATTTTGCCACTACAGTAAACTCCTTTTATCTTCACATAAAAGTCATAAGATCATAAAATATCCAAACCATTTGATACTGTAAACATATAAATATATTAATCTAAATTAGATTCTTCGCTTTCCCTTCGTCTCCGCTCAGGGCTTCGGGTCAGAGTGACATTATTGCTTTGTCATTCTGAAAAGGAATGAAATAACTGAAGAATCTTGATATTTAGTATTTCATTTCATAATTTAGGCATTTTAATGGTGGCACAGGCTGGTAGCCTGTGCCACTAAATTCCATTCTATCAATACCACCTTTTAACTAAGTGGTAGGCTCTGACCACCTACAACCATAACATAACGCATAGTAAATATACCAATCATAACTAATACAGATGCAACAGCATGAGATATGAGACTCTTTCTGACAAAAGGCATCAATAGGAGTATAAGTGGTATTATACTTCCAAGGAAAATCTCAACACCTAAAAACAAAGGTGCAAAACTTCCTTTTAATATTAGCATGGCAGCATGATATGCGTCATGATGAGAAGTAAGTAGTATTACAATATCGCATCCAATAAGCGCCAAATCCGTAATTATCGTAAATACTAACAACTTTCCCAAATCAATTACCAATTCCTTAAGCTTATTACGCTGTTTGACCTTGAATATAGACATAATCAATACAACCAAAATCATCAATGCAATGCCAGAAACCATAGCCGAAACAAGAAAGATTGTGGGCATTAATGCAGTATTCCAGAGTATGCGTGCCTTACCAAGGGCCATTATAAACCCTGTGTATCCATGTACCAAAAGTGCTAGAGGTATTCCTATCAAACCACAAATTTTAGCCCATTTCAAATTTTCCTTGAACATAAAAAAAGCGTATACTATACAGCTTATGGGATAAATAGTAAGAAGGAACGAACCATATGTAATAGGTGAGGTAAAATTGAAGTAAAGAAAAAGATGATAGAATCTAAATGGTTGTTCAAGATCAACTACCAAATTTATAGGTGCAACTAATAAAAGTACAGTGGCAAGAATAATTGCACTCTTGGAAATAGGTTTGTATTTTTGAATACCAAATCCATAAGCTAGGGTTGATAGGATAAATGACCCAGCACTCAATCCTGTAAAGTAGAAATAATTTGCAATTAATATTCCAAGTGGCATTTCGTGATGTACGTTATATATTTCTCTTACTTCAACCATTGTTTAACTATTTACTGCAAAAGGGTCCATTGCATCCTTATCGGCTGCAATATAAAAGACTCTGGGATTAGTTCCCATTTCCGGTTTTAGTACCTGTGTGGCATTCTCCGCTAGGAGTTTAGATATTTCACTATCTGGATCATTTAAATCTCCAAATATTCTTGCATCCGTTGGACAACTTTCTACACATGCCGGCTGTAATCCCGCATCTACCCTATGATGACAGAATGTACATTTCTGTACAATCTTTCTGATAGGATTTACGTGTCTCACATTATACGGACAAGATGCAATACAATATTTACACCCGATACAACGATGTGGATCAACTATAACAATACCATCTTCCCTTTGCCAGGTTGCATTCACAGGGCAGTTTTGAAGACAAATAGGGTTTTCACAATTGTTACAAAGGATTGGTAAAAATGATCTTCTTACATTAGGATAAGTCCCCTTCTCAACAACCTTTACCCAGCTCCTAAAAACCCCCGGGGGAACATCGTTTTCTACCTTACAGCTTACAGAACATGTATTGCAACCCATACATTTACGAAGGTCTATCACCATTCCGTATCTAACTTTGTTTTTCTTTTTTTTCATATCTGATAATTTTCTTTATTAAAATAATATTTTACCAAATATTTTTTACTAATTTAAGCTCAAAAAAAAATCCTGCCAATGCGGTAGGATACTTAAAAGAAACCTAAATTTAAAATGAATACTATTTTTTAGAAGAATAAAAAATAGGCTAAAATTTAATTACGTATACTAACCTCAATGTTTGGTGCTTGTTACTAATTCACCAACAAACTGCCCTACCCTATCAATCAATATATTATCATCCTGGTTTCTAAATTTTTCTATCTCCCTCATGATAGCGCTTCCTACGATTACGCCATCAGCGATTTTACCAGCCATTCTGGCTTGCTCAGGTGTTGAAATCCCAAAACCCAGAGCCACTGGCAAGTTTGTTTTACTTTTTATGTTTTGAATATTTTTAGTTATATCGTCAGATAACTCGTTTCTTACTCCTGTTATACCTACAATGGATATATAATATATAAAACCCTGTGATCTTTTTACAATCAACTCCATTCTATCGCTTGTTGTTGTAGGCGCAACAAAACAGACTATCTTGAATTCTTCCTTTTTGGCAGTTTCAATTATACCCCCGGCTTCTTCTATTGGAAGGTCGGGTACTGTGGCACCATCAAATCCTGCTTTTATGGCATTTTTTATAAAATTTTCACAACCATTTTTATAAAGGATGCTATATGAAATCATAGAAACAATCGGGATCTCCGATTCTTTTCGAATCTCTTTTACAAGCTTTAAGATATTGGAAAACTTAACCCCACCTGAAAGCGCCCTGTAATAAGATGACTGAATTACAGGTCCATCTGCGATTGGATCAGAAAATGGAACACCTAATTCTATCAAATCTGCTCCTCTTTTGTCAAATTCCATAATTAATGCCTTTGTTGCTTCCAGACTTGGGTCTCCTGCTGTTATAAATGGAATAAATGCAGTTTCATTTCTCTCCTTTAATTCTTTAAACCTGGCATCTATCCTATTCATAATTTCTTACACACGATTTGTGGACTTTGATATGAAATCAAGCTGAACACTCAACAGAACAGTTGTGATTATTGGATACGTTCTAAATTTCCATCCCTAACTTTTTGGCAACCTCTGAGGAATCCTTGTCTCCACTTCCAGAGAGATTTACCACAATAATCTTATCTTTGGCAACCGACGGTGCAAACTTGACCGTATATGCTATTGCATGTGCTGCTTCAAGGGCGGGGATTATACCTTCCAAATGTGCACACAAATTGAAGGCATTTACTGCCTCATCGTCTGTGACAGAAACATATTCTGCTCTTTTCGTATCTTTTAAATAGCTATGTTCCGGCCCGACTCCCGGATAATCCAGACCTGCAGAGATTGAATGAACCAGAGATGTCTGTCCATCTTCATCCTGCAAAACATAACTCAAGCTGCCATGAAGTATTCCACTTTCACCTTTTGAAAGTGTTGCAGCATGTTGTCCAGCATAAAAGCCCAGTCCACCAGCTTCCACACCTATCAATTTTACTTCTGTATTCTCTATAAAAGGATAAAAAATCCCTATTGAGTTGCTGCCACCACCAACACACGCTATTATATAATCTGGCAACTGATCTTCTGCCTTTTGGATTTGTTCTTTTGCTTCCCGACCAATTATGGTCTGGAAATCCCTGACCATCATCGGATACGGATGTGGACCTACCACCGAACCTATTATATAGTGCGTATTTCTTACTGACGCCATCCAATCTCGGAGCGCCTCATTGGTTGCATCCTTAAGCGTTTTTGAACCTGTTTTTACGGGAATTACATTCGCTCCCAGCAATTTCATTCTAAATACATTTAAAGACTGGCGTCGCATGTCCTCTTCACCCATATACACATCACACTTCATACCAAACATAGCGGCTGCTGTTGCTGTAGCAACACCGTGCTGCCCGGCACCAGTTTCAGCAATAATCCTTTCCTTTCTCATTCTGATGGCAAGTAATATTTGTCCTAATGTATTATTAATCTTGTGGGCACCAGTATGATTTAAATCTTCTCTCTTAAGATAAATTTTTGCACCATTTAATTTCTCTGTTAACCTTTTTGCGAAATATAGAGGAGATGGTCTTCCTACATACTCGCTTAAATAATATTTCAGCTCATTATTAAATTTCGTGTCTTCTTTGGCCTTAAGATACTCCCTCTCAAGTTGCTCCAGGGCTGGCATTAAGGTTTCTGGTACAAATCTTCCGCCATATTTTCCAAAGTGTCCACTTTTATCTGGAAGACATTGTTCCCTTAATGCTTCTTTTAACTGTATGTCATTTATTGTTGTTGTCTTCATAATGTAAATACCTCCTTATTAAAAAAGGGTAGCATAGATTAATAATGTCCATGCTACCCTCCTAAATACACTAATAAACTATACTAAGCTATACACAACAAATTAATGATGTTCACCTCCGGCACCAGGATCACTTTCATCATAATCACCTTCTTTTCTCTTGTAGCCAGTAAGCAAATCAGTGTATTCACCATGTTTCCAGAAATCATAGGCCTTATGTTCTATACCTACCTCTTTCTCAAGTGTTGCAAGTCTTCTTAATTTAGAAGCCTCAGATTTAATTTCAACAAGTTTTCTGTCCATTGGGAACGCACCCCTGTTATAGGTAACATCATCAATTGAGAAATGCGCTGCGGCCTTGTATACCGAAGTCACCTGGTAAACAATCATCTCTACAGCCATTCTCTCTATATCCGATACATTATAGAATCTTGGCTGACCGCCTGGTAACAGATTCATCGTGTGACCACCAGTCCAGTCAGGTGCAAGGTCAGCCGGCATAGGATCAAGCAATCCTTCCAGATACAAACCAACGATTATGTTAACTGCCTCACGCCATTTTGTGAAGCTGATGTTAATCTGTTCATCCATACCTTCTAGTTGCATCTTCGCCCAGCGCGGAGAATGACATCCCTGACACTTCTTTATCCATGCATCTCTCTTTGCCTTATGTTTTTCCGCACCTCTATCAAGCTGAAACATACCCATGTGTGCATATTCAGTTGAAGCATTCTGTACATTGTGATTGCCATTTTCACCCATATGGCAGTATGCACAGGTTGGTACTCGGTAATTCTGCGGCTTCAACTTCTTGCTCCAATCCCATGTATCACCTTCCGCCATAAGTATTTTACCGTGATATGAATTGTTATAAAATTCATATTCATAATGGTCAACACCCATATGGCAAACACCACAGTTATGGGGCTTCCTGGCCTCTGCCGGCTTAAACTGGTGTCTTGTATGACAACCATCACACCTATTTCCAGCGATACCATGACATTGCGCACATCCGGCCACTTCTTCTCCCGGCTTTCCTATCTGCCATGCAAATTGAGTAACCGAAACGTCCCATATATGAGTAGGTTGATGTGATCCCTGTCCACCAGCTAGATGCTCGTCGTGTTCCTTTTTATGACATTCGCCGCATACTCCGTGGGTAGGCATTCTTAATTGTTGATGATTTTTACCATGGCAGGCATCACAACCAACTACCTGTTCCTTTTCCATCGCATCTGTCTTGCCACCCTTTGAATGCTTACTCGCTTTCCAGTCAACGACGATTCTAGGTGTCTGCACGGTATGACACAAAACACATTCCTCTGTCTTGAATTCACCCTCAACCGCTTGAGATGATACATAGTAATCATCAGGATTATAGTACATCGCCGTTACTGGTAAGTAATAAAATATGTTCTTAAACTTACCCTCACCTGGTAGTGTTTTATCTGGCCCTGTGTATTTCGCAGTCAAACCAAACACGTAATTTACACCTGAGTCATCATCACCAACATCTTGACCAAAAATCGAAGATGCCACATCCTGAAACGTAGGAGCAGCCTCATCTGCATATGTATTTTCACAGAAATTTGCAGACATCCACGCACACGCTACAACTATCAATAGTATGCTAACACATGCACTAAATCTTCGTACTAAATGCGTCATACTTTATTCTCCTTTCCATTTCAATTTTGTCCGATTGAAATTTATTTATAACACTACAAACCTATGGTTTATAAAAAACACATTACCCCCTTCATTGATTGAGGCTGCATTATACTTATAAGCCTTTACTTGTCAATAGGATTTTGAACAAAGGATTAAAAAAAAGCTGGCATAGTTTTAATCCCCTATGCCAGCTTACAAAACAATTTAAAGCAGAAAAGAATCTATAATAGAGATTCCTTTATCTGCGATAACCCGGGTAAGGGTCTGGACCTTGTATGTTATCCCATTGTGCACCCAGATCTACCCATTCAACAAACAAGAACCTTTCTTCTGGTGTCAAGAACTTGTTGTGCATAACCCTTCCTTCTAACGGGAAAGGACTCTTTCTTGGCTCAAACTGTGACAGAGGTTCCTCATATAGACGCCAGATAAGCAAACTATTGATCGCTGAACTTGGATTTACATATCGACCGCCAAGGTTTCTATCCTTATTTCTCTGAGGTGCCAGTAAACTGTTATAAGCCTTGCTGTAAGCAGCTATACCACTAACAGATACCAGATTTGTACTACCACTCAGATTAGGTCCCTGACTTGAACCATGGCAGCTAGCACATTTTGCGTCTATTATTGGTTGTAAGTCTCTTCTGAAATCAACTGTTCTTAACTTATCAATGTTCAGACCTTCAACCACAGCAGAGGTCGTTCCAGAAGGACCGCCATAATAAACGTCAGATGGAACAACGACATCATCTCCATGTTTTACTCCGACATATCTTCCCTTTCTATCAATGTTCAGATTTGCCCACATGAACGGAGAATCATAATGACTCAAATCACTGAACCACCAATTATAAAGCGCTTTTGTATGGAGATTGAGATAACCCTTCTTGTCATACGAACCCCAGTGACATCCAGTACAGATCCTTCCCATATATGGCCTTACATAAGACCATGCTAGCTGAGTCTGTACTGACATGCCCCTATCATCAAGTATCTGAGCGCAATATGGTTCATCGCCAGGATGTGAGCTCACTACAGATCCATCATCCTCCACGTATTGATAACCGAACATGCGTCTTTGGGTAAATTTCGTACCAGTGTTGCTGCTTGTACGGTCACCACCTAACAGATGTTTACCAGCGCCAACAATAAACCTATTTGAATCTGGCTCAATGGTCTGTATCGCATTAAGGACCCTGATAGCCTTTATATCGCCATGCTGCATTTCCTTTGTCCTCTGATGAGGATAAGGTCCTATTGGCAAATTAGTCAATGTCGTATCAAAACATATCGTTGTACTCCATGAGTGAGGATATCCCTCAACATTTACCTGGTCAAACGGCTGATAGGTTACGGTTGTAACTCCAAAATGATCCCCTGCATTAAATGAATTTATCCACCTTGGTTTATATCGCTGATATACTGGTTGTGGTTGATGGTCATTCCACTCAGGATCATCGTAAACAAGCTCACCCACCGTGCCTTTTTCTTTATCGAACCAATAAAGCCCGAAATCACGTCTTTCTGCAGATGAAACCATTATACGTCCATCAGGTACCGGATGAGGACTCCTGTACAATCTCCCATCGTTTGTTAACCTTGAGTGTGTCTTTGAATGAGGCGTCGTCCAACTCACTCTTGCTAGATTACCAACACCAGAACTATAGTCTAATGCCTCTATGTAATAAATGTAACCATCTACAGCCTCTTTTGCCTGTACTTTTGCAGTATTAGGCTGTTCGTTGCACTCATTACCATAAATATGCCTTACCATTTCGCCGTCCCAATTATCGACATTAAGGCATATACTACCTTTACCATTGTTGTGTACCCCATTAGCCTGTGTGCTGCTGAACATTATGTTTCCATCGCGGGTTAAGGTAGGATCAAAATCTGAACTCACGTTGTATGTGATTTTGTCTATAACCGTATTCAGATTTGGCATATCTATACCATTTAACAAATGGCCACAGATTCGATCCATTGACTTTCCACCCTGTGGGTCCAGTCGGTAAAGATCAAAGTGTTGCGGCTTATAATATTCATCCAACTCTCCAGCAGGTGAATATGCAATAATCAAGAAACCTAATTTATCAACCTCACCACGTACTCTCCAATCACCTTCGAAGTATCTGTCTCTTGATACTACCCTACCTTTACCCTTCTCGATAGCGCCAGCAGCATAATAAAGGGGACTTCTGGATATACCTGGTACATCTGTCAACTGCCTCAAGCCCGAACCATCAATATTCATCTCCCAAATCTGGCAGTCATCACCCCTCTTGTGAACACCGGCAAAAGCGATTTTAGTGCAATCCCAGTAAAGGCAAGGGTCAAAAGCGCTCTTGAAATCCTTTGTTAATACGTTTAATTTCCTTGTCTTCATGTTATATGAGACAATTCTACTATCGTTTGGAACATAAGCCGGGTACTGATGGTATGGGTCGCCTTCCAATGTAGGTTTTGATTGGGTAAAAACTACCGTGTCAATAGGTCCCTGTATTTTTTTTGACATGCCCCAATAATCACCCCATGAGGCCGTGCCAGGCTTATACCAGCCAGTCATAACCTGTGCCTGGCAATTACTAAAAAGCCCCCCTATAGCCATAATACCAACTAGAGTCATTGATGCTAAAAATCTCTTTTTCATAAGTTGGTTTACTCCTTTCCTTTTTTCAAAATAAATTAAGGCGTAATAAAACTTTCTTTCTTAATTGTAGAGAGTAGTCCCCATTTCTGGAGACTACTTCCCTACAAAAAAACTT
>JBHHYH010000058.1:0-19680 GCA_046757465.1 Candidatus Scalinduaceae bacterium | reverse complement strand
CGGAAAGGGGAACATATTTTTTCCTATGAAACGGAAAATAGGAAAACCAAACATTAGAGCCAGATATAAGTACTATTGAGGGATAGGTGTAGTTCATTAAACACCTATCTTTAGAATGGTTTAAAGTGATGGCAAATCTTTCAATTAAATTTTAAGGAAATTTAATTGAAAGATTTGCCAAAGTCAAGAAGTTTTTTAACCATATATTAACTTACATTCTTAAAGAATTGCCTTTAATCTAAAATTGAGTGATTTAATATTGTATGTTACTGTAGTCGCAGGCCTTAGCCTGCATTTTCCTCCATCTGATGGGTTTATGACAATTTTACGTGAGTAGCGCAACCCTTCTATACGCTCAGGGCAGGCCCTGAAGGTTGCGGCTACCTTACCCGAACGTACCGTTCGGTACGGGCCGGGCCTCTGCCAGACTTTTGTAATTCGGGCTGGCATGAATCTCTCAATTTAGATTAAAGGTATCTAAAAATATGGATGCTTTACCTAGCAATGGGGATTTCGTCAATCTTAGCAGCAAGGATGAAATCACTTTCCGTCAGACCGTCAATCTTATGAGTCCATGTCTCAATACGAACCTTCCCCCATGCCAAGAAAATATTTGGATGATGTCCTTGCTGTTCTGCAATACTTCCCACTTTATTGACAAATTCAAGCGCCTTTACAAAGTTGGGGAATTTGTATGTCTTGGAAAGATGATGTTCTTCAATTACGTCCCATCCTTCTACCTGCTCGCTAAGTCGGTTTAATTCATCCCCTTTTAAGGGTGGCACTCCACCCTTACAGGGAACACATTGTTTACTGGCTAGTTGAGACATTGTTCTTGACTCCACTCAAAAAAATAATAGATTCATTCAAGAATTATCACAAATTATTGCCTTAAGCAATTTTGTTAATTTAATACTATAATAACTCAAATGGAAACTTCCACTTATTTTTTAAACCTTTATTGAAAGGATACTTGGCTTATATCTTGACATTCCATGATAGTGAATGTATTTTAAGGAATGATTGAAATGAGATTTCAGCTATAACCCCTTCTTAGTAAAAATGGAAAATAAGATGGTCTTTTCAACCCCTATGATGCAGCAATACATGAATATAAAGAGAAAACATGAGGATGCATTATTGTTTTTCCGGATGGGTGATTTTTATGAGATGTTCTATGATGATGCCAGGATTGCTGCGAAGATTCTCGGCATCACATTGACTTCAAGGTCTAAAGGGGAAAAGGCAATCCCTATGGCAGGTGTACCACATCACGCTGCAGAGCCTTATATTCAAAAGTTAATTAAGGCAGGATATAAGGTTGCCGTATGTGAACAGCTGCAAAATGGCTTAGGAAAGACTGATTCAAAAACGGAGACAAAAGGAATAGTTGAACGAGATGTTATAAGGGTTATCACACCTGGTACACTTACCGAAGATACAATGCTGAATGATAAGGACAATAATTATCTTTTATCTCTATTCTTAAATGACGATAAGATTGGTTTGTCATGGGTTGACATTTCGACCGGGAAATTCATGGTACAGGACATTATCAAGAACCACTTATTGGATGAGCTAACAAGGATAAATCCGTCTGAGTGTATTTTGCCTGAAAATTTTGTTTTCAAAGAGTTTGATCTCTCAGAAAGACTATCAGTAGATTTTAACACAATGATTACTAACCGCGCAGATTGGGAGTTTTCACGAGAAACGGCATATAGTAAACTCACTAGCCATTTCGGCACTTCCTCGTTGGTGGGATTTGGTTGTGAAGACATCGGCCCGTCTCTAAGCGCTGCAGGTGCGTTGATCAATTATCTTGATGAAACACAAAAAACATCCCTTAATCATATCAACAAGATTGAAAAATTCTCAAGCGATAATCGACTGATCTTGGATCGTTCAACACAACAAAGTTTAGAATTGGTCAAGACGGCAAGGACACACCAAAAGGAAGGCTCTTTATTAGGTATAATAGACCAAACTAAAACTCCCATGGGAGGTAGATTATTAAAAAGCTGGATGATATGTCCGCTTTGCACATCAAGGGATATAAGATCCAGGCAGGATGGAATTGAGGAGTTGTATAACAATAAAAACCTGTGCAAGGAAATCGGTGAACTTTTAAGAGACGTTTACGACATTGAAAGGATCACAACAAAGGTTAGTTTTGGGCGCGCTAATGCAAGAGACATTATTTCTTTGAAACAATCACTTTCTGTATTACCAAAATTAAAAACGACGATTTCTGTCTGCAATTCACCCATTCTTAAATCACTTTACGAATCATTGGATATTTTGGAAGAGGTTAGGGTTCTTATCAGCACTGCCCTGGTATCCGAACCACCGCACTCTATTCGTGACGGGGGTATTATAAAAGAAGGTTATGATCATGATCTGGATGAATTACGAAACATAAGCAGGAATGGGAAAAATTGGATAGCAAGCTTTCAGTCAAAAGAGATAGACAGGACGGGCATAAACTCACTAAAAGTGGGCTACAACAAGGTTTTTGGGTATTATATTGAAATCACAAACGTCCACAAGGATAGCATTCCCGAAACGTATATCCGCAAACAAACCCTTAAGAATGCAGAGAGATACATTACTCCTGAACTCAAGGAATATGAGACAAAAGTACTTACTGCGGATGAAAGGGCAAAGGAATTAGAATACGAAATATTTCAAAAAATTAGAGATGAAATAAGCGTCTATACTGAACGCATGCAGAAGACGGCAGACGCTATTGCTCATCTAGATTGTCTTTCATCACTTGCAAAAATTGCTGTGGAGAACGGATATACAAAACCTGATATTACAAACGGACCTTGTCTTAAAATTGTCGATGGCAGACACCCTGTTCTGGAAAAGACATTGATAGTTGAGAAATTCATACCCAATGATATTGACCTTGATGGTGTAAATAATCAAATCATGGTAATTACAGGACCCAACATGGCTGGCAAAAGTACATATATTCGTCAAGTGGCCTTACTCGTCCTTATGACACAGATGGGTAGTTTTATCCCGGCAAAAGAAGCAACTATAGGAGTGGTCGACCGTATATTCACGAGGGTGGGGGCAATGGACGAACTGGCAAAAGGGCAGAGCACATTCATGGTGGAGATGAATGAAGCCGCAAATATTTTAAACAATGCAACAAAACGTAGCTTGATAATACTTGATGAGGTGGGACGGGGCACCAGCACCTTTGATGGTGTAAGCATTGCGTGGGCATTAACAGAGTATATATACGAACATCTTAAAGCAAGAACATTGTTTGCCACTCACTATCACGAACTTACTGAACTGGCTTTGCTCTTTCCTGGTATTAAAAATTATAATGTTGCTGTAAGAGAATGGGAAGATGAAATAATCTTTTTAAGGAAGATTATTGAGGGTGGCGCTGATAAAAGCTACGGTATCCATGTTGCCAGATTAGCTGGTATGCCTAAAGAGGTAATTCAAAGGTCGAAGGTAATACTTGCCAATCTTGAGGCAGAAACACTGGACATTAACGGAAAACCTAAATTTGCAACTATTAATAAAAAAGAAGAGGAAACTAAACCAAAACAACTTCCTCTTTTCAATTCTCCCGAGAATCTGGTAACTGAGGAGATAAAGAATCTAGACATCTCAAAAATCACACCAATTGATGCACTCAACAAGCTTCATAAGCTAAAAGAGAAATTGGAAGAATAGACAAGAAGCAAGAAGCCACAGGCAAGATGATAGATGTAATAATACAGTGAACATGGGTGGCACGGACAAACCATGGCCTGACGTCAGGAATGGCTTGTTTGACCGTGTAATATCTCAATGAATATCGAATGATGAAAACATGTCCTGACGAAAGTCAGGATCAGATTCCCTGTCTGCTTAAACATGGAGCAATACCACGGGAATGACAAAGTGTACAAAAAATTGTCATTCCCGACTCCGATCGGGAATCTATTTTGCGGAACAAAACTAATAAATTTGCGAACGTAGTGAGCTAATTTATATGAAAATTGAAACATTTGTGGTTCCAAAGAAGGACAAAGAGATAATTATAAAGCCTGCTTACGAAGACATTCCCGGATTGATAGATTCAAACATTGAAAGATTTAAATCTTACAAGTTTGATGTAAATGGAATCCCCTTTCCTAAATTTCGTAAACATACCCGAGCAGAAATATTAGAAAAGTCCAGAGAGTATTTTGAATGGATATGGTCTATCTGCTCAAAATTGAAAATAGGATGCAAAACGGATTCATCCTACTTCCATAATTCTTACACTCCGGATAGACTCATAATACAAACCGGATACCCGCCAACTCCTGCACACCCGGGCATACTGATAAAGAATAGTCTGACAGATATTATTGCAAGGAAAATAAAAGGCATCGGAATAAATATGGTCGTTGATAATGATACCTGCCATGATAATTGTTTAAACATACCAAACATAAACGGATTAGAATCTTCTACGGAAAAGATAGAATTTGTCCCGAGCTCACAAGGTCTTGCTTTTGAAGAAGCCAGATACACTGATTTGAAACTATTAACAACTTTTAGAAAAGACGTTCTTAGAATTTTATCCAATCCTGACATGAAAGATACATTTATTAATTTTATAGATATGGAAATAAAGCTTTTTAAGGAAATACAACGTTTAAGTGATTTACTTACCAGTGCAAGACACACATACTTGCAAAGATTCGGCATTAGCAATCTGGAAATTCCTGTTTCTCTTATATGCGAGACGGAGTCCTTTTCAAATTTCTTTCTGCACATAGCCAAAGATATAAGGAATTTTGTAAGAATATATAATGCAAAACTTGAAGAATATCGCAAATTAAAAGGAATCAGCTCAAAGGCTAATCCTTTACCAGATTTGAAGGAAAAAGGACATGTGATTGAATTGCCGTTTTGGATATGGAAAGAGAATGAACCAAGAAAACAACTTTTCGCATCAATAGTAACGGATAAGGAAGCAAACTTAATGTATGAAAATAGAATTGTCACGAGTCTTGATTTTTATGTGAATGGAAACCAATCAGGAAATTTAAAAAAGCTAAAACACTTGATAAGCACAGGCATAAAAATACGCCCAAAGGCGATAGTTAATACCATGTATTCACGAATGTTTTTTTCCGACCTATTTATTCACGGGGTGGGTGGGGCAAAATATGATCTGATTACGGATGAAATTATAAGAACCTTTTTCGGCGTAGAGCCTCCCGGATATGCAATGATTACGGCAACTCTGTACCTGCCATATAAACCTCATGATGTTTCCTCTAAAGATGTTAGAGAACTTAAGCGTGTTATCAAAGACATGAATTATAACCCTGAGAGACACGCTTCCAGGGAAATCATGGAAGACGCCGAAATGAAATCTATGGTAAATGAGAAAAAAAGACTAATAACTAGAGAGATGCACAATAGCGAAGAAAAGCACCGGATTTTTAACAGGTTAAAACAGCTTAATAGCCTGATGAAGGAAAAGATTAGGTCTTTAATTGAAATGAAAGAAAAGGAGGCAGAAGAGATTGAGAAGAAGTTAAGGTATAATTCTATTGTTATGAATAGAGAATATCTTTTTTGTATTTATCCGGAATCGATGCTACGGGAACTTTTTTCAAAGGTGAAAGTAAAATACAACTAAACTATTATCAACGAAATGCGCTAATTAAAATTTTAATAAAATGACATGCTGGCAAAGGTCACTGTTGAATTTGTATTCGGTTCAGTGCTCTGTGAATACTTTAGGAGTTTGCCATTTGAGGCCTTAAGGACATTGAGCATTGTATAAATCGCCGGATATCCACATATCCTCCTTCTGTCGTTCTCTTTCTGAATCGAACTATAAAACCCTTCTGCATCTAAATCTTCTGCATATTTCAGCATGTTTATGTCTTCATATTCTAATCGCTTGAGATACGCTTCGTCTTGAAGTCCCCTGTCACCAAATCTATGACCAACATGTGCAAGATCTACGCTTGCAATTATACAGGTTTTCTTTTTGCTTGTCTCAATTGTCTCTTTGAGCGAAGAAACAAAATTTTCAAATTTTGGCATCTGTCGCGGACTATTCTTATCCCCGGCTACTTTACTAAAGGACGAACAAAGCACCGGGAGTATCTTAAAATTCCTTTTCTGGTGATAAAGATATTGCAGAAAGACTAACTGAAATTCTATTGAATGCTCATTCTTGTGAACAAACTCGTCTTCAAAATAATCATATCTGAGCTTTTCACGCAATGATTCAAGAAAATCTCCATCCGTCTCTACGGCACCAAATGGTGTTTCAAAGATTTTATTTGTAAGTGCAAAAAGATTCCTGGTACCAGAATGTGCAATACCAAATATTATAAATAGTTCCGCATCAGATGATTCGGCAACATCTTTGTAAGCCCATGCAAAACACGGTCCTCCACTTCTTATATCAATATGGGGAGACATTATTCCTTTTAATTTGGCAGTATTATTTGATGATGATAATGGTCTGCCAGGCCCGTCTGCGGATGTAAAGAGCTTATCTATTTGTTCTCTTAATCTTTCCTTATCAATTTCGTAAGCGGTCCCAGCATGTACGGCTTTGCGTACGGTTGATTTCCTGAAATCATCTTTTGTTTTTTGTATAAACCCTTTGGATCTGTTATTCTCCAAGAATAGATTTTCATCTAATTCCTGAATAATTTTTTGCACATTATCGCTAAACAACATATCTCCATATCGTTGTGTATATTTAGCCTGTATATCCAATATCGAATGATTACCATCAAAGAGGCTGATAATGAAAAAAACATTATGAGGAACTAAAAGGGGATTCTCGGCATAATTGTGTGGATCTCTAAGACATATTGCCTGCCGACCGGATGCTTCAACAGGGAATATGTCTATTTGTCGTAATTTTGGATATTCCATTTATATCACGTTAGCGTCTTTAATTCAGCAACCAGGTTTTCTGATTGTTTAACAATTTTTACATAGCCACCTTCACGAAACATGCCGGCATTAAAGAGCAATGTGTTTCCTATCTTATCATTACCCCTTGCTTCGTGTATATGACCACTTACTGAAATATCAGGTTTATGTTTTGTTATGAAATCACGAACGCTATGACTCCCTACATGCGCACCACTTCTGATTACGTCAATTTTTGTGCCATTGGGTGGCATATGGGGTACCATTATTTTAAACCTGGCTTTTTTCACCTTTTCAAAACCTTCGAGTAAAAAAGTCTCTATTTCACCTTCACTAAACTCAGTAGGCGTTCTAAAAGGCGTTGGGTTTGATCCACCTACACCAAAGATTCCGATACCATCTCTTATATATCCATTTCTGTGAAGGTTAATGCCCTTTTCGGTTAAATAATCATCAACTTCAAACTTATCTAGATTCCCAAGTTGCGCCAACACATTTTTGTTATATTTCATTATCCCTTCTATTACCTTTTTGGCCTCTCTTATACCATTATAGTTAGTCAAGTCACCTGAAATTATTATAACATCCGCAGTTTCTAACTCATTCTTCAACGGTTTTAAGTTACTAATATCTTCATGGATATCACCAAAAGATACTATTTTCATTTTCCATTAAACTTCAAAGATATTCATCCTTTAACGATTTTATTGAGCCCCATAGGCGAAACCCCTGCCCGCCGTACAAGACTTTGGCAGGCGCGGCGCCGAAGCATATCCGCCTTCTTTACGTGTCGTGGAACTACGGCAGCTGCCCACAACGCATTTCCATCCTCCGTCCATCCTTGGCCTTCAGCTAAAGAGCCCTCACTCCGTAGTAGGACACTACTACGAAGGACGATGACTGCGGAGAACAGGCAGAGCCCCTGCCCGACAGCAGGCGCGGGCATGGCTCTCTGCGTAGGCGGGTTTGGTTCAAGATGTTAACAATTTCGCAAAAAATGTTCAAGCCAATCTTCAAATTTTTGCGAAGAAAAAGACGTTCAATATTAATATTGGTCGATGGAAAACTACCTTTAGTTCTTTCTATAAAGGAACTTAACTTAATATTTCCCCATATTGTTTTATATTGACGATAAAAAGAAGTTTTGATAAAGTATATTTCAAGAGCAAAAGTGAGAAGTTTTGAGACATAGTTAATCTTTATAGTCTATATTAGCGCTATTTAGCGCTTTTCTGTCAGCATATAATAAGTTGAATGAAAAGGTCTTATTTATCTTTTTTTCTTTTAATAAATATACTTACTTATGGTTGCCTAGTAATAATTGAAAATAAAGCAGTCGACGCCAAACCCGTTAACCATGTCAATAAAACTTTTCAAGACATTACCCCTGAGCTACAAATAAAGATCGATGAATGGATGAAACTACTATATTCCGATGATCCCGCAATACGCACTTCCGCAATCATTTCATTATTAGGACTTAACCTTTCCACTATATGTGACTCACTTATTGGTGTCCTTAAGAATTCAGAAAATGACGATGTGCGTATTTCTTTGATTAAGGCTTTTGGTTTTACAGGAGGTGATAAGGCGTTAGATAGCATGATTGAATTACTTGACAGTGAAAAGGAGACTATACGAATCGCTTCTGCTAACGCCTTGGGAAATATAAGGACAAGGAAGGCGATAGAAGAGATGATAGGCGTACTCCTAAATATACGAAAACCAATTGAATCCCGTATCCTTATTACAGGCGCCTTAGCAAAAACACGCTCGCGTGAGGCTGTGAAACCGTTAATAAGTTTGTTAGAATCTGACAATAATGATTTACGAATTGCAGCTCAAGATGCATTAGTGCAGATTACAAAACAGTCAGATGGTAATACTAGTATTTTTTGGCAAGAGTGGTGGGACAGAAACAAGGTTAAAACGAGGGAACAATGGTTAGAAGATATTGTTGATAAGCTGGAAGAAGACGTCAAGAAACTCAGATCTCAGAACAGCACATTAAAGAGAGAAATTGCTCAAAAGACTATAAAGATTTTAGAAACAGGAAAGGAAAAAGGTAATATTGAACTATTACTTGATGCTATAAGAAGCGAATATCCTGAGGTAAGGTTTTTTGCTGCAGGGGAACTGGCAAATCATAGAGACCCTGAAGTTGTCAAGATATTTGTTGATTTGATTTTAGATAATGACACGGAGATACGTGCTCTTGCAGCAAAAGTCCTTGGAGAAATTGGTGACGTATCTGTATTAAAATCTTTAATATTAGCACTGCAGGATAAAGAGGCAAAGGTTCGTGAAAGCGCTGCAAGAGCCCTGGGTAAATTGGGTAGCAAGGAAGTCTTGATTGATTTATTGTCCGCATTAAATGACAAGGAAAATAGTGTAATATGTGCGGCAGCAGAAGCACTTGGGGAGTTAAGGGCGGATGAAGCCGTAGAACCTTTAATCAACTTGTTTTCGAATAGAGATCCAAAGGTAAAAGAATCTGCAATAGTTGCCATTGGCAAGTTTCAGGACAAAAGGGCAATTGATCCGTTGATTAATTCTTTAAATGATGATGAAGAAAGAGTCAGATGGTATGCAGCTGATAGTCTGGGTAAAATAGGAGCCAAAAAGGCTGTTGTGCATTTGACAACCTTGCTTTCTGATGAAAGTGCTCGTGTTCGTGAATCTACGGCAACGGCCTTAGGGCAGATTGGTGATGAGAGTGCTGTTGAACCTTTAATCAAGCTACTCAAGGATGGGGATAATAGAGTTGCAGAGAAAACTGCCAACGTACTCTCAGCTATTGAGTGTAAAAATTTTGAAACACTTGATATTATTGTCAATGCCTTTTATACTGGAGGGGATTACAAGAGGACTATAGAAATATTAAAAAAACAAATTGATAACTTTAAAGATTTACCAGAATATAGTCACGCCGTATGGCAAAGCAAACTAAAGCTGGCAAGATCACATGCCCTGCTCAATAATTGTCAAAAGGCAATTCAAATATACGAAGAACTCGTCATACACTTTGAGAATGATATAGAAATAAAGCGTGAACTTGTACAGTGTCTGAAAGAGGCAAAGCAACACGATAAATTACTAAACTTTTTTTCACTATGGATTGAGAATTTATTGACAGATAATCGTCTGTGGTGGAATGAAATATATAAGATTCTTGAGGAATATTTTGAAAATGGAAAATTTAATAGAGTAAGAGAACTTGTCGATGATTTTGAGAAGAAAAATAATTACATGGGTGGTCCAGAATTAAGATTCAAATTTCAAGAATTGAGGAAAAGAAGCTTGAAAATACTATTACCTCAAGGTGACAAACTGTCAAGTGTGTTGAAGGAACAATTGTTTTCGCTTAATCAGGAGTATTCAGTTCAAAAGCAAATTTTTTTGTTAGAGGAAACCTTAAATGAAAGTTCTTATAGTAGGAGCAGGCGACGTAGGGTTTAACATTGCAAAACAGCTGTCGCAAGAAGGTCACGACATATCAGTAGTTGAAGAAAACCCTGAATTGGTTCGGAGGATTACCGAAAAATTGGATGTTCTTGTAGTTGCTGGTAACGGTAGTTCTCTAAATATATTAGAGACTGCTGGTGTGCGTGATGCACATCTGGTATTAGCCGTAACCAACAGTGATGAAGTGAACATTGTCGTTTGCATCATCGCCAACCAATACGGCCGTAAAATTAAGATTGCAAGGATTCGAAACAGCGAGTTTACCGGCAAAGATTCATTATTTAAAGGAAATGGGTTTTGCGTTGACCATATGATAAATCCTGAGCAAATCATTGTTGATTCACTTATCAAGATTATAGAGACACCGGGAGCAACGTTTGCTGTTGATTTTCCAATAGGCGATATTCTTTTAAGGGGTTTTCACGTCCCTAAGGATGCTCCAATTGCGGGTAAAAGATTCTCAGAACTAGAAGGCATTGAATATACAGATTCATTCTTAATAGTGAGCATTCAACGTAATGGTGAAATGATTATACCCACACATAAAACTGAAATATTGCTAGATGATGATATCTTTGTACTCGTAGCAAAAATGGGACTGCCCTATTTCCTGCCAATGGTTAATAGAAGGGCAGATGAAGTAGAAAGGGTAATTATATATCGAACAGGCCGAATAGGTATACAACTTGCGAAAAGGCTTGAAGACAGTTCGATTAATGTAACAATGATCGAACCAAAGAAGGAAAAGGCAGAAAAGGCGGCTGCAGAATTGGAGGACACCATAGTCTTACATGGTGATGCCACAGATATAGATTTACTTAAAGAAGCCGTCATCGAGGATACAGATTTTTTTATTGCCCTTTCCGAAGATGCTCAGACTAATCTACTTACATCTCTGCTGGCAAAAAAGCATGGTGCGAAAAAGACAGTAGTGCTTACGAATGAACCCGCGCTTGTGCCCATAATCCATCAGGTTAATGTTGATGTGGTCGTAAACCCAAGATTAATCACCGCAAGCGCGATACTTCAACACGTAAGAAGAGGCCAGATACTATCAATTGCAAAATTGGGTGATAGCGAAGCAGAAGCAATCGAACTGATTGCCGAAGAAGGATCTGAAATCACAAAAAAAACACTAAATAAAATTCGATTCCCAAAAAGCTCTACCCTGGGAGCAATCGTAAGAAACGGTACGATGCTTCTCCCGAAAGGCATTAATGCTATAAATCCCGGAGAAAGTGTCATCGTATTTACTCTGCCAGACGCTATTGAAAAGGTCCAGGCTCTCTTTAGTAAGAAAAGATAAACTTCTACATATGAACTTAGCTCGTTTCGCTCGCTCAGTTAGAACTTCTTGTCATTTAACGAAAACAATTGCTTTTGGCAAATTGTTATTTATCTTGCGTCTATCGTATTCTTTCCTATTAAGTTCTACTTAGAATGAACATACCCCTGGTGTTGCATACCTTAGGAAACCTCATAATACTTCTTTCCTGTATAATGTTCATGCCATTAGGTGTCTCTCTTTTTTCTGGCACAAAGGAAGAGATATGGGCATTTGCTGTTGCAATCATTGTTTCGGGTACAGTTGGTTTGGCATGCAAATATTCTTTTAAATATAAGAATAATGAAGATATTACGGTTAGGGAAGGTTTTGCAATTGTTGTATTCTGGTGGATGTCCTGCGCTTTTTTTGGCGCCTTACCCTATTGGATGACAGGGGTATGTAATACCTTCTGTGATTCTTATTTCGAATCGATGAGTGGCCTTACCACAACAGGCGCCACTATTATTGGGAATATTGAAGGTCTACCAAATGGCATTCTTTTTTGGAGAAGTATGACACAATGGCTCGGTGGGATGGGTATCGTTGTGTTCTTTGTCGCAGTTCTCCCTACTATTGGTGTTGGAGGCCACAAATTGTTTAGCGCCGAGGCACCTGGACCTACAACAGACAAGATAAAACCACGCATAGCTCAAACAGCAAAAATACTGTGGATGATATACTTATCACTTACTGCCATGGTAATCCCGCTATTCTGGATAGGAGGGATGGAGCCATTTGACGCTATATGTCACGCCTTTACGACAATGTCAACAGGAGGATTTTCTACAAAGAATCAAAGTATTGCAGCCTTCGACAGCTTATTTATTGAGATTGTTATCATGGTATTTATGTTTATATCAGCTTCTAATTTTGTACTTCACTATCAACTTGTTACAGGAAGGTTCAGAAAGATACTGGGAAATTCTGAACTTCGCTTTTTTGTTGGTTTGCTATTATGTGCAATTTGTTTTATAACACTTGCATTATTTTTCTTTGAACCGTCTTCTTATAATGGTGGTATCAAAGAACATACATATGAAAGCATAGGCGGTTCGCTGAGATATGCTGCATTCCAGGCAGTTTCCTTGACAACTAGTACCGGATATTGTACCGCAGATTTTGATATTTGGCCGAATTTTTGTCGCTTCTTTCTTGTCCTTCTCATGTTTATTGGAGGATGCGCGGGTTCAACTGCAGGAGGTATGAAGGTGGCAAGGGTATTATTACTTCTTAAATCCAGTGCAAGGTCGCTAGTTCAACTGCTCAGGCCAAGGGCCATAATGCATGTTAAGCTTGGCGGCAAACCGGTTAGTGAAGACATACTCACCAACACATTAGGTTTTTTTGTAATATATCTTGGACTGTTTGGTATCTTTTCTCTTGTACTGACAATCTTTGGCACAGAGGTTATTACGTCATTTAGCGCTGTGGCATCAATGATGAACAACATTGGTCCTGCACTTGCTGACGCAGGCGCCACGAAAAATTATAGTGGAATTGCTTACCCCTGCAAATGGGTACTAATCTTTTGTATGTTATTGGGCAGGCTAGAAATATATGCCGTTATCCTTATCTTCCTGCCCATAACATGGAGAAAGTAGGGTTTTGTGACCATATTGGAAACCATAAATGAGTAGATGCGGAGATTATGGAATCTCCTCCAAAGGCGGATCTGCCTATGGCATGACCGCCAGGGCGATCGCGGAGTCCTCCCGAAAGGGAGGTAGACTTGCTTTCCCAGGGATTCCAGATGTCTGCTTTTTTGTATAATTTCCTTGAAATCAAATATGATTGAGGAAAAACCAATGGCCGGACTCGGAAAGGTAAAAAGTGTTGCTGTTTATGGAATTGAAGCCTATATGCTGGAGATAGAGGTATATGCTGCAAAGGGGCAATTGCCTTCAACGGTTGTTATTGGATTGCCAGACGCAGCAGTTAAGGAATGCAGGGACAGGGTGAAGGCAGCGTTGAAGAATTGTGGTTACAAATTTCCTTTAAAGAATATCACTATTAATTTAGCTCCTGCAGATAGGAAAAAAGAAGGCCCATTATTTGAATTACCAATTGCAACTGGCGTTCTTATTGCCACAAGCCAGATAAAAACGGATAAGGTACATGAATACGGCATAATCGGTGAACTCGCTTTGGACGGAAGGGTGAGAAAGGTTAATGGATGCTTACCAATGGTGAAGAAATGTAAAGAAGCAGGATTGGCGGGATTAATTCTCCCTGCAGATAATGCACCAGAAGCAGCTATCACGAAAGACATAGATATTATCCCTGTAAAGACACTATCTGATGCTGTAGGCTTCTTAACAGATGAATTATCTATTACCCCATTTTCCGTAAACCTTGAGGATATCTTTAATAGTTTGTCTCATTATGAGGTAGATTTTGCGGATGTTAAAGGACAAGAACACGTTAAACGTGCACTTACGGTTGCTGCGGCGGGTAACCATAACGTGCTTATGATTGGCCCTCCTGGTTCAGGTAAAACGATGCTGACACAAAGACTTCCTTCGATAATGCCTAAATTAACCCTTGAGGAGGCCCTCGAAACTACTATGATATATAGCACCACCGGACTTTTAGATTCGGATCAATCCCTGATAGCCACAAGACCTTTTCGTAGTCCACATCATACTATTAGCACTGCAGGATTAGTGGGAGGTGGTAGTACTCCACATGCGGGCGAGGTAAGCCTGACTCACCATGGAGTTCTCTTTCTTGATGAGTTACCAGAATTTAACAGGAAAACACTGGAGGTATTACGTCAGCCATTAGAAACGGACAAGATTACCATTTCAAGGGCAACAAGCTCGGTTACATTTCCGGCAGAAATAATGCTGGTAGGTGCAATGAACCCATGTCCTTGTGGTTACCATACTGACCCCAAGAAAGAATGTCATTGCACACCTCGCCAGATTCAAAATTACATCTCTAAGATTTCTGGACCTTTACTTGACAGGATCGATATTCATGTTGAGGTTCCTAACGTGCAGTATAAAGACTTAACCTCTACTTCAACAAGTGAATCATCAGAGGAAATCAGGGGAAAGATTACAGAAGCGCGAAATATACAACTGGAAAGATTTAAAGGGCTTAAATACACAACCAATTCTCGAATGTCCGCAAAGCAGATAAAAAAACACTGCTTACTGGATAATCAGTCAGAAGAACTACTCCATCAGGCCATGACAGAACTCGGCATCTCTGCAAGGGCGTATAATAAAATACTTAAAGTCAGCAGGACAATTGCGGATCTCGACCACAGCAATAACGTGCTTATCGAGCATCTCTCTGAGGCAATCCAATATCGCAGCCTTGACAGGACAATGTGGAGATAGATTATTTTTTTGTTTAAACCCTTTCCTTGTTTATTAGAATAATCACAATACAAATTAACACTTATACTCATCCCTGCCATAACCCTCTCTTTCACTCTTGTTTCTCTATAAGCTATTAAAAACCTATCTTTGTGTTTAACGTTAGGTGGTATTAATGTAATTTAAACTACTCAGATTAATACCAAAAGAGAATAACAATTGCAAAGAAGACTGTCAGGGCAGGTATTCCGTAACTAAGGGGTAGTTTTATAAAGGTCTTCTCGTGCTTACTCCTCTACCATGGGTACACATACCTCATTTACAAAGTAATTCTTGTTCTTTGTTCGGGTAAGTTCAGTCGCTCTTAAATAAGCCTTGTCCTTTTCCTGATAAGGAAAGCAATCCACTTCCTTAAAGCTGTCATTGAAAACCTTCCAAACGATTTTTTTCCGATCTGTAGCTTTGGTTGCTTTCTTTCTGGGTGTTGTTTTCTTGCGGGGTGTTGTTTTCTTATCCTTCTTTTCCATTTTCTCTTTTATACCTGCAACCGCTTCCTCAGCCTTCTGCTGAATTTTTTCTTTGTTGGACATTCTTTTAACCATGGATTATATCCAATTCTGTTGTTGTAGAAATAGATAAGATAAAAAGTATTGAGGCAGTCCGTGAGACATAAAAAAAAGGCTTATACACTAAACAAAAGGGATATTATTTGCTTCTGTCATGTGTATAAGCCTATTAAATATATTAACTGGGAGGCTTATAATAACTGCATAGCAAAACGCCTATTTAAAAGAGTTGATTTCCTTCGATGTCCCTGTAAGGGACTTACAGGGATTTACTTATACTTCTAAATTAAACAATGATAATGAGCCTCCCAGTAAGACGCTCATTATTACTATTAATTATATACCATAAATAAAAGTTTTCAATAGTATAAATACAATAATTTAACTTTTGTCTATATTGTCGATAGTTTTTAGAAAGCCTGCATTGTGCGTGTGCTATTAAAATACCTGCCATTTCTCATTCCCTTGCCTCTATGTATGTTACCTTATGAGTCCATAGCATACATTTGTGATTATGACGTTTCCTCATCATCTTCCCCAATATCTTGTATTTGCTTGGCTACTGATTCACCTATCAACCTGACAACATTGGGGGCTATTCTAATATGCTGATTTATTTGCATATTACCTAGATTAACAAGATTTGTATGAGTTGGGAAAATACCCTTTTCTCCCAATATCTTTTGATGTGGTTTACTCAAATTATTCTGAAACTGTATTATGTCTTGAGTATCAGTATATCCTGTATCATTAGGAAATATACCAGGTCTATACTTATGCATAGACAATTCAACTGATGTTTTAGTTCTGAATTGCAGATCAGTGATTATATCAGGAAGCATAGCCTCTATTTCTTTTTCTCTTGCTTGTATTAGTTCTTTATTCTTACGGTGAAATGATCTTGTATATTGAGGATGGAAAAATAAACATCAGGATATGTAGGGAAGACGGCCCGCCAAAAAGCAGACTACGTCATTCAGGCGGGCGAGCATTGTGGCGGGGAAGATGTGGTTTGGGGAGGGTAATAGTTTTAGTTACACATTGCTTTTAAAATCATATTTGTACGGCTGCTTGCCACTCTTTTAAACCGGTTTCGTTTTGTTTCTGTAACAATCTTTGTTTTTTTGTTGCTGATATTGGTTTATTCAATTCTTTATTTTTCTGCCATGCCTTTGAATTACCATCACAGCGACCATGCCTGTAAATGTAATTTCCGTTATGCGGTATTGACACACAATTCCTTTTAGAATGAATTAGCCTATTGCAAACATAACAAGTCTTTTTGTCTTTCAATCTCTTTTTTCGTATCTTGTATTTTGGATTCCTTTTTACAACCATGATTTTATCTCCTATAGACAGGTAATGTTTCTGTAGAAATTCACCGGCCCTGGACTCATTATTTTTTCCATGATTCCTACCATCTAAAAGATTTTAGAAATAAATGCTACAGTTTAGAATGTAAATGCAAATACCTTATATACTTATCGGTATCAAAGCGAATATAGTTTAAAAAATTGTTGTAATATATTGAAATAACAAGACTTGCAACATTCGAGGATTTCTTGAAGAGTAAACATCAGGATGCATAAGGAAGACGGCCCCCATAGCTTCCTTGCGTAAGTTAGGAATGGGGGCAAGCAAGATGTGGTTTGGGATATAGACTCTTCTTAATTGTCTAAATAAGTGTTAGAAATAGTTAGGCCGAGCCTAAATTACTTCTTTAACTTGCTACTATATCCATTATTTACAATATTGGAAATACTTAAAATCAAGCAGGTATATTTTTCTTGACAATTATCCTTGATAGAAGTAAATAGTTGACTTAGATAGCTTACCTGAGAAGCAAACCTTTAATCAACAAATAGGCCACAAATACAGCCTAAAAAAAGATGAGAAGGATTAGTGTACTCGTACTCATACTTGTATTTATTTTGCCACATGGCATAAGCAGAGGTAATCCTGCTGCATTATTACGATTACCTTCTTCTATTGCCAAGTCTCTTGAATTACCTTCTATTGCTCTTAGAGCCTTTAGAAATAATTTAGAAATAAATGGAGCAAGTAAAACCACTATTACCTGTATACATTGTATGGCTATTAACTTTGACGAAGGTAAAAATTCTATTGATCCAGCACTACTACTCCGTGATGCATCTAATCCTAAAGATGCAGAAATAATTGATAAGTGCCTTCAAGCACAACCCGTATTTATTGAAGGATTTAAAATGATGGGATTAGATATGAGCGACGTAGTTACTGTTAAGAAAGCAATGCCTCAAGTTGGAAACATGGAACTTCCTTACGATCCGCCATTGAGGAACATTGCACCAGATTCATGGAAAACTGAATGGAATAGACAAAAAGAAAAATGGATAACTTTAGATGAAAGCATTATTGAAAGGATAAGTGGCTGCATAAATGCTTCTTTGAATATAGTTAAGGATATAGGTAACCGAGATGATACAGCCAAAAGACTTAAGAGTAAGTATAGTAAAAAGATTTCCCAAGTCTTCTGTGAAGCATTAAACAAAACTTCAGATCCTGATTTCCACTACGAATTCACATCGAGGGATATTCAAGACTTTAGAACACTTGGCCACTATCCACCTGTTTTAGATTTGGGAATAAACAACTCAATTAGAACAGAAAGAAAGAGAAAAATATACAATTTTTTTAGTACAGAGAGAGAAAAATTAGTCTATGATGTATTAGACCATGCACTCACAACAAGTCCTGAATACGTCAGCCTCGGCCCTGAGATAAATCAAGAGGGAAAACTCATGTATATCTTTACATGTTTTGGTCAATACATAACCAAACAGGTTATAGTAAAAATAAACAATGTTTACGATCTTGTAAAGTGTATTTTAGGAATAATATAGGTGATATAAGTACAATTATAAATACTTCATTTACTTCAAAGTTAGATGGTCAGTATTTTGTCTCATGATACGTACGATACCTGGAAATTTTCCATTTTGGGGTTAGTTTTATTTCTTACCAATTCATTTTCAGTTATCTGTAAATTTCTTTTCTCTTCTTAACCACACAAATTATCCTTTAGCTTCTGGAAATTTAAACATAAAGATTCAGAGGGATATTGAGGGTGGGGTAGAGTTGCTTAAATAATAGTCGCTGTCCCTATTTTTTCTATTTTTTCTATTTTTTTATTTTTTATAACAGTTATTCCAATCTTATTGATTTTTGATAAAGTATCCTGGTTGTGAGAAACTCGAGTGCCAGTGGTAGTTGTACAAGAAGAAAATAATAAAGCAGACAAAAGGGAAATAAGACAAGATGAAAAATACGCCCCGTTCTTTTGTTTCATAATCCCCCCTTCCTCTCCCTTGCTTCTTGATAAGCCCTTAAAAATCTATCCTGATATTTAACATTAACTGAAGGATAAATAGAAGTAAGAGAAAAATGATTAATTTTAATCTAAAAATCACTTGGCTTCCTTATTGTCCATATTTTCGTTTTGCGTGTTTAATTTACGTAATTCCAATTGTGCGGCTTCTGCAAAAGTTCCCTTTGGGTATACAGACAAATAAACCTCATACATTTCTATAGTATTCTTTTCTTTTACTTTTTCCCAAAGCAATATCTCATCATCTCCGCCAGGTTTGTGTCCACATTTCTCTTCTTTGATCCGACTTAAATGAACAATGCGAGCATCGGCTGCATGGATAGCTTCGTTTGCATTTGAATATGTTCCTAGGATTGTTGGCCATAAAAGTATACCTCTAGTAACATTACCCCCTGTAAAACCTTTCTTTGATTTAGCTTCTGCTTTGAAACGTTTAGCTTCTGCAATTGCTATAGTTAATTCTACGCACTCCATATCATAGTCACCACTTTGAACGGATTTTACAACCGTAGGATTGGCACAGCCTAGTAAATTAATGATGATAAGTGAAACGATAAGTAAACAAATTTTTCTATACATAATTTAGCTCCTTTCATTATTTTTAAAGATAGAATAGAAATTAGTGACACATCCTCTTGAAATACTAATGAGTTGCTTAAATAATAGTCGCTGTTGTATATGCTCAGTAATTAGGTAACTCTTTTGGTATAATAA
>JBHHYH010000057.1:0-20641 GCA_046757465.1 Candidatus Scalinduaceae bacterium | reverse complement strand
CATGACTAGACTTATAGCATATTTGAGTGTGCTGTTCTAGTCTAGACCCTTTATTATATCTTAAGTCCTTTGCTATAACAATGTTAAAATAGTCAGAAATGAAACTATCAAATTTATTTGTTGACAAAAGCATATAGTATGTTAGTATTGTAGTAGATACTTAAATACTGAATAAGGATAAAAAAATGTCTGATTGTTGTGCTACATCTAACTCAAAACCTAAAAAGACCCATTTAGCTATTGTTGGTGGGGGCTCTGCTGCTTTTTCTGCTGCTATTAAGGCCAACGAATTGGGCGCTCAGGTTACCATAATCAACGATGGCCTTCCCATTGGAGGGACATGTGTTAATGTAGGTTGTGTGCCTTCTAAAACTCTCATACGAGCCGCTGAAGCACACCACCGAGCCCTTAATCACCATTTCAATGGCGTCCGTTCTAAAAGCACAATCACTGATTTTAAAGCCATCATTTCTCAAAAACAACAATTAGTAGATGAACTAAGGCAGGCCAAGTACATCGATATTATTTCTGGTCTATCAGACATTCGGTTCATTGAAGGTCGAGGTGAATTTTTAACTCAGAATGAAATAGGAGTTAAAGGAGAACGTATTATTGCTGACCAGATTATCATAGCTACAGGAGTCTCCCCTTTTATTCCTCCTGTTCCCGGTCTTAAGGAATGTGGCTATCTGACTAACGAGACCGCCTTTGAATTGACGGAATTACCGGAATCACTTATTGTCTTAGGAGGACGTTATATCGCTCTTGAATGTGCCCAGTTATTTGCACGATTTGGCACAAAGGTAACTATCCTGCAGAGGTCATCACGCATTTTACCTTCTGAAACATCTGACCTGACTGATGAATTAACACACTATTTTACAAATGAAGGAATAAACGTAGTAACCGGAGTTAGACTCGAAGAAGCCGTACGAGAAAACCGCAAAGTCTTTGTAAGGTCTGATGTTAATGGCACAGAACAAATTTTTCAGGCCTCCCATATTCTGGTAACAACCGGGCGAAGGCCTAATACACAGGAACTTGGATTAGAAAAAATAGGTATTAAATTAGATAAAGCCGGGTTTTTGAAAGTTGATGACAGGCTGCAAACAAACATTGCTGGTATCTATGGTGCTGGTGACGTCATCGGGAAACCAACGTTCGTTTACACAGCAGCGTATGAGGGCGCTTTGGCCGCAGAAAATGCGATTACTAACTCTATAAATATTAAAGATTATGCAGCACTCCCATGGGTCATATTCACTGACCCACAGGTGGCTGGCGTTGGGTTAGACGAACAACAGGCGACTCAACAGGGACTCGAAGTAGATGTATCTAAACTTCCTCTCTCTCACGTTCCAAGGGCCCTGGCGGCTCGTGATACAAGAGGATTCATAAAACTTATCAGGGATACAAAAATAGACAAGCTTGTTGGCGCACGAATTCTTGCCCCTGAAGGAGCAGAACTACTCATGGAGGTTAGTCTTGCTATAAGATACGGAATAACTGTCAGGGAATTAGTATCATCATTTCACCCTTACCTGACACTTTCTGAAGGAGTGAAACTAGCCGCAATCACATTCGGCAAGGATGTAAGCAAATTAAGCTGTTGTGCAAGCTAATAAATTCGGACAGATATTAACATAACGATGTTGATATCGCTGTCTCAACAACAATAGTTAAAATATTATTTAAGGGATTCTTATTATGAAATGTATAGGACCAACATTATCCAAAAAAGATATAAATGTTTTAAAAGAAAAATTAGGTTTTAATCCTGAAATTGATGAGTTAGCAATGTTTTTCGGATTGATGTCATCATCCTCCCGGTTAAAGATTATTTATCTTCTTCATAGAGTAAAAGAAGCTTGTGTATGTGATATTGCTGAAATTCTGGATATTACAGTTTCTGCTATTTCCCAGCACTTAAGCAAACTCAAGGCATACGGATTTGTTAAGGCTCGCAGAAATAACCAGACAATTTATTACTCTTTAATACAAAAAGGATTCTTAAATAAACTTTACAAATTCTTTGAAGACATTAAAGAATAAATCAAATATTTAAAGGGAGGTGTTTTTGAATGAAGACAAAATCAGTATCTACACTTGCCGGCACAATCGCCGCAGCCATTTTGGCCTCAAGTTGCTGTTTGGGCCCCTTAATCCTGGCTGGATTGGGAATGGGGAGTATAGGAATCTTTTCCTCCCTGGAGAAGTATCGGCCACTGTTTATGATTATAACATTTGCGTTCATTGGTATGGCCTTTTATCTTACCTATCGTAAAAAAAAGGGTGATGAATGTTGTGAAATTAAACAGGTTAAAATGGATCGGATAAAAACGATTGCCCTGTGGGCAATAACTGCCGTTGCTGTTGGCCTGATGCTTTTCCCTTACCTCTATGGACATTTTGGGAGATCAGATTCTGCAACTCAAATGAATGACGGTCTGCAACAAGTCGTAATTAAAGTGGAAGGGATGACATGCGAAGCTTGCACGATATCTATCAACTCTGCCCTTTCAAAGATCCAGGGTGTCAAAGCTGTCAACGTGATCCTTGAAAAGGGAGAGGCAATTGTGGGGTTTGACAATAACGTTAAAGATATTCCTACAAATATGCTTTTAACTGCTATAGAGGATATTGGTTACAAACCGTCAATAACTTCTGAATGATTTTTCTTTTCAGAAGATGATTGAAAATGGTTTAAAAAGGAGGGCGATAATGTCAAACTTAATCTTAGAATCAATTATTACATGTCCAGAATGTAGTTTTGCGAAGGAAGAAACCATGCCAACAGATTCATGTCGATTTTTTTATGAATGTACGAATTGTAAAACAGTGTTAAAACCTAAAAAAGGCGATTGTTGTGTATTCTGTTCGTACGGTTCTGTTCCATGTCCACCCATACAGAAAAATAAGAAATGTTGTTAAAATAAAAGAAGCTTTGTAAAGACTTATTCATAATAATCTTACGTATTGATAATTGCTCATCATGTTAGGATTATAGAATTCCCTTTTAATAAAAGACAATATAAATTTAGTTGACAGGAATAAGGTTAAAAAGTAGTATTACCCACTAATTAAACGTTCTTTGACTTTTTAATTAATTATTAATGCAGTTACAGGTTGACTCCATTTTTAAAGTGGAGTTTGAAAAGGAAATCCCGTCTAAAAGAGGGAACGGACCCGCCGCTGTAATCGATGACGAAAATTGCACGTCCCGCAACATAGTTGTGAGACCATAAACCACTATCCGCCTAAAGGCGGATGGGAAGGCGCAATAAGTAGGATGATTCGATAGTCAGAAGACCTGCCTGTAGCTTCTTCACGTGTTCTTCGATGGTAAAGAAGGTGAAGGTATCAATTATCTTGTATGTATGCATAATATTCTTTATGCACATATACGAACAGCCCGTACCTTTTTACAATCAAAGGATACGGGCTTTTTTATTTTAAGGAGGTGGCCTATCGAAAAACAAAAATGTGAGTATAGCTTAATAAGTCAATGATTATTTTATTAATTATGTGCAGGATGTAAGGGAAGGTTTTTAAACGCTGCCCCGCAACTGTAAGCGTAACGAAATCTGCGAAATACCACTGTCCGCCTCACGCGGATGGGAAGGTGCAGAGAGTAGATATTAGACGCGAGCCAGGAGACCTATCTTGCATATTTATAAAACTTTTTTCCGAGGGGAAAGGAGGTTTGCATGAAGTTTGTTTATTATCCACTGTATTTAATTTTTATTATACTTTCCTGTAGTACGGTGTTTGCTGTGGTAACCGATGAGGAGTTTGAGGTATTAAACAAGCGTGTAAAAAGTATGGAGAAAACCATTAGAAGGTTAGAAAAATATCTTGATAAGGTTGACAGCATTGAATCTGAGGCTACGAGGCCTTCTTCAGAAACAAAACCGACACAAATGCAGGAGGTCTCTTCCCATGACCAGAAGGCCGTTGCTGGGTTTGAGGGCAGGGTTGATAAAAAGATTAGAAGACTGGAAGATGTAGTATATGAACTAAAAGATAGGGCAGCCCTGATGGATATGACAGAGGAAATAAGACGTGTTCAGGAATATGTATGTCAAAATGGGCATGTGTTTTCTACAATGAGTGAGGATAAGAGGTGTCCTATTTGTGGCTTGAAACAAAAGGCAAGATCTCGATTCAAACTACATAAATTTGCCAGACGAGAAAGTATTTCAGAAAGGATTGCTGCTTCAATTGAGGAGGAGTTTGAGAAACGGGTGACCATCGGAGCTAGTAGTACTGGTATCCTTCAACAAATAATAAGTAGTGATAAAAAAGAAAAAAGTTTTGCTGAAAGTTCTTTTGACTTGCTATTTATAGCTAAACCACTGCTTTATACTACCTTCTTCATGGATCTTGAGGCGATAGGTGGTAACGGACCTGATGAGCTCATTGGTAGTTTTTCAGGCCTCAACGACGATTCAGGTTCATTACAGGATGACGATGGGGTTGACAGGGTAAGTGTTCGGGAGGTATGGCTGCAGTCATTTCTTTTGGACGAAAGATTAAGGCTTGTGGGTGGTAAGATAGACTTGACGAACTACTTCGATTCTAATACAGTTGCTAACGACGAAACCACCCAATTCATAACCAGTGCATTTGTAAATAATCCTACATTGGAGGTGCCTGTCAATGGCCCAGGACTCCTGGCATTTTTTGATACCAGAAGGGGATTTACAATTGGGTTAGGATTGCAAAGCCTTGATAATTCAGGTACCAATATCACAGACGATATTTATGGTATAGCTGAGATCGGGTACAGGTCTCACTTCTTTTTTAAACAGGAAGGTAACTATCGCCTGTGGGGAAGGACAAAAGGTGGTATGGAGGATAACAATGGTTTTGGCGTTAGCATAGATCAGAATCTTTCCACCCGGCTAACTGCATTTGCACGTTATGGAGCTAATGAATCAGAGGTAAATGATGCAACCATTGCAAGTGCATGGAGTGCCGGTCTTCGGTTCAGGTCTCCATTTTTTTCAAGGGTCAATGATGAGATTGCCTTTGCATTTGGTATGTTAGACATAGTCGGTGGAGATGAAGAGAGTGCGGCAGAACTTTATTATAAATTCCAGGTCAATGATCACTTTGCCATTACACCCAGTTTCCAAGTGGTATTTGATCCTGCCGGAAAGGGTTCAAATGATACAGCTAGCGTTATAGGCATTAGAACACAATTAGAATTTTGAATTCACCCTCACCTTCCTGCCCGACGAATGGCAGGCGGGCGTGGAATTTTGTCATTAGGGTTATTAGGAGATATAACCAATTAAATTCAACTTAATTATGAAAGGAGGTAGATTGCCAGGGGTGAATAAATTTGTACTGATGTACATTTCCGGAAAATTTGAAATCTTTAATGGAGGAAAAAGAAATGTTTAATAGTTTGAGGTTGTCTAATACAGGTATCTTTATTTTCTGCATGATTATAGCATCATGGATTTTTGCATCCGTTGGCTATGCTGAGAAACAGGCAAGCTTTGATCCTAAGTCCGTTGTGTTCGTTACCAATCGTGATTCCAGTGATGTCACCGTAATAGACATGAAGACGGATAAAATATTAGATCGCATTGCATGTGGTGATTGGTCAAACCCACACATGGCCGTTGCGACTTTGGATGGGAAATATCTACTTGCAACAGGTACAAACTCCAATTTTGTTGCTATTATAGATCTGAAAACCAGAGAAATGTCCAAAGTTAGGCTCGGATTAATGCCGGAACACTTTGATATTACGCCTGACGGTAAATATGCATATATTGGAAATATGGGTGTAGGAGCGGTATCAGTTGTCGATATCGAAGATAAAAAGGAGATAAGCAGGATTGCCGGATTCTTTGAACCACATGGTATTGTATGTCTGCCAAACAACTCTAAGGTTTATGTTTCTAATATGGGCGCACATGAGGTTGGTGTTATAGATGTTGAAAAACAGTTACTTGCAAAAAGGATGGAAGTAGGAAGTGCATATGTAATGGCCAGTTTAGACATGGATAACAAGATGGCTGAGATCGTTGGGATTGCAAACCCTACATTGACAATCGACGGTCGTTATGCCTATGCCGCTGACGGTGATTCGAATCAGGTTGCCGTTATTGACACCATAGATGACAGCATAGTCACAACAATTCCGGTCGGAGATGACCCCTGGCGTGCCTACGCATCCCCGGATGGTACAAAGATGGTTGTGCCAAACAATGGTGACCAGACTGTCTCCGTAATAGACACAAAGGCCAATAAGGTAGTATCCACATTTCCGGGCGGCAAAGATATGACAGGAGTCAATTTTGTAAATGGCGGCAAAAAGGCTTATGTCATAAGCCGGGCAGAAAATGCAGTGTATGTCATTGACATGGAAAAGATGAAGGAATTAAAGAGGATTAAACTGGGCCTAGATGTGAGTCCTGAAACTGCATCGACGACACCAGATGGGAAAAAGGTATATCTTGCAGCATCTCGAAAAAATTCCGTTTACGTATTAGATGCAGATACGGACAATTATAAGGAGATACCTAATGTAGGACTTTCACCATGGGCAGTAACCATAATTGGTGGAGCAAATTATTGTCATTGAAATGAATATTTGCTTCTAATTGTTAATTTCTTTTTTTGAAAAGGAGCAAGGAAAAATGGTTTTCTTCCGTACAATCCTTGCTCCTTATTTCTTTATGCAAAAAGCATTTCCAGAAAACGTAGCTTCTTAAATTGATTAATCAAGTAGGGTGGGCAATGCCCATCCTACTTTTGAAAACAAGGTTTAGGAAAATATTTTGAAATTCCAATACAGTAAATTAAAGAAAACCTTTGTCATTTTACTGTTTTCTTTCCTGAGTCTCCCTTTCTTAAATCCAACATATTCACACGATCTGAATCTTCCCGAATATTCTAATAATAAGAAGGTTCTTATTGAAATTAAGAAAGAAAAAGACCCCAATTTCTCGTCAGACGAAATAGGAGAATCTCCCCTTGTAGAGAAGCTTATATATAAAATAAAAGAAAATTATTATAAAGATATAGATGTTAGAGAGATGGTAGGATTATCCATTGAAGAGATCATGGCATCCCTTGATCAATATAGTTCACTTAAAAAAATAGAACCATCTTCACTCGACTTCATAAGGGGTTTTGATAGGGATGATACAATCTCCGATACAAGGGTTATTAATGATAATATCGGATATATTAAGATTATGCATTTTGGAAGGAGGACTAAAGAAGGATTTAAAAGGGCAATGATGGATGTTAAAGAAATAGACCTTCGTGGATTAATAATTGATATAAGGGATAATCCAGGAGGTAGTTTAGAAGAGGCCGTCCAGATAATGCAATATTTTATACCAGAAGGGCGTCTTTTGGCGACTGTTAGTGGTAAAGGTCAGACAAAATATTTTTCCAATACAAACGAAGAGTATGAATATCCTTTGGTGATATTGATTAATGATAATACAGCAAGTTGCGCCGAGATATTCGCAGCAACTTTACGTTATTATAAAAAGGCAACACTTGTAGGCATAAATAGTTATGGTAAAGGAGCGATACAAAAGACATTTCCTCTGGATCACAATCACACCTTGATTCTCACGATTGGAGAATGTTATCCAGCCGATGGCACTGTATTACAAGATTCAGACATAAAACCAGATTACATTATTGATGGTGATGAGGAACAAATAACTTTTGCTATAGAGTTCATTGAAAAGATGTTTACACAATAACAGAATGCAAAATAGTAAATGCTGTTAAAATAAAAGAGGTTTTGTAAAGACTTATTCATAATAGTATTACGTATTGATAATTGCTCATCATATTTGAATTATAGAACTTCTTTTTATAAAAAAAAGACAATATAAAATTGATTGACAGTTTTAGTTTTAAAAAGTAAAATCACCTAGCTTATTTTAATATTAGAAAGATGGAAAGGTTACAGGTTAAGCCTATTTCTTGAAAACTAAGAAATAGGTTTTGAAAAGGGAATCCCGTCTAAAAGAGGGAACGGACCCGCCGCTGTAATCGATGACGAAAATTGCAAAGCCGCACAGCCAAGTTGTGTGACTGTAAACCACTGTCCGTCTCAGGCGGATGGGAAGGTGCAATGAGTAGGTTGATTCGATAGTCAGAAAACCTGCCTGTAGCTGCTTCACGTGTTCTTCGATGGAAAAGAAGGTGAAGGTAATAATTATCTTGTTGCATACACATATCTGTATGCACATATACCAATAGCCCGTACCTTTTTACAGTCAAAGGATACGGGCTTTTTTTACGAAGACAACGTTAGGAACGGCGTGTTAAAGATATGCAATTTCTCTTTATTTTTAATGCTTATTTACCTTGTGTCTGAAACATCATTTAACCCACTTATAGCTGGAGGACCGCCACTCGTTACCGATGACACAGCTACGCTTGGTCCTAACAAATGGGAAATAAATCTTCCTTATACGAGAAATAATACGAAGCTTGAAGATACCACAGAATTCCCCATTGATGCTAATTACGGATTAGGGGAAAGAACAGATTTAAACCTTATAATACCTTATACCCATATAAATCGTGATGAAAAGAGTAACGTTAATCATTTAGGAGATATTCAGTTTAATACAAAATACAGGTTTATTGACGAGTCAGACTGGTTTTTCTCTGTTTCTACCACACCAGCAATATTTCTACCTACAGGTAATCACCGTAGTAAGCCTGATTATTTTTTGCCACTGAAGTTGACCGTCATATTAAATCTCTTTATATAGGTTCTCAGATTGGATACTTAATACATAGGGATAAAGGAGTTGAAGACGAATTATTTTATGGCTTCTTTAGTGAGTATACAGTCCTCGAAAGGATTGATGTTTTGGGAGAGGTTTTTGGTTTCGTGACAAAGCACACAAAGACTGATGCACCATAATTTAACGTTGGCTTCAGGTATAAATTCAATGAACTTCTTTCAATAATGTGTTCGGCAGGCAGAAGCTTCGAAGGTAGAGACAGCGGAGGAGTAGATTTCCAGAACTATGTAGGCCTTAGATTCAAATTTTAATCCTGGAAAAGGAAATATGAAAAAACTTTTATTAAGCGTATTTGTTATCTTAGCTCTTTTACTGTTGCCACGTGCCGCATATGCAATGCATATTACAGAAGGAATTCTTCCACCAAAATGGGTCATCTTTTGGTTTATCATAATAATACCTTTTGTCGTCATTGGCACACTTAAACTAAAGAAAAAGAAAAGAGAGGTTCCTGGTTTTTTACCATTGGTAGGAATTGTTGGTGCCGCTGTGTTCGTCTTTTCATGTTTTCCAATTCCGGTAGTAGCCTTAAATGGAATGGCAACTGCACATCCCGCTGGAACAGGGATGAGCGCAATGCTACTGGGTCCTTTTGTGAGTGTTATAATTGCTGGTATTGCGCTATTTATACAGGCGCTTTTTCTAGCGCATGGAGGGCTTACGACTCTGGGTGTAAATATCTTCTCTATGGGTATACTTGGTTCTTTCTCGGGATATTTTGCATTCAGGATTGCGCAAAGATTAAGATTTAAACTTTTTTGGTGTGGTTTCTTCGCTGGAGTAATTTCTGATATATTTACTTATATTGGTACTTCCATAGGATTAGGGCTTTTAGTATTAGAAGGGGGGGAGTCATTTTTTGCCACCGTAACACAAAGTTTGAAGGCAATGTTGGAAATCTTTGTCGTATTCATGGTAACATCACAGGGCCCATTGTGCATTGCAGAAGGCATAGTAGTGGGTTTGGTAATTTCCTACGTTTATAAGGTGCGTCCGAGTATCCTATTTAGTCTCAGGGTAGTAAAGGAAAGAACAGATGCAATACCTGCTTGAAATACACTGGATTGAAGGATTAAGGAATTGAAGGATTGAAGCGGTAGGGTGGGCCATGCCTGTGGCAGGTCTGTCCTTCGGCACGACATTGCCCGCCCGGCCATCCGGTACGGACGGGCCCACCATTGTGACTGAAGGATTTAGGAATTGTGATAAAATATTTCATTATTTTCACATTAATATTATGTCTTATTCAATCACATGCTTTGTGTGCAACAACGGCAAACTCTAATAATCTAATAGAAGATCCTGAAGATCAGAAATGGACAGGAATTGACGTAAGCATAGTTGGGAAATACGCTGAAAAATATGGTCATCCACCAAGGAAACCTTATATTAATACTGACCAGGGTGACTTATTATTGTTTGTATTTACTGTTGCTGGTCTTATCGGTGGTATCATTATTGGTTACAATATCCGCAAACTATTTATTGAAGAAAATAATTACAAAAAAACTCATCACGAAAATACCTGTTCAACTACGGCGTTCGAACGAGAACAGGATATCACCGATAATTCTATGATTAAAAATGAGGCGAAACAATAATGGGGATACTTAATCATGTTATCATGGACCATTTTGCGAACAAAGAAAATTGGCTAACAAATGTAGAGGTTAGGGTAAAGCTCTTCTACATAGGTACAGGCTTAATCATTAATATTTGTTCTCAAAATATTGTGGTACCTTTAATTTTTCTGACTACTTCTTTTATATTACTATTGACCATAAAAATTCCCGTCATAAATGTTTGGTTACGAATGACGCTACCTCTCTTTTTTGGGGTCTTTATTCTCTTAATAATGGGATTGCATAAGGGTGAAACAGTTGTATTCTCTGGTTCGCTTTTTGGATATGAACTTGCTTTAAAAAAAGAGGGATTATTAATTGGTTTATTGATATTCTCAAAGGTGGCAGGGGGGGTAATGCTTTTGCTTTTGTTATCTTATACTACATCCATTACTAAGATATGTATGACTGCACGCTGGATGAAGATACCGGAAACCTTAATAGAAGTATTATCATTCGTATATAGATACCTATTCTTATTAATGGAAGAAGCGGAAACAATGATGTCTTCACAAAGGAGCAGACTTGGTTACAAAACATGGTTTAAGACCATAAGGTCCTTTGGAATCCTGGGAGGTATGTTAATAATTAGATCTATAACAAGAGCAGAGAATGCGCATTCGGCAATGATATCCAGAGGTTATGACGGAGGCAGGATTCTATCAATTCAACTTGCTCCATTAGAAAGAAACGATTACCTTATGTTCATATCGAGTGGAATTATTTTAATATCTTTTTTTTGCTTAAACTGGATTATTCATTCAAACTAGATGCTGAACCAAGTTCAGCATGACACTTTTGCTTTGTCTGTCATTCCGAACTTGTTTCGGAATCTCTTTGAAATTCCTAGACATAAATTTAGCCACAAAGGCACCAAGACACTAAAAAATAATAGTAATGAAAATAATATTTAAATTACCCGTTTTGAAAAAAGATTCTTTTTTCCATTCTCCTTTTGTAAAAAGGTATCTTCTTCATTCCCCCTTTGTAAAGGGGAGATTAAGGGGGATTTATAAAACTTTTGATATAAACAATATGTCGATTTATTTAAATATTTAGCAGTAATAGTGATTACTCTAAAGCTTAAAGAATTAAGATATAAGTATCCAGATGGAACTAAGGCGCTGAATGGTGTAAGCATCGATGTGATAAAGGGTGAATTTCTAGCCATACTGGGGGCAAATGGTTCTGGAAAGACTACATTGTTGAAACACCTAAATGGCCTGTTAAAACCCACCTCTGGTTCAATTATATTAGAGGGTAAAGAATTAAGTGAGTTTAAGCCAAGCGAGGTCTTCAGAAAGGTTGGGATGGTCTTCCAGGATCCTAATGATCAACTCCTTGCTCCTACCGTTGAGGAGGACGTGGCATTTGGTCCGGTAAATCTCAATCTAAAGTATGAGGAGATCAGGAGCAGGGTAACGAATGCACTTGAATTGGTTGAAATGAAAGAGTGTGCAAAGAAAACTATTAACTCTCTCAGCTATGGTCAACGTAAACGTATATGCATAGCAGGAATTCTTGCCATGGAGCCAGAGGTACTCATATTAGATGAACCAACCAGTGGACTTGACCCAGATGGGGTTAAATCAGTAATGAAGTTATTAAAAGATCTGAATAGAAAACAGGGTATTACCATAATAATTGCTACAAATTCTGTAGACCTTGTACCTGTTTACATGACTAGAGTCGTAATTATGGATAAGGGGAAGATTATTAAGGAAGGTACTCCTGAAAAAGTTTTTACAGATTCCAGGATGCTCGAAGATGTGAAATTAGAATTACCTCAGATTGCCCAATTAATGGAGGTACTGCGAAACAAGGACAAGTTTCCAATAAATGAATTACCCCTGACAATTGAGGAAGCCAGACGAGAATTGATAAATTTAATTAACCCGGTTACTCTTACTGTAAATTAATATTCTGGAATTCTATAACTTACCTGCTAGAATGATTCCCAACCGTCTTTATCCGCGTATTTAATAACTAAGAAAGGATAAATAAACATGGATCAATTCATTATTAACGGTGGGGGAAAGCTGGAAGGAGAAGTTGAAGTTCTGGGTGTCAAAAATGGGGTACTTCCCATGATTGCAGCCTCAATTATGGCCAGCAAGGGAACGACAATCATTCACAATGTTCCAGCACTACGTGACGTCGCAGCGATGTCAAGAGTAGTTGAAGCACTGGGAGCAAAAGTCAACTACGATCCTAAGACAAAGACCATAGTACTCGACTGTCAGTCAGTCAATAATTACCAGGCACCTTACGACCTCGTTAAGAAGATGAGGGCTTCTTTCCTGGTAACAGGTACATTGCTTGGTAGATTTAATAAAGCCGGTGTTTCCTTTCCCGGCGGCTGTGTCATTGGAGCCAGGCTTGTTAATATGCATCTTGAGGCATTCCAAAAACTCGGTGCTTCAATAACGAGGGATAACGGAAACATCGTTGTAAGTACAAAAGGTTTAAAAGGGACTACTTATTACTTTGACTTTCCTACACATACAGGAACAGAAAACATAATGATGGCAGCTTGTTTGGCCAAAGGAACTACCCACTTAATCGGTGCCGCATGTGAGCCAGAGATTATTGATTTGGCAAATATGCTTAACAAGATGGGAGCAAGGATCAATGGGGCTGGCTCTTCCTACATAACAATTGAAGGAGTTAAAACCCTTACTGGGGTAGAATATACTGCTATGCCTTCAAGGATTGAGACTGGTTTTTTCATGGCTGCAGCGGCTATTACGGGTGGAGAAGTTGTCGTGAAGAATGCTATTCTGAGTAATTTGAGTATCGTAGTAAACAAGTTGCAAACTATGGGTGTTGAAATTACAGACCTTGGCGACAATAGGATATTAGTTAAGCGCAGGGGGGGAATGCGGGCAGTAAGTTTTACCACATGGCCATTTCCAGGTTTTCCAACAGACCTTCAGGCATCTATGATGGCATTGCTTACGATCGCTCAAGGAACCTCTGTCGTTAAAGAAACAGTTTTCGAGAATAGATTTATGCATGTTAACGAAATGAATAGGATGGGAGCCAATATCAAATGCCAGCTTAATGAGGCAATTGTTACGGGCGTACATCACTTGACAGGCACTACCGTGATGTCCAGTGACCTTCAGGCAGGAGCGGCCTTGGTAATCGCCGCTTTAGCCGCAGAAGGGGAATCGACTGTCGATCGCGTCTATCACATTGATAGGGGATACGAACGGCTGGAAGAGAGATTGAGTAAAATAGGTGCTTCAATTAAGCGTTTCAATCCGGTGAAGAATTAAATGGATCGACATTCTTAAGAGTCTGCTTCATCCTACCAAATGCCTTCTATATTTTGCAAACATGCAGAATGTTGGTCATATTTGAACATAAAAGCTTTAACGGGTATTCCATCATCTTTTATACTAATAAGCACAGTATAAACATAAATTGTCTTTAACTCATCTATGTATATGGTATGCATGTAGACAATATATTTGAATTAATAAATAAGTTCAGCAATGAAGAAGACCAAGTTTCTGCTGCTTATGGGTTTATACTAAAGGATAATGCAAAAATAGTTCAGAAGTTTTTAAACAAGATCGAAATAAATTTAAAACCAAAAGAATTAAAGCGAGTTGATATTGAAACTCAAGTCTCTTATGATTCTGGAGAGAGTAGGATAGATCTTCAGCTAACAATTTATGATAGATTTTTAGTTTTCATCGAATCCAAACTGTATAAAAGTAGAAAGGCGATTTTTAAGCAGCTTGAGAAATATAAGACTATCTTAGATATTAAAAGAGTAGAATATGATAATAATGTGAGGCTAGTATATGTTAATAAGCAACCTATAAAAAATGAAGATATTAATAAATTAAGAGATGGATTAAAGTTGTCTAAAAAGGAATTTTTCTTTTTTTCGTGGGAAGATTTAATAAATATCACAGAAGTGTGTTCTCAAAAAGAAACGGTTAAATTGTTTAAAAAGTATATTGGTGATACTATGTATTCTAAAAAGGTTATAGAAGAGCAAAAAATCAAAGATATTGTAGAGGTATTAGTAATCTATACAAATCCAGCTTTTTGGGAATTGACAAAGAAAAAAGTCTTAGCTGTGCAAAAAAATTCAGCACCAGATGCAAAATATATAGCATTTTTAAGAACGCACAGATGCAATAAAAAACGAAGCGCAATAACACATATTGCAGAGGTAAAATATACAAAATCTCATGTACCTCGAAAAATTACTTATGAGGGTCTTCCTGACTTAATAGAACACAACTTAATAGAACACATCAAAAAAAGAGGCCATGATTTAGATGGTACTCATAAGCATTATATTTTGGACAAGATAATTAAACTTTCGAGAGAGATACCTCATTTGAAAGGTGAAGGGACAAAAGCGCAAGTTAATTTTAGTACAAAGTTGAGTGAACTTCTTCGTGCCAAAAGTGTAGGTGAGATAAAAACACTAAAAAAATTGAGAACTGTTTGAGGCATTTAGGTTCCGGATAGCATGAAAATCTGCATAGTCCTATGGTCTTCTTTTAAATAAGGAGTGATATGCTTAATGGACACGGTGGTAATATAAATAAGATATGTAATGCTTACGGGATTGATCCGGATGAAATTATAGATTTCAGTGCGAGCATAAACCCGCTTGGTTACCCTGATAGTGTTCGCAAGGTTATTCTGAAACGATTTAATGATATCCTGAACTATCCGGATAGTGAATGTACAGATCTGCGAAAGTCCATTGCAAAGAAACACTCTTGTAAAGAGTCGAACATAATCATTGGTAATGGCTCAAATGAGCTTTTTCATCTGATACCACGAGCCCTGAAACCCATACAGGGCGCCGTCCTGCAACCTACATTCAGTGAATTTAAAGACGCATTGTACAATGCAAATGTCAACATTATCGAAATCATATATGATATAAACAAAGAATTCACTCACTATCAAGCGAAAAACCATCCCTACACACCTCCTCCCCACCCAGCAAAGCTCTGCCCGACCCCCATTCCTTGCTTCCGCAAGGAAGCATTGGGGGACAGGCGGGCGTTCGGACGGGTCCAACGAAGGAATTTGGAAAATGATAGTTTTACCTCCCCTCTTTCCCCTCCTTCACAAGGAGGGGACAAAGGGGAGGTAGTAAAACCCGACAAGGCTGAGCTTAGCTCATGTAGAAATTCACCTGATATTGAGCAATTACAAAACAAATCCTTTTCATTCGATTTGAATGATGCAAGACTAAGAAACCTTAGAGAGGGAGTAGTTTTCTTATGCAACCCGAACAATCCAACCGGACAGCTCGTTACAAAGCAAGAGATATTGGAATTCGCAAAAGACTATCCAAAAAGATTAATAGTTGTGGATGAGGCATTCATGGATTTTGTTGAAGAGGAAGAGGAGTTTACCGTTATAAAAGAGGCAAGTCCAATGGAAAATCTAATTGTGGTGCGATCATTAACTAAATTTTATGGTTTTCCAGGACTCAGGCTTGGGTATCTCGTTGCATGTGAATCTATTATTAATAATTTATTACGGTTCAAAGAACCATGGACCGTAAACTCACTTGCACAGGTTGCAGGCCAGGTTGCAATAAATGATGAGATGTTTATATTGAATACAAGATCGTTTATGTCAATAGAAAAGAGATTCCTATATGAATGTCTCTCTAAAATAGAAGGCCTAAACCCATTATACCCATCTGCCAATTTTATCCTGGTTAGGATTGAAAATGGTGAGATAACGTCTTCAAGAATCCACGATCTTTTATTAAAAGATAAGATTATTATCAGAGATTGTTCGAATTTTATTGGCTTGAGTGACAAGTATTTTCGTGTTGCTGTCAGGACCAGAGAGGAAAATCAAAAACTCTTGAACGCATTGAAAGGAATTATCAGCTGTCAAACTGCTGAAGTGGCAAGCGAGGAAGAGTTTACGTTTATGATTAAAGGAGATTCAACTTGCAAACAAAGGCAATAATGGTACAAGGCACTGGTTCGGATGTAGGTAAGAGCATTATGGTATGTGCATTGTGTCGCATTTTCCATCAGGAAGGACTAAGTGTTGCCCCATTCAAGGCGCAAAATATGTCACTCAATTCATACGTAACTCTAGATGGCAAGGAGATGGGTAGGGCTCAAGTGGCACAGGCTGAGGCAGCAGGTGTACAGCCAACAGTTGAGATGAACCCTATCCTGCTCAAACCAACAGGCAATAATGGATCACAGGTAATAACAATGGGAAGACCATTAAGACACATGACTGCTGGTGAGTATTATCAGAATAAAAATATGATGCTGGATATTGCTAAGAAAGCATATGCAAGATTGAAAGAGCAATATGACATCATTGTTATTGAAGGGGCTGGCAGTCCCTCGGAAATTAATCTTAAGGATAGTGATATTGTTAACATGAAGATTGCAGAAACGGCTGATGCACCGGTATTACTTATGACTGATATTGATAGGGGGGGAGCATTTGCATGGATTGTAGGTACGTTAGAATTGTTGAGTAATGAAGAAAGACAACGAATTTGCGGAGTAATTATTAACAAATTTAGAGGTGATATGGAAATACTGAAGTCGGGCGTCAATATGTTAGAAAAGAAAATAGATAAACCTGTCCTGGGTGTCATTCCTTATTTTGATGATATAAGGATTGATAACGAAGATTCGGTGTGTCTGGAAAACAACGATTATAAATTGCAATCTGTGAATAGTGAGCCAGACAAGGCATCCATTGAGATTGTAGTAGTAAGACTGCCCAGAATATCCAACTTTACGGATTTTGACATACTTAAGCGAGAAAAGGACGTACGTCTAAGATTCGTGGATAGTGTGAAATCCCTGGGTAAACCAGATTTGATCATACTACCAGGTACGAAGAATACCATAGGTGATTTAAGGGCTATAAAGGAAAATGGCATTGCAGATGCTATAGTTAATTTTGCAAATGAAGGTACTATGGTTATCGGGATTTGTGGTGGATATCAGATGCTTGGTGAACAAATTAAAGACCCGGAAAATGCAGAATCTAATATATCCCAAATTGATGGCCTTGGGCTTCTTAATGCTATAACTTTTTTTAAGCCGGAAAAAGATACTTATCAAATCAAGGCAAGAATGTACAACAACAGTAATATATTCAATAATATTAAATGTGACATAACTGGTTATGAGATTCACATGGGAGAAACAAAGTTGCTCAATGGGATATCACCATTCCTGAAAATTACAGAAAGATCCGGTAAAGGCGTTCGCCACGGCGAATCTGCCTCAGGCACGATAAGCATGGTTGACGGCGCAGTCTCTAATACTGGAAACGTAATAGGCACATACGTACACGGTATTTTAGACAACGATGAATTCAGGCTGGGACTTATTAACTATCTCAGGGGAAATAAAAGTATCTCGCCCTTATTACGTGATGAGCTGATTACGGCAAAAAGAGAAAAGGAGGAGCAGTATAATAGGCTTGCAGACTTAGTTCGCAAACATATAAAGATGGATATGATTTACAAATTAATTGGGACACAAATTTTCTCAGATACACAAAGCGCAGCGGAGCTGCAGCCAAAATAAAGCATAGAAAATCCGAATATCGAATATCGAAATATTCACCCCGTAAGATGCTTGCTAGCTAACGGGGCGGGCAAATTCGAATGATTCAAATTCTAATGTTTCAAACCACCTAAACAAATGATAATTCAGGCAGTTTTGAATTTTGAGAATTTAAATTTGGATATTGTCTCGGATTTCGTGCTTAGGATTTCGAATTTATTTTCAATGTTCTCTGTGGTTAAAAGCTATGTATGATTATCTGGCCTTGCAAATTGGTATTGCCTTTATACTTGACATCTTAATTGGAGACCCAAGATGGTTGCCTCATCCCGTAAGAGTAATAGGCAAGTGTGTCGAATTGCTGGAGAAGGTGTTAAGAAAGGCATTTGCATCGGAACGATTGGCTGGTGTTTTTCTTGCGGGAATTATTGTATCTGGAACATATCTATTAACCTATGAAATAATAAATATCTTTAGCCACCTGGGTAAGGTTTGGGAATTTGCTATTAGCACGATCATAATCTTCTTTTCATTATCTATTAGAGATCTTTTTAAAGAAGCGAAAGGTGTTATGAATGAGCTGGAATCTGGAAATATTGGACAAGCGCGTGAAAGACTATCTCAAATTGTAGGGAGAGACACACATAATCTTAACAAACAACAAATTACAAAGGCTTGTGTAGAGACGACAGCAGAAAATTGTGTTGATGGAATAATTGCTCCATTATTTTTTGCCTTTATCGGTGGTCCTGCTCTTGCAATAGCTTATAAGGCAATTAATACACTGGATTCTATGGTCGGATATAAGTACAGGAAATACCTGAATCTTGGCTGGGCATCGGCTAAACTTGACGACATTGCTAATTACGTCCCTGCAAGGATTGCAGCCATAATATTACCTATGTCTTCTTATATGTGTGGTGCAGATTTTTTAAATTCGATAAAAATAATCAAAAGAGACAGGCGAAAACATCCCAGTCCGAATAGTGGGATTCCAGAAGCTGCAATTGCAGGCGCATTAGGAATTAAACTTGGTGGCCCCAGCACATACAAAGGTGTTATCTCGAATAAACCCTTCATAGGTGGACAAACAAATGAAATTGTCCCGGATAATATTAGGCATACCATAAGAATAGTTTTTGTGGCTGCAGTGTTGTTGGTTGCATGCGGCATAACAATTTTATTGATTATATGATTAATATACCACGAATTATGATTGCAGGAACAAATAGTGGTGTGGGTAAGACTACGGTTACCCTGGGCATTATGTCCGCTTTAGTCAAAAAGGGGATGATGGTGCAAGGGTTCAAGTCTGGCCCGGATTACATAGACCCCTCACACCATAACCGTGTTACAGGAAATTCATCCAGAAATCTGGATACATGGATTATGGGTAATGGAGTATGCCTGGAGCTCTTTGAACGTTCAGCTATTAAGGCTAACATATCCGTTATTGAAGGCGTAATGGGTTTATATGATGGCAGTATTGATTCTACAGATCTTGGTAGCAGCGCTTACCTGGCAAAGGTATTGAAAGCTCCCGTCATTCTCGTAATTAATGCAAAGGGTATGGCACAAAGTGCAGGTGCAATGGTGTTGGGTTATAAAGAGTATGATAAAGACATAAACCTGGCAGGTGTAATCGTCAATAACGTGGCAAGTCAAAACCATTACGATTATATCAAAAAATCAATTGAGGAAACTTGTTCTATCCCCGTTTTAGGTTATCTGCAAAAAGACAAAGAAAACACAATTCCAGAAAGGCATCTTGGTCTGATTCCTTCTGCCGAGAATAAGAGTCCTTCAATTCTTTACGAGAGATTAGGAGAAATGGTACTTAAGACAGTTGATATAGATAAATTGCTCGAAGTAGCCCGTTCAGCCGATGATTTTCCAAAATATAAAAAGACAATATTTCAAGAAAACCATAGAACATTTGATGTACAGATAGCACTGGCGAAGGACGAAGCATTTTGCTTCTATTATCAGGATGATATCGAATTATTTGAATCATTGGGTGCAAGGATTAGTTACTTCAGCCCACTTAATGATAAACGTATTCCTGATGATGTAGATGGTATTTTTATTGGTGGGGGGTTTCCTGAATTATATGCTGATGGGCTTATGAAGAACACAAGTATGCGAAATGCAATATCAGATGCGGCCAGTCAGGGAACTGTAATATACGGTGAATGCGGTGGTATGATGTACCTGCTGGAGAAGATAATTGATACTGAAGGGAGGCCATTCAAGATGTGTGGAGTATTAGAGGGAACCTCCAGGATGGAAAATAAAAGACAGGGGTTGGGTTATGTTTCTGTTAATGCGTTATGTGACAATCCTCTTTGTAAGAAGGGAGATACATTTCGCGCACACGAATTCCATTGGTCAAGATTGTTAGATGTTCCAGAAGAAAATATCTTCGTTTTTGAGAAAAGAAAAAGTAATGGAAGCCAATGTGGATTTGATGGCATATATAAAGACAATATCATTGCATCTTACACACACATACACTTCAGCAGCAATCCGGAGTTGGCAAAAAATCTACTAAAATCTATCTCAAATGTTTCCAAGAGCAAGTTAATAACAGAAAGGATCTAATTAAATTGAAAACAGGCGTAATTGTCCTTGCTCATGGCAGCAAGGTTAAAAGTGGTAATGA
>JBHHYH010000056.1:0-21490 GCA_046757465.1 Candidatus Scalinduaceae bacterium | reverse complement strand
TAAATCTCACTATCCTCCAGTATCTCTTTTCCACACCAGGCGCAAGTTCTCATAACGGAATAAGGATCAACGTAGATTGTTTGGCTTGCTGTATCTTTGGGCATACAGCATTTCTTGTATTTCTTTCCGCTACCACATGGACAGAGATCATTTCTGCCGACTCTTCCTTCCATTTTATGCCTCCAAGTTTACCCCGTAAAATCCAGAAAGCTTCAGACTTCAGGCCGGTGATGAATAGTAAGGTAAAAAATAAAATAGAAAAAAGCCCGGTCCTTCAGGTCAGGGATATTCGAGGTTTACTTCTATCTCACCTCAAAAATATTCCTGATTATGCTTATCTAGCATCGTAAATTGGCTGTGGTAAACTGGGGATCAAAACTCTCCTTGACTGTTGCATATAAATTTACACAAGCATCGTATTAGGCGGTTAGTTCCATTGACTTGATGTGGTCCTCCTGATCAATCCATTCCTTTATATATAACTGATTATTAATCAGTGGCATACGAAAGAACTTCTTTATCCAACCTATTCTTTAACCTATCTTTTTCCATTTCAAGATCATACCGTGCCTGAAGATTCATCCAGAACCGTTCAGAAAGGCCAAAAAAACGTGATAGCCTCAAAGCAGTGTCAGGAGTAATGGAACGTTTACCTTGAACGATTTCATTAACGCGCCGTGCCGGTACACTAATGTCTTTTGCCAACTTGTACTGACTAATCCCCATAGGTTTAAGAAATTCCTCCATAAGAATTTCACCGGGGTGAATCGGTGGTAGTTTTTGCTTGCTCATTTAATGCCTCCTAATGATAGTCAACAATTTCCACGTTATAAGCATCTCCTCCCCGCCATTCAAAGCAGATGCGCCAACGGATATTAATACGAATGCTATATTGTCCTTTTCTGTCCCCCGATAGTTTTTCAAGATGGTTAGATGGCGGAATACGCAAATCTCGAAGAACCTCTGCTGCATCCAGAATTTCAAGTTTCCATCGAACAATTTTAAGAATACTCTGTGGTATTTTCCGAGAAAAATGGCGTTTGAAGAGCTTTTCTGTTTCTTTACTTGCAAAATTTTTAATCACTAATATGAATGATAACGAACATCGTTAATAATGTCAACCGTTATCATTGTGACATAACTGTTAATATAAGATATTATGTTTATTTAGCATCATAAATTGGCTGTGTATTTAAGTCAATTATAAATTTATGTGCTTAATTAGTTGCGGAAAGCCTAAATGCCAAAAATGTCATTCTGGATTTATTTCAGAATCTATATATATCAATATGTTAAGAGACCCTGAAAACGATACTGAAACGTGTTCAGCACAAGGTTCAGCCTGCCTGCCGCAGGCAGGGGTGACAATATAGTGTTTCCGCAACAGAAACTAATTAAGTATCTCTTTCACCTTAGCAGCCAGATAAAAGGACCCTGTTATGCATATCAAATCATCCTTATCAGCAATTCTCTTAGCCTCTCTCAAAGCTTCATCAATATTTTCAATAACTATTGGTTCTTTACAGTAAGTCCTCTTAGCAATAAGAGCTAGTTGTTTGGGTTCTGCCTCACGTGGGTTATGTGTCCTTGTAAAAATCAACTCGTCAGCCGCATATGTTATCTCTCTAAGAACACCATCAATATCTTTATCTCCCGACATACCTATTACTAATATTAATCTCTTAAAGGTGAAGTTTTCTTTTATTGATTCTCTCAAGACCTTCATTGATGAAACCGTATGTGCTGTATCCAATATAACTAGTGGTTTTTTCGATACTACTTCGATCCTTGCCGGACACTTGATCTTTGCCAACGCACTTATGATCTTTTCGTTATCTATTTTAACTACTCCATTTTCAGACAAGACCTCTGTGGCACCTATTGCCGTAGCACAGTTTTCAACTTGATGCTGTCCAACCAGTGGTAGGAAGATATTCTTATATTTTCTCCTCCATGTGCTTATCGTAAATTCAGTCCCGTAGAGTCCGTTCTTTCTGATTTGTTTAATATCCGTGATCAATATATCTTTTCCAACAAGGCGTAATTGAGCTTTCTTTTCCTTGCAGGTTTTTGAAATTATTGAAAGGGCTTCGTGTGCTTGTGTAGAGGAAACGACCGGAATACCCTCCTTAATTATTCCTGACTTTTCGTACGCTATCCTGTCAAGTGTGCGTCCCAGTGTATCTATGTGGTCATAACCGATAGGCGTTATGATGGAAATCTGAGGCAATATAACATTTGTAGAATCAAGTCTTCCTCCCATACCGACTTCTAAAACAGATATATCTACTTTCTTTTTTTTAAAATAGGTAAGCGCTATTGCAGTGATTGTGTCAAAAAAGGTAGGGGAGAGGGTGATGTTCTTAAGCCTTTTTCTTTCGACATACGGCTTAAGCTCATTTACCAATTGTACAAGCATCTTTTGCGATATCATCCTGTCATTAACCTTTATCCGTTCCCCTAAATACAAGAGATGAGGTGAGGTAAAAAGCCCTGTCTTTAAGCCGGATTCTTTCAAAGCAGAGGCGATCATTATTGCCGTGGACCCCTTCCCTTTGGTACCGGTTATGTGGACATACGTTCCTTTTTTGTGAGGATTCCCTACGGTTGACAACAGTTTTTTCATCCTCTTGAGGTTAAAGTTGGAGACATCATATTTATAGTTTGTTAGTTTTTCGTAATCTATGGACTGCAATAGGAATTCCATTGCTTGTTTATAGGAATTGAAATCGTCTTGATTCATTCTTAGCGAATCTCTAAAAAGAAAAAAGGAAAAAAGTAAGTCGCCTGGGTCGACCCTGAATTTAGCCCGCAGATCCGACTCAGTCGGGTTGGCAAATCCCCCTTGATCCCCCTTTAGCAAAGGGGGAATGAGGGGGATTTATTTAATTCGTCTACTATAGTATCTATATGTGAGAAAACTAACTATAAACCAAAGAACTTGCTCAATATGTTACGTAATTGTTGAAACTTAATTGGATCGTTGCTTTTTACTTGACAAAAAAATCAGCATGGCTTACAAAGTTAACCAAATGAAGAATATCTTCGTAAATCTTGGCAAGGATAGTTACCACATTATTATTGATAGGGATATCCTCGATCGGGTAGGACCTCACATCTCTAAAATCATTAAACCCGGCAAAGCCGTTATTGTAACGGATAAAACAGTAGCCCCCCTGTACGGGAAAGCTGTTTCTGATAGCCTATCGGAATGCAATTTTGATGTCAAGATGGTTTCCATCGAACCCGGAGAAGAGCAAAAGACAATATCCAAGGCAGAAGAGCTGTATGAAGCCTTATTTGATCATAAAGTTGACAGGAAATCTTCAATCATCGCTTTAGGAGGTGGCGTAATAGGAGACTTAGCGGGTTTTGTTGCCTCGACTTTTATGAGAGGTATACCTTTTGTACAGATACCAACTACGTTATTGGCACAGGTTGATAGTAGTATTGGGGGGAAGGTGGCGGTAAATCATCCCAGAGGTAAGAATATGATCGGATGTTTTTATCAGCCAAAGGCAGTCTTTATTGATATTGCAACTCTTCAGACGTTGCCAAAAGCGGAAATAATTGCAGGTATGGTCGAGGTAATAAAATACGGGATGATAAAGGATTCAGTTTTTTTTGAATATGTAGAAAAACATCTGCCTGAAATTTTAGAACTTGATGATATTGCATTAGAAAAAATTATACACGACTCGTGCATGATTAAGGCGCAGATAGTAGAACTAGATGAAAAGGAAGAGGGTCTGAGGGCTATATTAAATTACGGACATACCATTGGGCATGCATTGGAGGCTCTTACATCATACAAAAAATATCGCCATGGCGAGGCAGTGGCTATGGGCATGATATATGCAACCAAAATAGCCCGGGAAATGAATCTTGCAGATGACACCGTATTGGAAAGACAGGAGTCATTACTTAAGGAATTAGGATTGAGCCTTAAAGATAATGAATTAAATCCAAATGATATTGTCAGGGCGCTATATCAGGACAAAAAAACAACTGGAGGGAAACTAAGACTTGTTCTTCCTACTAGGATTGGGGATGTAACAATCACTGATAAAATAAGTGATAAAGTTATTCAGGACGTTCTTTCCAACTAAATATAGTGTCTTCACTACCAATAATTTATACAGTTCGCTCTAATGTAAATCATGAATGAATTTGAAGACCTTCTTCGTTTAAATATGATAAGCGGTATAGGTACAATAACCTATCGTAACCTGATCGAGCATTTCGGCTCGGCTAAGTCAATATTAAATTGTCCAAAAAGCAGACTTGCAACTGTTCCCGGTATCGGACCCAAAATAGCTGATAGAATTGTAAATGCTTCGAAAGTAGTCGATGTTGATAAAGAAATTAAATTGGCTGAAAATAAAAATGTAAAGATAGTTCCTTTTTCAAGTGAACAATATCCTCATAATCTTAAGTCAATATATGATCCTCCATTAGTACTCTATATTAAAGGGGAAATTGTAAAGAATGATACTATTGCCCTTGCTATAGTTGGTTCACGCCGGTGCAGTTATTATGGTCAATGTCAGGCGGAAAAGTTGTCACGACAGTTAGCCCAGGTTGGATTTTGTATTGTAAGTGGTATGGCAAGAGGTATTGACACTAATGCACATTTGGGGGCAATTAAGGGGAAAGGAAGGACAATAGCCGTATTGGGTTGCGGCCTTGACGCTATCTATCCCCGTGAAAATATAGAACTTTCAGAAAAGATTGCCTCTCATGGCGCAGTAATTTCAGAATTACCCTTGAATACACCGCCTAATAGCCGTAATTTTCCGCCAAGAAATAGAATAATCAGTGGGCTTTCGCTTGGAGTATTGGTAGTAGAATCAACTCTCTGGAGCGGATCAACCATCACCGCAAAATGGGCGCTTGAACAGGGAAAAGAAGTATTTGCCATTCCGGGCAATATAGACGGCAATTATAGCAGAGGAACAAATAAGCTAATCAAAGAAGGTGCAAAACTTGTTGAAGAAATAAATGACATTATCGAGGAATTAGGCCCGCTTGCTGAGACCATACACATAAAAGATGACGAAAAAATCGAAGATGTCAGAAGTCTCACACTAAACTCTCAAGAAAACAAGATTTTTACCCTTCTTTCAAGTACGCCTAAGACAATTGATGAAATTACTACTGAGACATGCCTGCCGGCATCCAATGTTGCAAGTATATTAATGATTTTAGAGGTAAAAAGGTTAGTAAAACAACTTTCCGGAAAACGATTTGTAAAAGCTTAACCAGATGAACTAAATAAATACCCTTTCTTGTTGAAATACTATTTTATCTGGTTTAATGTGCTAGGTTTTTCAAAAGTTGTGACGGTGTATTGTATAAAAAGAAGAAGGCGGGGTAAGGAGGTGCGTGTCGGACTCACGCAATTAGGGATAAATCCCTAATGTTCCCCCGCCTTCTTTCGTTTATTTTACCATATATTCTACAATTTTTAAATGGTATTAGAGCAGATGTGATTTGAAAAAATATCTGGTAAATAGGTCCACAATATATTGGAAGTGTTTGGGTTGTATGAGTAGGTCTTCTGATTGATTTGTATATGGCTGCAAAACCTGGTTTTGTACTTTTTGTCGAGATTACATACCCATTGAAAGCCTCACAGCGAGGAATTCTGGCAGATTATGCTTCTGCATCTTTGCCATTGTCTTCCGGTAATTATAGGCTAGTCTGACTATCTCTACATTCCAGTTAACGTCATCAAATACAGCAAAAGAAAGCAGGGGGGAACCGTCGCGGGGTTGACCGATACTTCCTACGTTAACGATTGTTTTGCCTTTTTTAGATAAAATTGTCTTTTTGGCTTTTCTATTTATCTTATGATCGGCATATATCCCTGGAATATGTGAATGGCCAACGAAACAAAGAGGATATTTCATTTCAGCTATACTTGAGGATGCATTTCTTGCGTTGGTAATGTACTTCCATGCCATTGGGTTGTCAGGTGATGCATGCACATATAATACGTTGCCTTCATCTATTTGAACTTGAAATCTCTTGATTGCATCTTTAGATTCTTTATTCAATACGTCTCTTGTCCATCTGATCGCCTCAAGCGCCAGCCAGTTCATCTGATAATCTAAATCCATATTTGATATAGCATAATCATGATTCCCTAGACATATCTTGTCTGTAAGTGATTGAACTATTTCAAGACACTCTACCGGATTCGGGCCATAACCCACTATGTCACCAAGGCAAACAACCCTCTTTTTACCTTCCAATTTATCAATATATTCTGATGCTTTATTTAGGGCCTCCAGGTTTCCATGAATATCTGAAATTATGATTATGTTCATTAATATAAATGGCAGCTTATGTACCATTTCCTCAAGATCTTCTTTAACTGGTATTCTGCGAGGTATCAGAAATGACTCACCATTTAGCTTTCAAAAGTACTGTTTACCCCGTAGGGATGTCCCGTCCGCCCCAATTTCTAGCCCCGCATCCTTGCCCCTGCGCTTTCTTGCCGAAAGTAGGCTCTGTAGGAGCGAAAGCAAGATGCTGGGCAGCGGGGCTATGGGGGTCGGGCCGGTATCGTTCGGTACAGGCAGGAAATTCCAACGAAGTTTACTTTATACACGAAGTCTATGCATAATTTATCAGCTCTAAAAGACATAATTAATTTTTTTATATTATATCAATATTAGATTTTAACTCAATGTAGAAACATGGACATGTTATAAATTTGTACCTACATAAACCAGGATAGTTTTGATAAATAATTGGAAAAATATAAGATTATGTTTTAATATGTGGTTTCGGTGAATTATTAACTAACTCCAATTTTGTTGATTGTACTTTCATGCGTCAAATTAATGCAGAAAAAATAGTAAACAGTGTTGAAAGAATTTGTATGGATGCTAATTATAACCTGGAAGAGGATCTCATCACTTCTTTAAAAAATGCCCTGGAAAAAGAGGAATCACCACTGGGTAAAGAAGTGATAATGCAGATACTGGAGAATGCAGAGATTGGAAGAAAGGAACACGTTCCAGTTTGTCAGGATACTGGGTACGCCGTTGTGTTCATTGAGATTGGTCAGGGAGTACAAATTGTGGGAGGTAGTATTCAAAAAGCAATTAACGAGGGTATCAGACGAGGTTACAAGAATGGCTATTTACGTAAGTCAATTGTAATAGACCCTTTAGACCGTGTAAACACTGGTGATAATACCCCGGCAGCAATCCATACAGAAATTGTTCCAGGTGACAGCTTAAGGATTACGTTCATAGCAAAGGGCGGAGGGTGTGAGAATATGAGCCGTACGGCAATGCTCACGCCTGCGCAAGGACATGATGGAGTAATAAATTTCGTGGTAGAAACCGTAAATAAGGCCGGAGCAAATCCATGCCCACCCATAATTGTTGGTGTTGGGCTGGGTGGAACTTTTGAATATGCATCGCTATTGTCTAAAAAGGCTATATTGCGCCCCGTGGGCAGTCATAATAAAGATGATTCTATAGCGCGTTTAGAGGATGAGTTGCTGGAAAAGATTAACAAACTGGGGATAGGTCCACAGGGTTTTGGTGGAAGGATAACGGCATTAGCCGTACACGTGGAGAGCTATCCCTGCCATATTGCCAGCCTTCCGGTAGCTGTAAATATAGAATGCCATTCACACAGACCCAAAAGTATTGTGATTTAATCTATGATAGAGTACATTAATTTAAAACCACCACTGAACGATTCCGATATTGAAAAGTTACAGGTTGGTGATAAGGTTCTGATTAAGGGAATATTATATACAGCGAGAGATACTGCGCATAAAAGACTCCTGGAATTGATTGAGAAAGGAGAGGATTTGCCTTTTGACCTTAGAGGACAATTGCTTTATTACGTCGGTCCTTCTCCTGCAAAGCCAGGACAGCCGATTGGTTCTGCAGGCCCAACGACAAGCTACAGGATGGACACATATACCCCAACTCTTATTAAGATGGGACTTAAGGGTACAATCGGGAAAGGCGGCAGGTCGGAAGACGTAATAGAAGCAATGAAAAGATATAAGGCAATTTATCTTGCTGCGGTGGGTGGGGCGGCAGCCCTTATAGCGAGGACAATAAAGAAAGCCAGAATTATTGCATTTGAAGACCTTGAAACAGAGGCCATACGCGAGCTAGAAGTCGTAAACTTTCCGGCAATTGTCATTAACGATACAAAAGGTAATGATCTATACAGAGAAGGCATAAAAAAATATAAATTGCCGTCTTAAGGAATCCGATTGAAAAAATTTAAATACTTACAAAATTCTTTCCAACACAGAGGCAGCGAATTTTATTATTGCTGAGCAAAATTTCCTTCTTTCTGGAGTCTTAAACTTACCTTTTTCTCTCCACGTTTTTGTTAGGTCAATACAATTCTGTTTATGGTATCTCTTCTGGAAACTTTCTAGGAATTCACTAGATTAATCTTACAATAATTTTATCTTATCATAATGCAGAAATTGTATTTAGTATATTTAAAATTGAAAGCGCTTACTACATGTCAAATCGCAAATAATAAGGTTATACGGTTGTATCAAAAAAAAGCCCTTCGCCTTGTTCAATATGGTTCAGCCAGGTTGAAAATTCCTCGTGAGTAATATTCTTCTTCTTTGTTTCCTTAATTTTGCCGTCTTCATCAATGATCACTATATCAATAAAAACCTCTCCTTCCCTTTGATAAACACTAAATCTATAAGGAGAATTGTTTTTTTCCAGAGTATCATGAGCAAGCTCAGCGGCTTTGGCCAGGTCCTGAAAATGGTCTCCAGCCTTTTCCTTGTGTTTATGCTCTTGCTTGTCCTTTTTTCTTTTTGAATCAAGAGGAGTTTCCCGTCGTTTTAAAGGACCAATTTTATTTAACTTTATTTCATCAGGCATTTTTATGTTTGTTGTGTAGACAATTTGATAAAGCTTTTATGTCAGGATGACAATTCTTTGGCATCTTGTCAAGATGTATCTTTATCAAAGATAGTCCTGAGTTAAAATTACCCTCTAACCGAAGGTTAGACATAATCAGGCTTGATCTCCGATCAAAATGAGTATCGAGAATCTTAGCCTGCCCCCGTCCGCCCGCCTGAATGACATAGTCGGGCAGGTACCGGTACGGGCGACCCCCATAGCTTCCTTACGTAAGCTAGGAATGGGGGCTGTTCCTATTATTGTCAATTGAACATCTTACCATTTGAAAGGAAAGCATAGTTTAACAGTCTTCTTTATTTCCGTTGAGTATTTTGAAGTTCCTACTCTTTCTTCTCTCCTTTAGGGATAAGGAATCTGAAAGGCCAGGGAAGTTTAGCCCTTTTTTCGAGGGTATGTAGCCTCCTTAGCGTAAAGGCCTCGCTCTGCATGTCTATGTATTTCTTCAGCATGTTTGACCATGAGATGTATGTAAATGCGTTTGGGTTTGAATGAGCTAAACCCTTCCGGATAAGAAATGCATCATTCTCCCATAGATAAAGAAAGTCCTTTTCAATCCTGCTTGGATTGCCATCTTTTGCCCAGAATTCACTATAAAATCCGCCCAGTGTCTCAGGCCACTTTTCCTCTACAGGGGCTGGGGCATGTGGACGATTCTCCGGCATTGGATAAAGTGCTTTTTCCTCATGCAACGATTTTAAAAGGTCAAAGGATTCCTTTACATAAGCAAAAACAGAATCAGATGCAAGGTCCATTGATGTTAGATATCCCCTTGCAAATATTTTGGAATGACACAACCTGCACGTCTCTATCCATGCCTCTCTCCTTGAAAGCAGTTCTGGACTATTGTTTATGTATTCGGTTGGTTTAACGGGTGGGTTCTCAAAGAGATTGTTGTAGAAGAGGACATCACCCTCACCCATAATTGCCTTTTGGACCATATTGTGTGTAAACTTGCCCTTAAACTGCATGTGGCAGAAGGCACATGTTGGGGCAGGAGCAGAATAATCTTTGAGCTGCTTATTCCAATCCCATTGATGCCCTTCAATCTTATATATTGTGCCGTGTTTTGAATTTGTAAAATCTTCAATGTCTGGATGGTCAGGTCCGTTGTGACAGGTAGCACACGCCTCGGGCCTGCGTGCCTCTGACGCCTTAAATGCGTGTCTGGTATGGCAGCTATCGCATTTATGCTGGATATTGTGACACATGTCACATCCCTGAACGACGTTCTTATCCTGAGCTGCCCATACATCAACCTCAATCCCTGCGTCGTAAGATTTTGCATGGCTCTCCCTGCCTTCAGGCCAGTCTGGTATACCGACTTTTTTCTCAGACTCGAACTCTTCAAATTCTCTCTTATGACATTCCCCACAGCGTTCCGATGCAGGCATTACCAGTTCCTTTGCATGTTCAATTTGTTCTACCCCAACCCCACCGTGACAATCAATACAGCTAACCTCAGTTATGTCTTTACCAAGAGACTCCTTTATCTCCCTTAGAAATTCCTTTTGATAAGGGAGAAGTTTGCTAAAGTCAGCATGGCTGCTATCCTCCCATATCTTTACAAGAAGGGGATTAATTGCCTTATGGCAGACAACACAATCATTTCTGCTATAGACACCCTCTGGTTTGGCAGGTGGGGTGTAAAAGTAATTAGGTACCCAATACTTATGTGTTGGTATTGGCTTCCAATATTCTGCATATGGCCCTACGCCTTTGTCCATTTTGTCACCCGCCTCCAACCATATAGTAGTGAAGCCATTAATGACAAGTCCTACAACTAACATGCAAATGAGTCTACTTATATTCATTCTTTTTAACCCTCCTTACTATTCAAGACACACATTACTAAAAAATATACTTATTAATAAAAGAATGCCTTCTTATTTTATTACCATAAAAGATAAGGGTGATGGGGTATCCTGTATCACCCCTATTACTTCTTTTGACATGTTTCGCAAATTGTTCCTTTTGTTTTGCTGTCAAAACAACCTTTGCAAGTAATTTTCTCGCTATTTACATAACCAGCATTGCAAGATTTACACCAAACACTTTTCCCAGATTTACCATCAAAACAACTCTTGCAATCTATTTTCTTCCCATCTATAAAGCCAGCATTGCAAGTATCACACCATACAGTTTCGCCTGACTGTCCCTTTTCACACGCAGTGCAAACATGTTCATTGGATTCACTGCTTATGGCTGTTTGCTGTGATTGGTATCCTATGAATAAAAAAAGAATAACTAATGATACCATAAAAGATTTAACTATAATTTTCATTAAAATCTCCTTAAAAAAAATTTAAAAAATATATATTTACTATTCACATTCTATGTAGTTTAAAAGGGTATTAATAATAGAGTTGCAAATTATTTAAATCAAGTACAAAAGCAAGAAGCGCTTCTAGTATAATACTCAAAATTACCAATGGTTACCGTATTTAACTGGCTCAAACTGGAAGAAAAACCTCACTTTTATCAAATCTTGTTTGATTGTAAATAAAAGTAATAATCAGGGTAGCAATTCTTCGTGCTCAAGGAAATCCTATAACTAAAAGAAGCAAAAATGAAGGTTAGCAAATTCATCTACATGTTAATTATTGGACTTGCTGTTATGGGTTTTACCTCTATGGGCATTGCATACGAAGAATTAGGTGAAGCGTATGAAGAATATGAAAAGGAAGAGGTTCCTTCTGAAACTGTAGAAGAGGAAGTTGTAGCCGAGGCAGAATCTGAGGCTGAATTAATTGAAGAAGAGGAATATATGGAAGAGTAGCTCCGGTAGCTGGCAGTCAAGAGGAACTTTCCATATCCAGAGATGCTGCACCATTTCATTATTAATATTGAAAATTTCACCTATAATAGATTTCCTTACATTTAAGGAGTGGTTTTACTTTACCACTCCTTTTTATTTCTAAATAAATCACCAAAAAATGAAATTTCATAGTCAAAGAGCTAAGAGGTTTAAGAAATGGTCATCTAGCTAGGACTAGGTGATATTTATATTTTGTGAGAAAAGTTAAACATGGACTCTAACATTTTGATTTATTACTCTTTCCCATCCCTTTTTAGGTGGGGGGGGGAAATACCCCAGTGAGGGGTTTTACCCCTTTTTTCCCATAACATCTTAATACTTCATGAGTTCCACAAATTATCATTGATCGCTATTCGAATTACCGGGGTATTTTACCCCATCTCACACACCTTTGATTCGATGGATCATGGCTACATAAAGATTGGTTTTATTGGCGTACGTCCTATATATGTAATATGTTAACAAGGAATGGATTTATTGTTTTGTGTAACCTAATGGACATTGGCATACATTTTGATATAAATACAGGTGGCTTCATTTTAGACAAAAACAAACTTAATGAAAGGAGGTATGTGATAATGGAAGTAAGTATAAACTCAGGAATCTCCAACCTAGGGTTCCAGAATATCGGCCAGAATAGTGAGAAGACTATTATTGGCTTCAAGAATGTGGGTCAGAAAGACTCCGAGTCCGAGTTACAGGATGTAGAACAGAAAAGTGAGGAAGAGTCAGAGTTCGGGGCCCAAGATGCCGGTCAGAAGGGTGGGACAATCAACGTTTTCGCCTAAGTCATGATACTGAAGGTTCTACTAGAGAAATGTCTTTTCAAGGGGATGGCAAACCGCCATCCCTTTTGAATTAAAAAAGGATGGTTTCATTAAAAGAAAAACAAACTTAAAGAAGGAAAGTAGAAAAATTGAAAGTAACTGTGAACCAACAAGTAATTACAAGACCAGAGGTATTAAAGCCTATAAAGCCTGGTTTCCAGAATTACGGTAAGGATGTCGAAATTAACAATATTGGGCAATTAGTCCGCCAGGATGCCGAAGCTAAAGAATTAAAGAAGGCCTTTGGTTTGGAAAATGCATTCAAAGATATAGGTTACCAGAATATCGGCCAGAATGCCAAGGATGAAGGAATAGAGGACGATTTTGGTTTCAAGAAGGAAGGATTGAATATAGAGAAGGATTCTGTTTTCAAGAATGTGAATGTATTTAAAGATATAGTGCTCCAGGATGTTGGCCAGAAAGGTGGTTCTGTTTCTGCGGGGGAGAGAGCTGAAGCTGGGCCAATCAACACTTTGGCTTAAGTCCCTTAGACTAAAGGTCCATTTGAGAGGGGATTTTTTAGAGGGAAGGTATCGTGACTTGGAAAGATGTCATTAAATTTTACTTAAAGAATAAAAACTTTCAATAAAAGCAGTATAAAGATAAGGAGATTATTAACTCTAAGTTTAGGTGACAAAATGAAATCTATCAAAATAATTTATCTAATTTACGTTACCAGATTTACTATTGGAATATTGGCATTGGTGCTAGACCCGCTTTTAGTTAACAATTTGAGGGCTGAGGTGCTTACGGCAACCGCTTACTGTTCGTGTGAAAAATGTTGTAATAAAAAACCTTCAGACAGGTGGTATGGGATTACGGCAACAGGCAAAGAGGCAAAGTGGGGAACTGTGGCTGTGGATAGGAACGTAATAAGATTGGGGAGTAGGCTTAAGATAGAAGGATTTCCCAACACTACTTTCAGGGCTGAGGATGTAGGAAGGGCAATAAAGGGAAAACATATTGATATATGGTTTGCAAGTCATAAACAGGCTCTGAAGTTTGGTGTAAAAAAGATGGTTGTTTACTGTATTGATAAACCTGTTTTTACACGTTTTGGTATTTAACTAGTGGGTACGAATGCATCACAGTTAAAGTTGCCTGAGACGAATCAAGTGAATAAGCCCGATTCCAAAGAAAGTTTGAATAAGAAGGCGGATTCTGTTTTCAAGAATGTGAATGTATTCAAAGATATAGTGCTCCAGGATGTTGGCCAGAAAGGTGGTTCTGTTTCTGCGGGGGAGAGAGATGAAGCTGGGCCAATCAACACTTTGGCCTAAGTCCCTTAGACTAAAGTTTCCATTTGAGAGGGGATTTTTTAGAGGGATGGCAATCAAACATTATATAACGACGTACATTTGAGAATATGACGATAATAAGGATTAACTATAAAATGTTTTAAATCATTTATGGAGAACACGAATGAATGTTGCCTCAATTATGACACGCAAAATGATTATGGCAGAAATGGATGATTCTCTCTTCAAAGTCCGTAGTTTCTTTAAGTATGCTGAGTTTCATCATATCTTGGTTGTGGAAGATCGAAAGCTCGTTGGCGTAATATCTGATCGTGATCTTCTTGGTGAGGAGGGGTGTGACACTACCAACTCAAACAAAAGAACCCATCAGATAATGAGTAGAATGCCCATTACTGTAGATGCGCAAACTAGCATTGAAAGAGCCAGCAATTTATTGTTGGAGAATAATATATCATGCCTTCCGGTTCTCTCATCTGAGGGTGTTGTTGAGGGTATCTTGACCTGGAAAGACATTCTTAAGTATTACTTGAAGAATAAAAACCGTCAATAACGGGCACCTAGCTAGGAATAGGTGATATTTTGTAAGAAATTGAACGTGGACAGTAACATTTTGATTCAGCGCCATTTAACATCCTCCTTCTTAGATTAGGAATTTCCCCCATGAAAGCATATTGGTCCAATTGATGTAATTCCAACCCCATCGATAGCTTAGCAAGATATGAATTTATTGCCTTGTGTGACCTGATGACCTTTGGCATACATCTTGCTCCAAAAACAGCTGGCGCCATTAACGCGAAAAAAAACTTCGTCAAAAGAAGGAGGAAACCATGAAAGTAACTGCGAACCAACAAGTAATTGCAAGACCAGAGTTGGTAAAGGCTAATAAGCCCGGTTTCCATAATTTAGGTAAGGATGCTAAAGTTAACACTCTTGGGCAATTAGTCAGTCGGAGTGAGGGATCTAAAAAAATAAAGAGGGCTTTTGGTTTTGAGAATGAACTCAGAGATACAGGGCCCCAGAAAGTCGGTGAGAAAGAGGAGAAAGAGTCTAAGTTCGTGATCAAGGATGTCGTCGGTCAGAAAAGAGGAGAAGGGTTCCAGGGTGTCGGCCAGAAAGGTAGGGCAATCGACGCTTTCGTCTAAGTACTGAGACTGACGGTTCTATTAGAAAAGTTTCTTTTAAAAGGGATGGCAATCCACCATCCCTTTTGAGCTAAATAAGGCTGGTTTCATTTACCCCAAAATAAACTTATATAATGAAGGTATGAGACCATGAAGGTAATTGTGAACCAACAAGTAATTAGAAGGCCAGAGGTAGTAAAGCCTATCAAGCCTGGTTTCCAGAATTTCGGTAAGAATGTCAAAATTAACAACCTTGGGCAATTAGTCACTCAGAGTGAAGAAGCTAAAGAATTAAAGAAGGCTTTTGGTTTGGAGAATGCATTCAAAGATATAGGGTACCAGAATATCGGTGAGAAGATTGTGATAGAGCCTCAGAATACCGGTCAGAATGCCAAGGATTTTGTTTCGCAGAATCTCAGTCAGAAAGATGAGAAAGAGTCCAAGTTCGGGTTCCAGAATATCATCCAGAATGCCGAAGGTAAAGGTAGTAGACCAGTTACCCCTCCTGGTCTATCAGTCATCCAGAATGCCAAAGGTAAAGGTAACAGACCGGTTACCCCTCCTGGTCAATCAGTCAGCCAGAATAACGGTAAGAAAGGTAGGTCAATCAACACTTTGGCCTAAGTCCTGAGACTAAAGATTCCATTAGAGAAGTGTCTTTTAAAAAGGGATGGCGGATTGCCATCCCTTTTGATTTAAATTATAACCGGCACGACACACCGTTCTTGCGGGGATGTTAGCCTATCGAAAATACTTTCGATAAATTTACTTTAAATAGTCTCATGAATAAACTGAATCATATCTTTTACAACCGTTTTCATAAAGAATATTATGTTTAGATGAGCACAGGGATACCACTTTATCTTTGGCCTTCCCAATGCCTCCCATAATTCATTTGTAAATCTAGCCGGTATTACTTCATCATAAAGTCCATTCATCATTAATGTGTTTCTTGTTTTATTGTGTTTTGCAAGGATGGTAGGATCAATTATTTGGAATACGTGGTTTACTTGTGCCCGTGTAAAACCTGCCCTTATTATGTTTTCCTTTACTCTTATTGTTCCAATTCCTTCCCATATAATACTGGCATTATTACCACCTGCTAAAATCGTAATTCCGGCATCAAATGTCTCCACAGCCATTGCCAGATGTGCCATCATCCCCCCCAGACTTATACCCGATATTACAACCTTTTTTCCCCGCTTTCGTAGCCAGGAGTTGACAGTTCTTACTTCTACTACAAGTTGACGCGTTCCTTCAACTGTCCTTTGTAAATCCCCAGTGAGGGCATACTCACCACTCCATGTACCTCCAGGAGCTCTTTCTAAGTGAAATGGAAGTTTAAGAATAAAACAATCAATATTGTTTTTGGCTAAACTTAAGGCAATCTTTTTCTCTTCCCAAAGATTGATTCTTCCCCATCCATGTAGAAGAATCAATGATATTGAACTTTCTTTAACTTTGTTTTTGAATAAAAGTCCGTGTGCGATATTATTTTCCGTGTGTTTGGTCTGAACGGGGCTTGGAAATTTAACATTAAAGACTTCAACATCTTTAATAACAGAAAGTCTGGTTATCGAAAATTCTGGTGTCCTGTCGGGTTTTTTATAAAATAATTCAGGATTTTCCAGAAATTCCTTTCTGGTCAAGTGATTGGAATCATATGTATTCGGTCTATGCTGTCCTCTAATATTACCAGGGAAAGCACGAAAATATGCCCTGTCAACAGCTTGCATAAAATACTTATAAAGGTCTAACCTCTTAGTACCAGGCTTATGTATTTTCTCCTCTATCAAGAAATCTATCATACGAAAAACTTATTTGATGTATATGTCTGTATGGAATGCAATTTAATAGATCGTAGAAATTCTGATGTTTATAATAGTAGGGCAAAATATTAAAATCAAGGGTAAAACAGAATGATAAACAACTTCGACTGGCTCAAACTCAAAGAGAAATCTTACATTCATCAAATCTCACTGGATTGCACAGAGAAATTAATTGAATGTCTGAAAGAGTTTAATATAAGTTGTGGCGTTATAAGGAAAATATTGGAACGTTCCCTAATTTAGTTTAAAAGCTATAGCCTATACTAAACAAGACCTCAAAGTTTACCTCCTGATGTTCCCTCCCAAGATTTTGAAGAATTGGGATTTGAACCGAAAATGAGGAACTGAGATTGTGTGTTATCTGGCTGGATAACCCTAAAATAATCAGAAGTGGTAGAAGATGGACAGGATCGTTCGGATGTCAAACTCATCCTTACTCGATAGTGGAATGCTTACGCCTGTTCCCACAATCAAGTCATAATCGGCCAGGGGACGAAACTTAATCCCCGGAGAGATGTTGACTACCGAATCGCCATCATCATCACCACTGAGCACGGACTCGCCATCTAACTCCAGAAGACCCTGGATGCGCGGCGTAAAATGGTATAGTAAGGAGACGTTGTATCCAAGCTCAGTCTCCACTTCCTCGCCTTTGTCTTTATCTTGGTTGGTGGGAATTCCGAAAGTGCCGAAGGCAACCACTTCAAGGTTACGCCACTTGTACCCAATATCTAGGAAGGGTTCGAATTCAAAGATGTTGTTGCTGCCGATTCCCTCTTTTTCATCGCCCGTGGGAAGACCAAATTCTATGCCGTATCCAAGCAAGAGGTTGTGTTCCTCGAAAGCGAAGTTGGCAAACTTGAGAGCGACCTCGACGGTGTCAAGGTTAGAAAAGTTTTCCGACTCTCTATCAGGGTCTAAAAATGTGTAGGGAACGTCTACCTCGATACTGAAAGCACGGTGGAAGGCGTACTCTGCTTCGAAACGTATTGTGCTTTCCCTGGCTTTTTCTCCGTCCACATCTATGTCTCGGTAGAAGTAATCCAATCGGACTTTAGTGTCTGGGGAGGGGGACTCAGCGATTAAAGGATGTGAAAAGTGAAGACCGGCATGATGAGGTGGCGATTGCTCATGGATATGGGAATGGCCCTCCTTTGCTAATTTAGGATAATGATTGAGAATGCCTCCGTCAGTTGAAAAACGGTCAAGATCCTTATTTATTGGCGTACCAGGGAGTAAATCAATTGAATCTGTTCTTGTTTGTTTTTTGAGTTTGTATTCGATCTCTCTCTCCGAAATACCTAGGATCTTTGCAGCCTTTGACTTGTTACCATTGGTTGCCTGAAGTGTTTCAATGATAGTCTTCTTTACGACTTCTTCTAGCGTTGTTCCAAGTGGTATAGACAATGTTCTCGAACCGTAGCCTAACCCTTCTGTCCTGTTGTCGGCATAGGCGATTCCAGTGATAAGAACGCAAAAAATGAATGATGATATGCTTTTTTTATATTTGGACAACATGGTTGACTCCTTTATATTTGGAAAATATTTATTGCAATCCACCAGGGCTTGCTGGCTTAAGTAGACAGTGAGCAATCAACAGATATCAACTGCATATCATTTACGACTACTATAGGCTACAACTATGCTGCTCTATGTAGTCTTGATGCACGCTGCATGTACACACGGGGATTGCAAAAATAATAGAACAAATATGTGTTTTATAGAATCAGGTGATTTTTGGGGGTTTATCTGGGGGTGAAATAGGAAATGAAATTGGGGAAGCTGTCTCTAGTCTTTGCAGAAAGTAAAACAGGTGAATATCCGGGATAAAGATGTCATCCCCTGGCAAGCTAATTATATTTGATACTGCTGTAAATTTATCTGGAACACCTGCACATGCAAGACTTTGAATAAATGCAGAAGGTATATCTTTTGGGTTTTCCTTCAACGAGCATTTCATATCGAGTGTGTTTGCAATTTTTTCGCAACAGCAATGGCTTAAGCAATCTGGTGCGGTTTTACATCCACATATATGATGTTCACAGGGAAATTCTCCTTTTTCGCTTATGAGGAAGGTGGCAAACCCTGGTACGAAGAGATTCACAAGCAAACATATTGAGATGACTATACTAATCAAAGTTGAAGACAGAAAGAATTTAATTACTTTTGTTAGCGTAAACTGATTTACTTTCATAAATAAAGAAATTATTTACCTCTCTCGCAGCCTGACACGTCGGTATGGCGGGTAACGAAAATCTTTTTCAACGGTCGCTGTCTGTATTTAATTTAAGTCACAGGGGTTTTCTTTTAAAAGTTGAGGATATTCCTTTTCCATTCATTCCATTGATAGTGTCTGTAAGGTCGGCGCCTTCCAGTTTAGCGCCCTGAAGGTTGGCCTCCCGAAGGTCAGCACCCTGGAGGTTAGCTCCCCTGAGATCAGCGTCCTGAAGGTTAGCCTCCCGAAGGTCAGCGTCCTGAAGGTTGGCTCCCCGAAGGTCAGCGCCCTCCAGTTCAGCGCCCTCCAGTTCAGCGTCCTTAAGATTAGCTTCTTTAAGGTTAGCTTCCTGGAACTCAGCTCCTAGAAGGTCAGCATTCTGAAGGTCAGCATTCTGAAGGTCAGCTTTCTGAAATTTAGCTACTGCAAGGTCAGCGCCCTTAAGATTAGCTTCTTTAAGGTTAGCTCTAAAAAAATCAGCGCCCAGGAGGTCAGCATTCTGAAGGTTAGCTTCATGAAGGTCAGCTCCCCGAAGGTCAGCTCTCCGAAGATTAACTCCCTGAAGGTCAGTTTCATGGAGGTCAGCGCCCTTAAGATCAGTACCCTGTAGGTTAGTATTTATAAAGTAAGCTCCACTTAAGTTAGATTCCTGAAGGTTAACTTTCTGAAGGTTAATCCCCTCAAGATTAGCATTCTTAAGGTTAGCTTTGAAACAGTCAGCTCCCCGGAGGTCAGCTTCCCGAAGGTCGGCTCCCTCAAGGTTTGCCTCTTGAAGGATAGCTTCCCGAAGGTCGGCTTTATGAAAATCAGCGCCCCGAAGGTCAACTCCCTCAAGGTTTGCCCCTTGAAGGATAGCTTCCCGAAGGTCGGCTTCATGAAAGTAAACCCCACGAAGGTCAGCATTTTGAAGGTTAGTTTCCTGAAGGTTGGCTTCATGAAATTTGGATAGCGCAAGGTCAGCGCCCCGAAGGTCAGCGCCCTCAAGGTTTGCCCCTTGAAGGATAGCTTCCCGAAGGTCGGCTTTATGAAAGTCAGCGCCCCGAAGGTCAGCGCCCTTAAGGTTAGCGCCCTTAAGGTTTGTCCCCTGAAGGATAGCGCCTCGAAGGTCAGCTTTACTAAGATCAGCTTCATGAAGGTTAGCATTCATAAGGCTAACGTCTTTGAGTTTACCCTTCCAATCTTCAATGGTTTTTCGTAATAACTCGACCATTTCCGTATATACAAAGGCTTTTGCAAATATAGAACGAAAAACTGAAACAGGATTGAGGATCCTGGGCTTAACTGGGCACGGATAATTTTGGACTGTTGCTATTCTGCTTAGAGCTGATTTCCTTGCAGGCGTGCCTAGTTGTGAAAAAATCCCTATTGCTCTATTCTCGATAATATCAACCCTGTTTTCATATCTCTGGGAAGCTACTAAAAAAAAAGCTATGTAAACACCAAATAACCAGAGAGGCAGGGTTGGTAATGGACGAGGTTCTTTAGCAGGTTTAATCTTCCTATAAATATATTCAAAACCAGAATAATAAAATATATCTTTGAAAATATTAGTTTTTAAAGTGATATTTTCAGACTTATCTTTTGATTCCAATTCGGGAGCTAATCTGTCTACCTTCTTTTCCGGACTTTTTGTTTGTAGAATCTTGTTTACGATTAAAGCTAATTCATCCCGTTCGAAGGGTTTTGCGATAAAATCTGTAGCCCCTAACTTCATAGCTTCTATGGCATGGTTGTCCGTGCCATAGCCTGTCATTATGACTACATCAATCCGATTATCCAATAGTTTAATCTTTTTTAATAATTCTAAGCCATTCATACCAGGCATATTTAAGTCTGATATAACGATTGAGTAATCAGAATTTTTTGCTTTAGTAAGAGCATCTTTCCCACTGTATGCTGCTTCAGCATCATAACCATAACTATTCAATAGTCTTATACACATTTCTGCAAGAGCAGTGTCATCATCGACAACAAGGATTTTATTCTCTAACTTCATGGAATGCTCCCTTAACAGGCAAAGCTACTATAAAGCTCGTGTACCTTAATAGGCTGAAACGTAAAATAAAGAAGTCGATTAGCATATACTTAACCGCATCACAAGATGTGGTATTTTTTGTGCTGGTTGAATAGAATGGAACGGGAATAATAAAACTACATATTATTAAAGTCAAGAAAAAAGAGATGGCTAGATAAGATGTGGTTTGAGATAATGAGATTCAGAAATAGGATAGTAAAGAATTGCCCCTTCTTCTTGTCCCCTTAAAAGCTATGCTCCGGCTGTTGAAAGAAAGCCAAATAGTTTTGTTTGTATTTCAACATCCATTTTACCATACTCAATCCCAATACATACTTTATCTTTGTCTTTAGTGATGTTTCTCAGTTTTCCTGTCATGGTAAGTTCTCTCTGCACTCCAGGTAATTGGAAAGTTAGACCAATTTCATTGCTTTTCTCTAATTGGTTTATTGTGTTATCATCTGCCGGTATTTC
>JBHHYH010000055.1:0-21554 GCA_046757465.1 Candidatus Scalinduaceae bacterium | reverse complement strand
TCTTTGCGGCCCTTTCATACTTCATCGCCTTTGATTCTTCATCCATCTTCTTCCTTAAGACCTTCAATAACTCATCGTTCTTACCCCTTAAGAGGAGGATGACCTCGTGCAATAGTTCTTTGTATGTTTTCTCGTCAACCAGATCACAACACGGCGCCACACATTTTTCTATCTGATGATATAGACAGGGTCTCACCCTGCTCTTAAAGACATTGTCCGAGCATTTTCTGATAGGAAACAGGCTGTTTACAAATCTCAGCGTTTCCCGCACCGCCTTTGCAGAAGAATATGGCCCAAAATACAGGACATTATTTTTCTTAGCTCCTTTCCCCGAAGGAGACTCGATCTGCCTGACAATAACGGGATAAGGAAACTTCTCGTTCAGGTCCAGCTTGATAGACACAAACGTCTTATCATCACGGAGGTTAATGTTAAACCTGGGTTTGAATTGTTTAATCAGATTATTTTCAAGGATGAGCGCTTCTTTCTCTGTATCAGTCAAGACAAAGTCAATATCGGCAATCCTCTTTACGAGAAAGCCTACGAATGGCCTTCCCGCCAGAACGACTTTGGCGGGCTGGTCGTCCCTTGAACTTTGAAAATAACTCCTGACACGATTTTTAAGGTTCTTTGCCTTACCTACATAAATGACCTTATTCTTAGAATCCTTCATAAGGTATACGCCCGTACCGGTAGGAATAGTCTTTAGTTTTCTTGATAGATTTGTATTCTTTTTCACAATCATTTGTCTATACTACAAATTGTCATTAAGTTCGAAATCCGAAACTCTAAATCCGAAACAATATTAAAATTCAAATTTTCAAAATTCAAAACAGCTTGAATCATCATTTGTTTAAGTGGTTTTGAACATTAGAATAAGGCAATTCAAAAAATTGCACGTCATTAGGATTTGTTTAGTGTTTAGTATTTCGCGCTTAGAATTTACATATCGTTATTGCTCCTGCCCATTAAGAGATCCCGAAATAAGTTCAGAATGACAATACGGATGTTTATAGTAAAGAGTTTTAATAAATGTCTAAGCCCAAATGCCAAATCAATGTCAAATAACCAAATATCAAAATCTTTTTGGACTTTGGATTTCATTTGAACTTTGAGCTTTGATATTTGAATTTTTAATTGTGGCTACTCACCCGAATGGTACGTTCTGGCGCAATTTAGCTCACTTTTATAATAACAAATAATATCCTCTCCATAAATCAATTTCTGATGTTGTATACACGTAATTTACGTTGAATATCGTAGAATTAAGGATATACTGAAAACCATGACTTACAAAGCCGCTATCTTTGACCTTGACGGGACTCTGCTGGACACACTCGAAGACCTGGGCAATGCCGTGAACCGAGTCCTTACGGCAAATGGATTTCCCATGCATGAAATTGACGCATACCGGTATTATGTAGGCGACGGTGAAACCATGCTCATTACGAGGGCACTGCCTGAAGAGAAGCGAAGTGATAAAATCATCCGTAGCTGTCTAAAAGAGTACCGTCAGGATTACGGTCAGAACTGGAACGTCTATACGAAACCTTACGATGGAGTGGAGGAAATGTTGGGCGCGTTGGTTTCGCACGGGCTTAAGCTGGCGATATTATCCAATAAACCGCACGAATTTACAAGACTGTGCGTGTCCGGTCTCCTGCCGAAGTGGACGTTTGATGCGGTGCTTGGCCAGCAGGAACCCATTCCCCGCAAGCCTGACCCTGCAGGTGCACTAAAAATAGCTGAGGAATTAGAAATCCCGCCGTCAGGGTTTCTCTACCTCGGTGATACTGCCATAGATATGAAGACGGCTACAGCCGCTAACATGTTTCCTGTAGGAGTGCTGTGGGGCTTTCGTCCAGCAGAAGAATTACAACAAAGCGGGGCCCGAGTCTTAATCAAGCGGCCAATGGACATCATGAACTACCTGAACTCAAAAAGCATATGCTAATATGTTAATTAGTATCTGTCGCGGAAACACTATGTTGTCACTCTCCCCGAAGAGATTCTGAATCAAGTTCAGAATGACACTTTCGGGGTTCAGCATGACATTTTTGGGCATTTAAGCTTTCCACAACAGATACTAATTACTAAGAGGAGTTGACCTCGTCAAGGCAATCAGATGTAATATTTGAAAAGATTGTTGAAATCCTGCCGTATTTTGTTTTAATGTTCACATCAGTTTAGAAATCGATTTCTTAAGACCACCTTCTTACCTAACATTCCAAATACGGAGGTATTCTATGAATTTGTCTGAAGCAATAGAGATAGTCATAAAAGATGAAATTGAATTACAGGAAAAATATACAAAACTTGCAGAAAAACAAACAGATCCCTTGTTGAAGGCTTTTTTTGACAGAATTGTAATAGATGCACAAAATCATGAAAGAAAACTGCGTAAAAAGTATGCAAAGCTTCTTCACACATTAAAAAAGAGGATGTTTTAGGCTTTTAAAGTTGCATAAGGGGATAGATACTATTTTGTTTGACGTCCTCTGTGAGCAAAGGCGTTTCTTGAGAAAATCTTTTCAGAAGACATATCTTCTTTTGAGTGAATTCCTTTAAAGTTTATGGCCATAATAAATTTATAGCCACAATAAAGTAATACAAAATATTCACATTTCCTGATGTCATTAATAAAGGGAGGTATTAACGATGATCGAGAATAAGAATATTGTTTTATGTTCTGACGGAACAGGAAGCAAGGGAATGCAAAAACGCGGGACAAATGTCTACAAGCTTTACGAGGCAGTTGATCTTCACAGACACAAAAAAGTTCCCCCCCTTGCAAAGCAGATTGCGTTTTATGATGACGGCGTCGGTACTGAAAGTATCAAGCTACTAAAGATACTTGGTGGTGCATTCGGTTGGGGACTGAGTCGAAACGTAAGGCAGCTCTATGCACACCTTGTAAGGACGTATAATGTTGGAGACCCAATCTATCTCTTCGGTTTCAGCCGTGGAGCATTTACGGTCAGGACGCTAGCAGGCGTGATTAATACTTGTGGTATTCTAAATCGAACAAATTTTAAAAAAGACTCAGACATTGTGAAAGAAGTCAAAAGACTTTATCGTGATTACCGCAGTAAATATAAAAGAATTTTTAGTCGGAAACTTACTAAATACGAAATAAAGGAGAGGGCGGCTGCTTTTCGAAAAAAGTACGGCGGCGTCGATGCAACAATCAAATTCATAGGTGTCTGGGATACTGTAGATGCAGTTGGCGCTCCAATTGATGAAATTGCTAAATTCATAAACAAATTTATCTATCCCTTTAAATTTGTTGATTCCAGACTCAGTCCGGAAAATAAAGTTGAGAAGGCGTGTCACGCCCTCTCGATCGATGATGAAAGGCTTACGTTTCATCCTGTTATGTGGGATGAAAGAGTCGTAGAAGATGAAGAAGGCGAAGAAGATAAAGAAGGTAAAGAAGATAAAAAAGATCGTATTGAGCAGGTCTGGTTTGCGGGCGTCCATTCCAATGTTGGCGGCGGCTACCCCAAACATGGGATGTCGCTTGTATCTCTTGACTGGATGATGTCAAAGGCTGAAGTGGCCGGTCTCAAATTCATTGATCATGATCGGGAACTCTATCACGATCGCAGAAATGTTACTGACAAATTGTATGACTCGCGTTCAGGTATGGGAGTCTATTACCGTTATAAACCTCGAGATTTTGGTGGTGATAAATTCTGCGAAAAGTACGGTATCACACCAAAAATCCACAACAGCGTGATTAAGAGAATTAAGCAACGTACTGAAGGCTATGCCCCGGGAAATATTCCATTTGATTGTGAGATTGTATCAACAGACGAGAATGATAAAAAGTATGATGATTTTATTCAAGTATTTCATAAGCATCGTCAGGAAGGGGAAAAATCATTATTAGATAGGTTCAAAAGGTGGGTACTCATAAGGCGTAAATTTCATAGTGCCTTTTTGATTTCTTCAATTATTACAATTTCCACTTTTCTATATATTGAAATTCCAGAGTTAGGGTTCTTCGGTACGCTTGGCAAACTGTTTACTATAACCGGCTTAATAAAAATCGTAGCAAATTTGTCAGCCCAACCAATCCTTTCTATCATAGCAGTTGTCATACCAGTTATCATAACTATCGTCTTTCTTGTAATTGTAAGGAGATTAAGGAAGAAGATGAATCTAGCCTTCTCAGAGTTTTGGTGTACGGTCTTAAAAGAAGAAAAAGAAAACCAAGAAAGATTCAGTGGAAGTCATGATGAAACAAGCGGTACATCAGATTAAGTCTGCCTTCAGAATAGAAGGGGTTTTTATGAGATCACGTTTAAGGTTTCTTTTAACGGCGGCTTTAATACTTGGGACATCGGTGGTTTCGCAATCCATTAATCAAGAATGCGAAGCGGAATCAACCAAAATAGATGTAGAAGAATTCAATAAAATGGCGGAAGAAATTCTCGCTGGCCGTCATTGTCCATGCCAATGCGGTAGATATCTACCGGGCAGTTCCCTCTCCCCTGCCTGTTTTGGCTGCAGTGTTGGTAAGGCAGAGATTACGTATGTCCTGGAGAGCCTTGAAGCCGGTAAAAAACCTGCTGAGATTATTATGGACCTTAGTAGTCCTAGAGGAAAATAGAAAATAGGGACAGCGACCGTTTTATGGAAATGAGGTAAAACTAGTTTGCTGTTGATAATTTATAATTCTTTCTTGTAACTGTTTAAACAACTAATCATATATACTAATTTTCTTATATTCATGCACGAATGCTTTAACATCATCAATGACATGTGGGGGTATAATTTCTTTAATATCATCAGTAGAAAAACTTAAGCCATAAGCCACTGCCATGCGATGATAGTTATTAGAATATAAACCTTCTGCATCAAGGCCTTCTGGCTTTGGCAATTCTATGACCTTAAATCTAGCTATTCCATATTCTTCAAGTTTACAATTGCTTATTAATTTACGATACGTTGAAATGTTTGACCCGCCACCGCAAATAAAAACAGGCAATCCTTCTTTCCATCGCGAAGAATAAGGGTCTTTCCTGAGTTTGGTTTCAAAAATAACAGTAAAAATACGCTGTTTACATTTTTTAAAAAATGGTTTGTCGATTTCAGAATCCAGCACATGTGTTTTATCAGGAAAATATTCATCAATTTTTGGCAAAGGTGATATTCCATTAACAGATTCAATTAATTTTTTTAAATTGTCCTTAAAAATTTTATCTGCTTTTGATAGGCGTTCTCTATGCAATTTGACACATCCTAAGAGCTCCACTTCAGCAGTATATATTGCATAGCAATCTTCTCCCTCTTTGCTATAAAGTGTAAACGTAGATACATCAAATGTGCTGGCGCCAATATCAACTAATAAATGCAACCCTTCGTTCTTTAATGGCGAACGTGCATAGCCTACAACTTCTGAAATAACTTCAGGAATGATTACTACATTATCGGGATGCAATGCTGGCTCCTGGGCTTTATTAGGTTGTTGAATATCTTCACAGCTATACATTATCGAATTCTTTACACTATCTATTGTAATGTGTTCATTAAATACAGCAGTTCTCCACCCAGCTAATGCTGATAAGTGAAATTTTTCACACATTGATTTATTGTCATAGCTCCTAGATGGCAATCCCATATTTAACTGCCATAAGATATGGGTATTTTTATAGATGTCTTGGTATTTGTTAAGAAACCATGTTATTGCCTTCTGCAAAATTAAAGCAATATAAGCGACAGTTACTTCAATAACAGTAAGACTAATATCTATTTTTTCACCGTATAACTGTTCAGGATTTTCTATTAATCTTATTTTCATGTCATTAAATAAATAATCAGAGCTTTCCAGACTAAAAACCCCTTTTCTATTTATAAATACCTGCGATGGAACAAAATATCCTTGTTTATCTATTGCTATTCCATCAAATGGAATTGCATAACAAGTTTTAATCACAACATCCTGAATAATAAGTTTTGAGCATGATGTCCCAAAGTCAAAGCCAATTACTAATTCTCTTTCTTCTAAATAATCTTTTTCTTTAACTTGTGTTTTTATGCCTTCAGTATATTTTGACGATGGTTCTGATTCGCCATAAAATGTTTTTTTCAGCAATTCACCTAAATAACTGAACATAGCTTTACCTTTATGAAACGTTTATCAAGCCAATACATACGTCTTTCTTGTGATGACGTAGTTTTTTCCGATCTTCAATTTCAGTTAATTTTTGCTCTATGCGATTATTTAAAGCATCAATACGACCTTGTGTTGCTTTTACTAAACTAAACCGTCCTTTATTTTTGTGGGTATCTTTTATTTGATTAAGCGTTTCCATTTGTCTTTCTCTATGCCGAATCAAGGATTGTCTCTGTAATTCAGCGCGATCCTCATTTTCATTTTTAATCTGTTGTATATATATGTCGTATAGTCTTTCAGATTCCTCAATACAATCTGAAGCAAGATCTTTCGCTAAACTAAGGTCTGCTGTATTTCTAGCGGCCATCCAATCAACACCATGCATGCCGGCAGTGGTAATCAGCGTCTCTGCCTCATCTTCGGATAGATAGTCTAATTGCTCATACATTTTTTTGACAACAAAACTGAGTTTTTCAATATCTCTTACGCCATGTATTGACCAATGTTCAATAGAAAATACAAATGTCCCTGTTGAAAAATTAGGTATCTTATCTTTATTTAAAGAAATGCTGATTACAGGATAGCATGGCTCTTCAGATTCACGAATCTTATCACCTACAAATCTCACTAACGGGTGAAATTGGCTTATTATTTCAATATCTGAAAATTTTGTTGAAAATGTCTTGTTTAAGAATTTACATCTAATAGGTTTTCCCTGATTACTGGCAAGCCTTGTTTGGCCAAATAGTCGATTATTTTTTAGGAAAATTTCTAGGCCATTCTTTGCACTTGCTGACAAATTAACGTCAAATATTAATTCATTTGCTTGCAATTGTTTAAATTCACAACCAGTATAATACTTGTTAAAGAAATCAGAAATATATACCCATAAATCTTCATTAGCAATCCACCTATTTAATTCTTTTGCAGCTCGAACTTGATTGAGAATATATCCTCCATGAGCTATAAGGTTGCTAGCTTCTTCTTCCAATTTATCTTCCTTTTGCTTTAAATTAGATAAAGCTAGTTCAGTTTGTTCAATTCGTTTCTCTTCTTGTTTAGGTGTTAACTTGTTACTTAGAAGATCAGTTGTTAACTTTCTTATTTCTTCGCCTAATATTGCCTCTAAGCCGCCTAATGCACGTTCAAAAATGCCTAATCTTTCGTAAAGGCGTCTATAAATACGTGAGTCTATTGTTTCTTCATAAAATAGGTTCCATATTGTTATTATTGGTGCGGTTTGTCCTAGCCTGTCAATTCGCCCTATTCTCTGTTCAACCTTCATAGGATTCCAGGGAAGGTCATAATTAATTAAAAGCCGTGAAAATTGCAAATCAATACCCTCAGAAGCAACTTCCGAAGATAATAATATACGCTTTGACTTATTATTTTTAAAATTATCAATAATTTTTTGCTTATTTTTACCCATTCCTCCAACCAATACTTGGCAAGTAATACCGGCATTAGTTAAACGTTCTTCCAAATAGTATAGGGTTGGCTTAAAATAAGAAAATAAGATTATTTTCTCGTTAGGATATTTTTCTAAATAAATCTGCAATATTTCTAACAGCCGATAATATTTAGAGTCATTTTCCCAAAGTTCATCTAAATCGCCTAAGCCAGATACATTGTCAACTAATGTTTGCACTAAAGGGCCTAAATCATTTTCTGAATCATCACCGAAATCCTCATACAATTCTGTATCGTCTACATAACACTTATTTTTCCATTCTCGTAATGCAGCAGGCATAGAACTTGATATTTGTCGCTGTGGTGTTGCAAGCAAAAATCCTTCATGAGCATCCTTTTTTAAGCAATATTCACGCACTAACTCTGTAACATTATTGTAAAATTGGCGTTCAATATGAGTAAGTTTGATTTCCTCGCGAATAGGTTCTCGTATAACACACCATTCAGTAACTTCTCGTTTACGTGTACGCGTAACTGCCCTGCCTAACAAGTTTATCTTTTCTAACCGATCCGCTAACTCACTTCTATATTTATTGTCACTAAGTTCTTCATCGTTAGGCGGTTCTTCAATCAGATTTGCCAGTTGACGATTGTTTTGCAGAAAATGATGACTCCGAGCCTCCTTCAGCATTATCATCAATTCTTCGCTTTTCATTTTCCTTTCTATTACGACATCCTTAGCTTTTAGCAAAGGTGCATTAGCTATCAAAATATTTTCAAAACTATATCTATTATTGAATGTATCGGGATCAACTAAATTTAATAGCTGAAATAAATCTTCACTTCGCAAATTAATAGGCGTTGCTGATAGTAATACAATATGATCTGTTATACATCTTAATATTTGACCAAGTTTTGCAGTCATACTTTCAGGGTTTCGCATATAATGAGCCTCATCAATAATTAATAAATCCATTAGCGGTTCTTCATATTCATTATCCCGCATAAATCTAGCAAGTTCGGATGCAAAACTTTCGTCAGGATTATCATCGTCATCCCATCCTCTTTTAGGTCTTAATCCCTGTATACTGCAAATCAAAGCAAACTCAGGAATATTTTCTTGAAAATGTCTTAATACCTCTGAAGTATTGGCAATATTTGCTTCAATGCCAAAACGGTTACCCAGTTCAAGCTGCCACTTGTCACGCAACATTGCAGGACACAATACCATTAACCGTCTGACATCTAAACGACTTCGTAGTTCTGTCCATATTAATCCTGCCTCTATAGTTTTACCTAAGCCTACTTCATCAGCTATTAAGAGACCGTTGCTAGGAGATTCCAAGAAATCTAGTACTGGTTTAAATTGATATGGATAAAAATCAGTATTAGTGGTTTCCATACTATAAATCAAATTAGCTAAGCGACCATTTAATCGAATATATGTTAAATTGCCTCGCAAATCTCGTGCACGTCCCAATTTCCCGTTTTCTAAAAGATCAAGTGGATCCTCTGACGCCTCGCCGTTTATAATTTCTAACTGGCTTGCAAGAATATAAGTCAGACCATCAGAAAATCGTACTTGACATTTTATTTTGTTTGCAGTCTGTCGATTTCTCCCGGTTGTAATCCCAATACGACTAGGGTCAGCTTTAATTCGAACACTTATTCCTGCTTCCATAATTTAGCCTATAATTCAACTATGACAGTTAATCAAGATAAAGTTGCTTGCAAAAAATCTAAATTTACAAAATATGTAAAGATTTTTGGCATCACAGCCAATTTCATTTGTTGCTGAAACTGCTGTTGAATTTTATACTTAGTTATTGTTGCATTACTTCAAAATATGTATGAAAGTATATCCATCATTTGATGGAGTATATGTCTGTATGGTATGACAATTCATGGACAACTTGTTGCGTTATAAATTTATATGAAAAAGCTTACTTGATTATACAAGCAAGTTATATTTGATTTGATGGTATTAAAATGCGATGAAAGAAGCTTTGAGCTACGCTTTTAACAAGAATCTGACAAGCGAAATTACAATATACAATCCCCAAATTATTCACCCCGTAAGATAAACTTTATTCGACAAATTTATGATCATTGCGGCTTTTTTTATACTGTAAAATACAAAATATTTATATTTCAATCATCCAACGGGGCAGGCAATATACAATTACAAAATTACAATATCCTCTTCCCCGTACTCTTTATCTCCTCAACCAGCATGCGTCCATCGTTAAAATCTTCAGGTCTGAATGGGATTGGTTCTATCCTACTATCTATTCTTCTCCTTAGTGGTACGATCCTCCTACGGTCCTCAAATCTATCCCCCGTAAAGGCATCTGAGATTAGGGCGATATCAATATCACTATCATCATGTACCACTCCCTTTGCGTGGGAACCAAAGATTACGGCCTCACTTATCTTAATACCATTCTTTTCCAACTCTTCAATATACATTTTAACTATTTTTATGACTGAATCTTCTGTGATAGCCATTCCTTCATCTCCTTTTGCGAAGGACCACGAATACACCCCGGAGATGCAGAAGACAGTAGAATGAAAACAGAGAAACATTAGCCGCGAATATTCACAGAGTTATAAATTACCCCCATAATTCTTTTTTTAGTTACTTATTCACTGCCCTTTCATTTCGTTTAAAATTATTTCTATTTCTTCCTTTAGCGTCGGGATTTTATTTTCAATTACATCCCATATAATCTTTTCGTTTATTCCAAAATATTCATGCACCACTATGTCTCTTAAGCCAGCTATCTTTTTCCATTCCACACTTTTGTATTTTCTTCTAACATCGGCTGGTATATGCTTTACCGCCTCCCCAATAATTTCTAAGTTTCTCATAACAGCATCAAATGTCTTGCGATCATTGAAAAATTCACTCTTCGTAGTATTTGTATATTCCAATATTCTGGTTATGCTTTTATGTATATCCTTTACGAATAAAAGCCAATCCCTCTCAGACATAAACAGCTTCCTTAAAAATTCTTGATTTTAACTCCTCACGTATAGATTCCTTTATCAAAAGATCAATTTTCCTTCCTACAATTTTTTCAAGGAAGAATTTTAATTCCATGAAGTTGTCGAAGGTTTTATATTTTTCTTTTAATTCCACAAATATATCAATATCGCTCCTCTTTTTTTGTTTATTCTTGGCATAGGAGCCAAAAACAGCAATAGACACAACACCATATGTATTTGAGATTACTTTATAGTTTTGACGTAAAATTTTTATTATCTCTTTCCCGTTTTTGGTCTTCTTCATGATAGTTTCTCTTGTTTTAAAAGGGAGACATCCCTTTTTGGGTCTACTTTAGCCGGCCAATATAAATGTGTATGAAAATCTTACTCGTATAAACAAGTCAGTTATATTTGATTTGATGGTATTAAAATGTGATGAAAGAAGCTCTTAAATCTCCTTTGCCAATAGTTATTATAAATATGTGCTTAAGTTTTGCAATATAAATCATTGGCCCCCGCTGCTTTCTTGCAGAAAGCAAGCTGCGGGGGTGAACAGTTTGGATTGCAATGGAAATCATTCTAGATACTAGATGCTAGATACAAGATTGAGGAATTGAGGGATTTAGGGATTGAGGGATTCCTGTCTGCCGACAGGCAGGGAGGAATTAATGAATTGCTTTCTTATATCGAATCTGGAAGGATAAATATCAGGATAACAGGTATATAGGATGTTTAATACAGAAGAGTGGATTTTTGTGCGAATTCTATTATCCTTGCAGGGAAGATGCCCAGATGTATTGTGCCCCATACTGATAATATAAGGGCAACTATGATGTATGGGGAGAGTGAAAGTGGAGCGAACTCACGTGTGGGTGCCTTCATGTACATCACGACCGTTACTCTTAAATAATAATAAACTGCTATGACACTATTAATTACTCCTATTACGGCCAGTACGATATACCCTGATTTAATAGCAGCGCTAAAGATGTAAAATTTCCCTACAAATCCTGCCAATGGTGGTATGCCAGCCAGAGAAAACATAAAGATACTCATCGTTATCGCCAAAAGAGGATGCTTATAACCCAGACCGTTGTAGTCTTCAATCATAAGGTTTTCTTCCCCTTTTCTCCCGAGCACGATTACGACTGCAAACGCTCCCAGATTCATAAATATATAGGCTAACATATAAAAGAGCATACTTGCAGTTCCCAAACTGTTTGCAGCAACAATGGCAATAAGCGCGTAACCCGCATGCGCTATACTGGAATATGCCAGCATTCTTTTTATATTAGTTTGAGCAATGGCTACAACATTTCCAACCGTCATCGTTAGTACAGCCACAACCCACAAGATTATGGACCACTTTGGCTCCAAACCGGGCAGTGACACTAAAAATACCCTAAAGAAAGCTGCGAATGCGGCGGCCTTTGGCCCTGCAGACAAAAACGCCGTAATTGCAGTAGGTGCCCCCTCGTAAACGTCAGGGGTCCATTTATGAAATGGTACGGAAGCAATCTTGAATCCAAAGCCTATAATAAGCAGGGAACTACCCGTAATAATCATGGGGTTTGATAGTGCAGGATTGTTTGCAAGAAACGCTGCAATCCCCTTTATGTTCGTAGTACCGGTTGCACCGTACAACATAGCAATACCATAAAGAAGAAAACCCGTTGCAAAGGCTCCGAGTAAAAAGTATTTCAAAGATGCCTCATTTGAATCTAAGCGATTGCGCCTGAAACCTGCCAACACATAAAGCGAAATGGACATTATCTCAAGCCCAAGAAAGATCGTGATTAAGTCAGAACCACCTGCCATCAACATCATGCCCATTGTGGCAAACAGTATCAGCGTATAGTATTCACCATAGTTAATCCCTTCCTGTTTTACATAACCCACTGACATAAGGATAACGATCGCCGTACTGACAAGGAATATAAAGTTAAAAAATAACGAGTAATTATCTACTACAAAGGTGTCACTAAAGGAATATACGGTCGTCCCAATTTGCGTGAATGTAACAACACCCGCTATAATAATGCCAATTAAGCTTAAGTATGCCAGCTTGTCCCTTAATACCCGCTTGAAAAATACATCTGCAATGAGTACGACTATGCCGGAGATAGTCATAATAAGGATAGGCGCTATACTTTTAATGTCAAATGGTGGTATTGTTATTTCCATAATATTCTATATGGAAGGCTAAAGCCTTCCGCTACATTTGTTTTCAATCCTCTTGATATAATAAGCACGCCCGCCTGCCCCCAATGCTTCCTTGCCGAAAGTAGGCTCTGTAAGAGCGGAAGCAAGGAATGGGGGTCGGGCAAGAAGTCGTGCCGTTAGGCAGATCTGCCTCTGGCATAACCTTCCGCTACATTATCTATGGTAATTAAAATAGTAAAAGTAAAATGTAAGTTAACAAATCCCCCATATCCCCCTTTGTAAAAGGGGGAAAGAAGGGGATTTACTTATGTTTTCAATCCTCCTGATATTGAGCAAGTTCTGGTAGTTCGTCTTTCATTGCGTACTTAATCTTGTCCTTTTCGAGTCTATTTAAAGTCACTTTGTATTTCTCATCCACCTGTGTTAGTAAGTGATTTACAGATACGTCCATCCTGGATATTAAGGGCTTTGGATAAATGCCAATCCAGAAAACCAGGATTGCAATTGGCAATAATATCGCCCATTCACGCTTATTTAAATCTTTTAGTTTTTGATTTTCCGGATTTGTCAGTTTGTTAAACATAACTCTTTTAAACATCCAGAGCATGTAACAGACCGCAAGGATAACACCGGTAGTTGCTAAAGTAGCGTACAGTATGTTAGACTTAAACGTCCCGACCAGTACCAAAAACTCACCGACAAAACCGTTCATACCTGGTAATCCTACGGAAGATAGTGTGATAATCATAAAAAAGACTGCAAATATCGGGATCTGTTTTGTCAGTCCCCCGAAATCAACGATCATCCTGGTATGCCTTCTTTCATATAGCATTCCCACAATCAAGAATAATGCACCGGTACTCAAGCCATGATTAACCATCTGAAGGATGCCTCCTTCCATTCCCTGGAGATTAAATACAAAGATACCAAGCATTACGAACCCCAAGTGACTTACACTGGAATACGCAACCAACTTTTTCAGGTCATCCTGTACCATTGCCACAAGTGCACCATAGATAATTCCGACAATAGCCAACCATGCAATAATAGGTACAAATTGATGACTTGCATAAGGGAACAGTGGTAAACTGAAGCGGACAAAACCATATGTACCCATTTTCAATAACACACCTGCCAATATAACACTCCCCGCTGTAGGCGCCTCTACGTGTGCATCTGGCAACCATGTATGGAATGGAAACATTGGCACCTTAATAGCAAAGGCAAAAAAGAAAGCTAAAAAGAGCCAGAACTGGGCTCCCATAGGTATGTCAAGTTCATAAATCTTCAACAAATCGAATGTATATTCACCTGTGGCTCTGTAATTTATGAAATATATTGATATTATGGCAACCAGCATCAATACGCTCCCGGCCATAGTATATATGAAAAACTTTATTGCAGCATAAACCCTCCTGGGCCCCCCCCAGACGCCTATCAACAAGTACATCGGGATCAGCATTACCTCCCAGAATACGAAGAACAGGAACAAGTCCAGGGATATGAATACTCCCAGCATCCCTGTCTCCAATACAAGCATGGCAATCATATATTCCTTGATTCTATCTTTTATGGTCCACGATGCCAGGATTGAAATGAGTGTAAGGAAGTTTGTAAGGAGGAACAGAAAAAGGCTTATACCATCGATGCCCACATAATAGCTTATTCCGAATTCTTTTATCCATGGAACCTTTTCCACAAATTGAAATTCATGTGTATTCAGGTTGAAATTGAAGAACAAGGGCAGCGATATTATGAAACTACCAATAGCAGTGACAAGGGCAATGCGTTTAATCTTTTCTTCTTTTTCTCTATTTATAAAGAGAAGCCAAATCGCCCCCATCAGGGGTAAAAATGTTGCTATTGTAAGTATTGGAAAGTTCATTTATTAGACCTTTATGCCACTAAGTGGCAACACGAATAATTAAAACATGTTCCTGAATCAAGTTCAGGACATGCACTAACGAAAGTCAGGATCAGATTCCCTGTTTGCCCGCCATGCGGACAATGCCACGGGAATGACAAATAAAACAATACATTGTACATTGTCATTCCCCCCCCATAGGCAAGCTTGCGCCCGCCCGGATGACTCGGTCGGACGGGAAAGCGAGGTTTCTCTTTCCTTCCTTTCGGAAGGATTCCAAATTTTATTTTCAGATTAAAATGTAATAAATTAGTGAACGAAGAGACCTAATTTATAGAAATATCAGGGAACAAATTATTATAATTACTCCACCGAGTAGCATTGATAATGCATAGTTACGCACATATCCTGTCTGAAAGAGTCTCAATATTTCACTTTTCAACTCTATAAGCCTGCCAACTCCGTTTACAAAACCATCTATAACCCTCGCATCAATCACCCTCCATAAGAAAAACGAACTTTTTACGGTAGGATTAACGACCGTTGCATCATATATCTCATCAACGTAATATTTATTAAATATTATCTTATAAACTAACTTAAACTTATCCACTATCTTCGCTGGTAAATCTGGCTTTTTTATGTACATCACATATGCTAAAATTATTCCCACGAATGCGATACCAGTTGATAACCCCATCATTGAATACATAAGCTTGCCAGAGGCGTGATGAGCTTCACCGCCATCAGCCATTGCAAGGTGCCCTCCACCCCCTATGACAGGTGCAAGGAAATCGTTTATGGCGCTTGCCGCTGGAAAACCAAGAAAACCTCCAACAACAGAAAGAAAGGCGAGAACTATCAATGGAAAAAGTATATTCATTGGGGATTCATGGACGTGCTCTTCTACATGCTTATCCATATTTGATTTCCCGTGAAATGTCATAAAAAGTAATCTGAACATATAAAAGGCCGTTATGAACGCCGCAAAAGCTCCCAGACCCCAGAAAAGCAAACTTCCTCTGGTAAATGCCTCCAGCAATATCTCGTCCTTACTGAAGAATCCTGCAAATGGCGGTATTCCTGCAATCGCAAGTGTACCGATAAGAAAAGTCTTATATGTTGTTGGCAAGTGTGGCTTCAAACCGCCCATCTTTCTCATATCCTGTTCACCACCTAGAGCATGGATTACACTACCCGAACCTAAAAAGAGTAATGCCTTGAAGAATGCGTGCGTGACCAGATGAAATATTCCAGTGACAAAGGCTCCCACACCACAAGCAAGGAACATATACCCTATTTGACTTACCGTGGAATATGCAAGTACCCTTTTGATATCATTCTGCGCAAGACCAATAGTTGCGGCAAACAACGCAGTTGCCCCTCCTATTACGGCAACAATTGTCATCGAAAAAGGTGACAGCATATACAAAACATTACATCTCACAACCATGTACACACCAGCCGTTACCATTGTTGCCGCGTGGATGAGTGCGCTGACAGGAGTAGGACCCTCCATTGCATCGGGTAGCCAGGTATAAAGAGGAATCTGTGCAGATTTTCCAACAGCTCCCAAAAACAATAAGAGTGCAATCATCGTTGCAACGAAGCTGCCCACTTCTAAATGTTCAGGCGCTGCATGAAAGACTTCAGTAAAATCTATAGTATTGAATGTGACAAAAATCAACATTATGGCGAGGATAAAACCAAAATCCCCAACACGGTTTACGACAAAGGCCTTCATTCCTGCATCAGAAGCGGATTTCTTTTCAAACCAATAGCCAATTAACAAGTATGAACATAAGCCAACCCCCTCCCATCCAATAAACATAAGGAGAAAATTATTAGCCAAGACAAGTAATAGCATTGAGAAGGTAAACAAATTCAGATAAGTAAAATACCTGTAATATCCCTCATCACCATGCATATATCCTATCGAATATACATGGATAAGAAACCCAACGCCTGAAACTACCAATATCATCACCGTTGAAAGCGGGTCTACTTGTAAACCGGCAATAGCCTTAAAGGTGCCAGAACCAATCCATAAAAAGAATTCCTTCTCAAACAGTCGTTGCTCGGGAGGAAGTTTCAGAAGGTCTATGAATACAAGAATTGACACAAGAAATGATAAACCAATTGCAGTACACGCTATGATGCCTACTAATGACGTATTGAGCTTCTTACCAAAAAGGCCATTTATTATTGTCCCTATGATCGGAAGCAAAAGTACATAACCGATTAAATCCAAAAATTATTCTCCAGAAAAACCAGGTTTTTTTATCCTATCACCACTTCATTAAATTTATATCATCAACATCAACCGTCGCCTTGTTTCTAAATAAGGCTACTATTATGGCAAGGCCAACTGCAGCCTCGGCCGCCGCAACAGTCATTATGAAAAAGACAAAGATTTGACCATCCATTGAATTTAGCTGGCGAGAAAATGTAACAAAAGCAAGATTTACTGCGTTTAACATTAATTCAATGCACATGAAAATAACAATGGCATTCCTCCTGGTTAAAACGCCTATTACTCCAATTGTAAAAAGAATGCCGGATAAAATTAAATACCAGGATAGTGGAATCATTTACTTATTCCTTAATTTCTTTTTTTGCTAAAATAATTGCTCCGAGAACGGCAGCAAATAATAATATAGAAGCAATTTCAAAAGGAAAAACATAGTCCGTAAAGAGCAATTTACCTACAAGTTGTGTATTCCCAATTTGACTTATATTCTCCGGCGTGTATTCACCCTGAGTACCGTGAAGAGCAGTTTTTACCGTTACAACACCAATCACGGCAAACAAGATTAAACCTAAAATTATTGCGGAGGCTTTTTGGAATATTAGTTTATCCTTTCCACCCTCCACATCTCTCCTGCTTAGATTAAGCAACATTATTACGAAAACAAAAAGTACCATTATTGCGCCAGCATAGACCATTACTTGAATTGCAGCAATAAACTCAGCATGTAATAAAACGTACAATACTGCCAGGGAAACCATTGTTTGAATAAGAAATATTGCACTATAAATGGGATTTTTTTGAAATACCACGCAAATCGCACATACAATCGCTATCAAACCCATCACTATGAATAATAAACCTTCTAGCATTGGAAGAACCCTTAAATTGAATTATCTACTTTCCCTTAATGGAGGTAACAATCTTTCTTTAGTATAAACCTGATCCTTTATATCTTCAGTAGCCAGCTCATAATTTTGCCTTAAGTACAAAGCCTCATTAGGGCATGCCTCTTCACAGTACCCACAAAAGATGCAACGAAACATATTTATTTCATAAACACTTGCATATTTGTCTCCTTGCTCATTTTTACCACTTTTAACACTAATACAATCAGAAGGGCAAACTTTTGCACAGAGTCCACAAGCATCACATTTCTCTTTACCATTTTCATCCCTCTGCAATTCATGTAAACCCCTGAAACGCGGATAAGGTGTCCATCTTTCATCAGGATACTGCATTGTAATCACCTTAGATGGTCTTAGAAAATACTTTAATGTGAGCGCTAAACCCTGTATTAATGGCTTTATCATACTAACTTTTCCTTAACAAATTCTCGTGCCCTTTTCCTTTTCAGGACACCCTGTCTACCGACAGGGCAGACGGGCTTGCGCCCGCCCGGATGACTTGGTCGGACGGGAAAGCAAGGTCCACCTCCCTTTCGGGAGGATTCCAGGAATCTATTTTCAACCTAAATTGAGCGATTCTAGATAAAAACTGTAGGGGCTGTTCCCCGAACAGCCTTTATTATAGGCTCGTTTGGGAAACGAGCCCTACAATTCATATTTTACCTGATGGGTGGTATCATTTTTTCGCTAAATACCTTCTATTACAAATGATATCGTGTTAAAAATTTTCTAGAATCGCTCAATTTAGGTTCAAATTAAAACCATAACAACACCCGTAATTAAAATATTTGCTAATGCAACCGGAAGTAAAACCTTCCACCCAAACTTCATTAGCTGATCATACCTGAATCTAGGGTATGTAGACCTCAACCATATGAAAAAGAAAATGCACAAGGCTAACTTAATCATGAACCAGGCTATAGGCGGTAGGAATGGGCCTCTCCAGCCACCAAAGAAGAAAGTAACGGCAATAGCAGATACTGTTATGATATTGGCATATTCAGCCATGAAGAACAGTGCAAACTTCATACTACTATACTCGGTATGAAAACCTGCAACCAGTTCGGTCTCTGCCTCTGGTAAATCAAACGGGCATCTGTTAACCTCTGCAATAGCGCTTATTGCATACACAATAAACGCTAAAGGTTGTAGTATAACAAACCAGTATTTAGATTGAGCATTGACAATATCCACCAGGCTCAATGACTGCGTAATCATGAGAACCCCTATCAGTGCAAGACCCAGTGAAAGCTCATAACTAATCATCTGAGCAGAAGACCTCAACCCACCCAGTAAAGAATATTTGTTATTAGAAGACCAACCTGCTATTAAGACGCCATAAACACCCACAGAAGTAATGGCAAGGATATAAAGTATGCCAATATTTACGTCTGTTATAACCATATCAATACTATAACCCATTATGCTTATCTTGTCCCCAAAAGGAATAACTGCAAATGTCATTAGCGCGGGGACTGTGGCGATTACGGGTGCCATTACATATAGAACTTTGCTGGCATGTGCGGGTATAATATCTTCTTTAAAAATTAATTTCAGTCCATCTGCAATAGGCTGAAGCAAACCATGCCATCCTACCCTCATGGGGCCAAGTCTGACCTGCATATGAGCCATAACCTTCCTTTCTACCCATATAAGATACGCAATGACTAAAAGGAGCAATCCAATTACCAGGCCAATCTTAATCGTTGCAAGTACAATATATATAAGAGCATCTACCACAAATTAGCTCCTTTCATCCACTAATAATTTAATTGTATAGGAATTCCCTTTTTATTTTAATTACTTACCCGCCCTACAAAATCGTCCACCGTCAAAATACACGCCCGCCCGGATGCGGTCGGACGGGTCGGGCAGGCTGACAGGCAAATCAATAGGATACAGTGTCCTCCTCACCCTAACCCTCTCGAGGGTTAGGGTGAGGGGTTAAGTTCAAAAAAGCTTTTAACGGTCAATCTCTCCTAAAACGATGTCTAAACTTCCAATCACGGCAACTACATCAGCAATCAAGTGGCCTTCTATCATCTTTTGAAGTCCCTCTAGATTAACAAAAGAGGGAGGTCTGATCTTTAATCTATAAGGGGTCTTTGTCCCATCACTAACTATGTAATATCCCAGTTCTCCTTTGGGCGCCTCTATGCTAACATACACTTCACCAACAGGGGGGCGAATACCCTTGGCTACGAATAAAAAATGGCGTTTACGAGCTTCCTTGTTACTTAAGACCTCTTCCATTGGTGGTAGCGTAACATCTGGTACATCTGCAATAAATTTACCTGCAGGTAAATTATCTATAGCCTGGCGTACAATCTCATTACTCTGGCGCATCTCTTCTATCCTCACCATATAACGATCATATACATCGCCGTTTTCACCGATAGGAATTATAAAATCTAATTCATCGTAAGATGAATAAGGTTCTGCCTTTCGTACGTCCCACTTTACACCAGAACCCCTTATACTGGGTCCACTTAATCCGTAATCTATTGCATCTTCTGCAGAAATTACCCCAACATCTTTTGTTCTCATCAGCCATATCTTGTTTTTTGTTAATAAAGTTTCATAATCCCTTAATCTACTTGGAAAGGTATTAATAAATTCCTTTACCTTCTCGATAAAACCATCGGGCAAATCGCGGACAACACCCCCTATCCTGACGTATGAAAGATTCATACGTGCACCCGCAACCATCTCAAAGATATCATTGAGTGTCTCCCTCTCTCTGAAACAGTAAAAGAAAACAGTCATAGCGCCTATATCAAGAGCATGGGTTGCAAGCCATAAAAGATGGGAAGAGATCCTGGTGAGCTCACACATAATAACTCTAATGTATTGGGATCTTTTGGGTATATCTATATCCATTAACTTCTCTACCGCAAGGGCATATCCCAGGTTATTAGACATCGGCGCTAAGTAATCTAGACGATCTGTAATCGTAATAAACTGGTGATACGTTTTGTGTTCAGCAAGCTTTTCTACGCCGCGATGGAGAAACCCAACATGTGTCTTAACATTAACTATGGTCTCCCCGTCCAGCTCTAGAACAAGTCGCAAGACACCATGTGTACTTGGATGTTGGGGACCCATATTAATAGTCATTACCTGTTGTGCTGTTGCCGTCATTATTCTCCTTTTCTATAAACTTCCTTAAGTGATTCTGGCTGCCTTCCTTTAAGAGGATAATCTTTTCTTAAAGGATGTCCTTCAAAACCGTCTGGTGTCAAGATTCTTTCTAAACATGGATGTTCTTCAAAGACTATCCCAAACATATCATAAGCTTCTCTTTCATGCCAATTCGCAGTGTTCCAAACGTTTGTAACAGTACTGATATTTGGTTCAGAAGCAGGTATCTGTACTTTAAGTCTTACTCTGTGATTTCGTTTTAAAGAATAAAGATGATAAACCACCTCAAAACTATTGCTATCATCAAGACGTGTTTTATCTACACCACACAAATCTGAAAGGAAATCAAAAGCCAATTCATCATCATCACGAAGAAATTTACCAATGCTTTGTATATCATCCTTCCCTATGCATAAGGTTAACTCATCTTTAAATTTCTTTACACCCAATATTGCCCCTGGAAATTTCTCTTTTACCTTCTTTGCTATCATATTCTCTTCAATTATTTTCTCTTCGGCCTTTTTCTCTTCAGCCTTTTTCTCTTCGGCCTTTTTCTCTTCGGCTTTTTTCTCTTCAGCCTTATTTTCTTCAGTCATGATAATTAAAATAGTACTTTAACAAATCCCCATATCTCCCTTTATAAGAGCCTTCCTGACGAGGCTGTGTCACAATAGAGAAAACACATAATATGTCATTCTGAACTTGTTTCAG
>JBHHYH010000054.1:0-21707 GCA_046757465.1 Candidatus Scalinduaceae bacterium | reverse complement strand
GGGTCGCTCCCCGTGCGGGAGCGTGGATTGAAACAGATACTTTGAGTAAGTATAGTTTGCCAGGGGGCGCTATGAATGACTATTCCATTAAAACCCCAAAAAGTCACCTTCGTGACTAACGGGGCAGGCAAGGATTGAAACTTGATAAATGGAAGCCTGAAGGCTTCCGTTACATATGAGGGGTAAAGGGGGTAAACATTTCACCTTCGAGGTGGAACAGGCTAGTCTAAATAGGGATCAGCACTTCGTTCTTCACTTAGCTTTCTATTTTCCGGCTATCTTTATAAATACAGGATTGTGTCTGTATGGTTGCCATTCGGTCTGTTTTTCTAAACTGTTCATTTTCCATCCTTTTTTAATAGCCTTCCTCAAATATTGAAATGCCTCACTTTCCTTTTTCAGACCAGCATAAGATGCGGCAAGGTAATAGTAGTCTTCCGCCCATATCCTTTCAGGCGGCCATTTAATACGGGCTAACTTAATGGCATCCTGATAGGACTGAACCGCCCTGGCGTACTCACTTAGATGATAACTTAAAAGACCTGAGTATCTGTAATACTTGACACGCACACCGAGCGGAAGCCGTGTCGGGTCATTCTTTAGCAAGGAATCTACCTTACCTCGTTGTTGTCGGGCATCGTCGTATTGTTGGTTATGTGTGAGACCGTAAACATATGATACCTGAAAATAGAGGTTTTCCGGATAATGTTCCGCAAGCCATTTGGAAACGTGATAAACCCCGTTCCAATCCTCTTCCCAGCGATAGACCCTCAGGAGAATCTTTCTGGCCTCGATCGATAAGATGGCGCTGTTATCACGAACAAGTTTGAGTTCTCTGATTCCCTTTTCTCTGTCACCCTCTGGTCCTCCTAGAAGAAATGACAGGACCTTTACTATTTTGGGCAACATAGTAGAAAAGTAATGATAGATTCCTAAGCCCAGGTATGCATTGTAGAAATCAGGGTCTTTTTCTACAACCTTTTCAAGGATCTTAAACCCCTTTTTACCTTTCCAAAAGCCCCTCCACCATTGGCCGTTAAGGACATAAAACCTTCCCGTGTTGCCATTTGCTGCCCCCAAACAATAATAAGCATTCATGTCGTTCGGATCTTCTTTAATTCGTTTACGTGCAATATCAATTACTATATTATTCAGGTAAAATATCTGCTCTTTCAGTCGAATACTTTCTTCTACCGAGTCACCCTTGCTATGACGAAACATGTTAAGGTAAAGACCCCCTTTGAAAAGATAAGGTAGTGGCTCTTCAGGCCATTCATTAATAGCTTCGTCAAAGATATCCTCGGATTTTTGAATGTCCATTCGGTAAAATGCATCCATTGCCAGTTTTATCTTCCTTATCAAGGAATTGTCTTCTGACTTATTCCTTTCTACAGTTTCCGCCTCTGAACAATTGCATAACAAAATACCACATATCAAGATAGCAGACAGGTATGGAAAAATGAGAGGAGGGAACAAAGTGTCGTTTCTATAGATATAGAACTTAAACATCATAAGACTACTGCTCGTACTAGTATTTATAAGCGATGAAGATTATATTTGTTTATTGTCCCATTACTTCAGCTTCAAATAGTTCCTTAAATTTGACTTTTTGTTTATTACGTGTTTGATCTTCCCTTTACTGGAAGTCAGCACTGTCATAACACCTGGTCCATGACCTGCTATAACACAATCTGAATGGACAACAATCCCTATTGAAACTGCTCCAGTTCTGTAAATTCTCCCATAGGAGTGATCTGCATCTGTTATCGCTACGAAGTCTCCAAACCGAAGTGTTCCTAATCCATGTTTCTTGACGAGTTTCTCATCAAACATCTGTATATCATAGTCGCCAGAGTAGCTGTGGCTTGAACCTAAACCTGATCCCATGATCGCAGCAGGGACGATATGCGTTACCGGAAATTCCAGAGTACCTTTCACTTCCTTCAGTGGAATTTTTAATAATAGGTCCGGTGAGATGTTCATTGCATGTATCTCAGGATAATAATTCACAAGTATCATCCCTGTCCCGTACGCCTTTACCTGCATTTTGTCGCCCACCACCATTTTATCAAGAGTCGTTGGAGGGAAGTCCACTATCACATGCTCAATCCCACCATGTTTCCCGATTACGGCGCCTTTTGCCCCCTTGGCTTCTCCTGAAATCACTTTTACCTCATTCCCGGCACAGGCCAGTGTATTAAGTCCAGAATTTGGAGACCAACTTCCTATTGATTTTTCAATATTAATTATGCTGGCCCCAGGTTCAACATGGTCTGCAGCCCACCCGATGGCTGGGTCTCCAACCCTGACATTGTAAGTAATACCTCCGACGCTCGGTAGAACAAGAGGCCTGCCATCTGCACTAATAACATAGGGAGTCCTTGAAAAGGTCGGACTTGAGACCTGCCCTACTACCGATTGCATAACCAGTTTATTTTTATTTGTCTTGATCACTTTCTGACTCCTTTAACTCACCAGAGCATAAAAAATTATATTATAGAAGGATAAGCTGTATGTTCAAAATCTTTCATTTTCATCCAGCTTAATCATTTGTCAGCTCTTTGGCAAATAAATTCTATCAATATATGCTTGACCACGTCCCTCTATTGGTGGTATATTTCTCACAAATTTAATTATTTTTGTATTTAACTTTTGACTGCTCATTACTGATGGGAATATTTTTTTTTGGAGGAAAAATTGAAGACATATATAAATGAACTTGCTCCATGGGAAAAGAAAAAAGAACACTATCGTAATATACAGCTTGGTAAGGAGGTAAGAATTCAAAAAGGAGATATAAAGAGTCAAGCGACAGAAATGATTACCTCTCAGATTGCATCAACAAACGCGATTATTGCAAGTAAAAACATTAAGACTGACACAATTAATGATCTTACTTACGATATGGAGAGTATTGAGAATGGCATTTACGGGATAAAGGCGGCGTTCGAGTGGGGTATATCCGATGTTGTCTGGCAGATAGAACAGGATAGTGAGAAATTGAAAGAAATCTTAGAACTCCTTTATGCATCTTCTGATAAAATAATAAAAAATCTTCGGTGGGAAGCAGAAGAAGATTACGGAAGCGGTAAGATAGATCTCGCATTGAGAAACTTCCTGGAATTATCAACAGAAAACCAACATGATTTTTCTGTCCATATGAATATTGGAATCATTTATCTTTTTCATAAGATAGATAAAGAAAAAGCCCTGGCTTTTTTTGACAAGGCTATACATCATGCCGGAAAACTATCTGCTGCTTATTACACAAGTTACGCTTTACTGTACAAGGCACTGATAAAACGTGATTATGGCCTCATCAAAGAAGCTGAAGAACTTACAAATCAGGCGGTAAAGATACTACCCAATTTTATTGAGGCGGTATATCAAAATGCCCAGTACAATGCCCTTCTGAAAAAACCAGATAAAGTCATCCCATTATTAAAGAAAGCGATTAATGACGATATTGTCTACTGCTTGAAGATTAATAATGAAAAGGATTTTGATGGAATGAGATTACAAATTAACAAATTATTTGAGGAGGTGAGGGATGAAAAGAATGAAAAAGCAAAACATAAACAGACGGAACTGGAAGAGAAGGCGTCCCTCTTAGATAGTACTATAACTTATATCATGGAAATAGGTTATGATATTCCCGAAGCATTTCATGTTAAATCGCTTAAAGAGAAAAATACCGAAGCCTCTAATACAATAGCTAACAATTCGATCTTTGATGCAAACATTGCCGATCTTATTCTTTCACTATTGAATAAACGGTTACAACACAACGAAGCAAAGTTAAAAGATAAATGTAAGGAAATAAAAGAAGATTTGGAAAATGAAATACATGAAATAAACAGTAAATTATCAGAAGTAAAAAAGAAGGGGAAATTCTTATATTTTTTTCTTTATCTATTTGCCGGTCAAATTGTTGTAATTCCAATCGGATTATCTATGGAAACGTTCTCGGGAATATACATAGCAGAAGCAGTCCTTCTTGCCTTATGTCTGTATTGGAATATTATTCTACCCCGCTCAAGATGGGAAAGAATTTATGCTCTTCTAAAAGATAAAGAAGATAAACTAGATCAGATTGTTAAAAGAATAGGTAGTATAGATCAGCATTTAGATGATTTTCTCCCGATTTAAATCTGCAATTATCTTAATTTAAGAGATAACTCTCATCTAACCAAAGTATTGTAACCTAAATTGAGTGATTATGCCCGAATGGTACGTTCGAGTGGGTGTAGCCGCAACCTTCAGTTTGCGTAACTTACCAACGCTTGTTCCTATCCAGTAGATAATATTATAATTACAACGAGGCATAAGGCAAAGGTGCATCCGGATACAAGACTCTTTCTCACACTGAACTCAAAAGTGAAAGCTTACGCATGCTATGCTGTAAGCTGAAGAAGCATCCTATTTAGCAAGTCTTGACCACAAGATGCTTATTTTTGTATAATATAGTGATAAATGCGATATGCAAAGTCAGAAAGGAGGCTTACGATGTCGAAATGCATAACCAGAGAAGCACTCAAAGGGATGATAGACAGAAATGAGGACTTTATCCTTGTTGATGTGTTAAGTCCTGAATGTTACGAGGAAGAACATATCCCGAGATCCATTAACATACCACTTGAAGATATTGAAAACAAGGCAAAAGAACTTCTCAAAGAGGGTAAAGAGATTGTTGTCTACTGTGGCAGTTTTCAGTGCAATATGAGCTCACTGGCAGCAGAGAAATTAACAGAAATTGGTTATAAAAATGTTTATGATTATGAAGGTGGACTTCTGGACTGGAAAGACGCTGGATTTCCATTAGAGTGTTCTAAATATACCAAGGCAGCAGGCTAACATCCTCGTAGTCAATGTGTTATTTCTGTCTATAGGAGGCAGCTTTTTAGCTGCCTCCTTTTTCACCAGTACTTTATTTAGTAAAACATTGAGGACGTCAATATAAATAATACAGGTTATTGTGTTTTTTTAAAAAGGCGCTAATTTGTCCATGTATGGAAAAGACATCGTTCGTAAGAAAAGAGATGGAAATGAATTATCTAAAGATGAAATAAGTTTCTTGATTCAAGGATACGCCAAAGATGAAATACCGGATTACCAGATTGCAGCACTTTTGATGGGCATATATCTTCAAGGCTTAACGACAAAAGAAACCGTTTTTTTAACAGAAGAATTGATAACCTCTGGAAAGGTAATAGACTTAAGTTCCATTCCTGGTAAAAAGATCGACAAACACAGCACAGGGGGAGTTGGTGATAAGGTCAGTTTAGTCCTGGCTCCGCTGGTTGCATCGCTAGGAGTTAATGTACCGATGATATCTGGCCGCAGCCTGGGACATACCGGTGGGACATTGGACAAGCTTGAGTCTATTCACGGCTTTCAAACCAATCTCTCGATCGATAAATTTATCAAAAACATTCGAGAAGTTGGGGTTTGCATAATTGGACAAACAGAAGAGGTCACACCTGCAGATAAAAAATTATACTCACTCCGCGATTCAACGTCTACAGTAGAAAGCATACCTTTAATTGCAAGCAGTATCATGTCAAAGAAAATAGCCTCTGGCCTGGACGGTCTGGTTCTCGATGTAAAAACAGGAAATGGAGCATTTTTAAAAGACTTCAAACAATCAATGACTTTAGCAAAACAGATGATTGAGATAGGAAAAGGGATGCAGAAGGACGTTGTCGCATTAATTACCGATATGAATCAACCATTAGGCAAAATGGTTGGCAATGCAACTGAGGTTGTAGAATGTATTGAAACGCTAAAGGGAGAAGGCCCAAATGATCTGGTTGAGCTCACTATTACGATAGGAGCACATATGCTCAAACTTGCAAAAATATGTGATAATTTGGATACAGGAAAGGAGATGTTACATAAAGCATTGAAAAACGGCAAGGCTTATGAGAAGTTTATAAAAATGGTTATACAACAGGGCGGCGATGAAGGTTGCCTTTCAGACATGAAAAATAAAGCAATCTCCAAAAAGGTTAGAGAAGTTCTAGCCGCAAACGATGGGTATGTTAGCGCTATAGATACCTACAAGATGGGTACTGCAGCAAGGATTCTTGGTGCAGGCAGGGGCAAAATAAATGATAAGATTGACTCTTCTGTAGGATATGAAGTATTGGTAAAATTAGGAGATAGAATACGACATAAGCAACCTCTGGTAAAAATATTTTACAATGATGAAAACAGATACAATCAGGCAGAAAGACTCATAAAGGATGCTTATAAAATCTCAAGTGAGCCCACACACATCCCACCACTTATCCACGAAGTATTGAACTATAAATCTTAGGGCGAAATATCATCCGGTCCGCTAAAATTTAGTTCCTCTTCACTGGTAAGTATATTGGGATGAATATACCAATCTCCCGTAAAAGATTTTACGGCAATCCTGTTTGCTGTATCAGACTCTTTTGCAAGAGACACACCATAAGTTAGACCACTCGTAACTCCCCCTAACACTGCATAAGCTGCCTTAAATGGCAGATATACCGCTGATGAGATAACACTAGCGGTAACCAGACCTGTCTTTCCTGCAACGCTATGCTCCGAGAATGGCTTGGCATCTACATCTTTAACAAAGCTAGTTTGAACAACGAAGCAAATTAATGAAACAAACACTAGTACTCCAAATAATTTCCTCATTTTTCCCCCTTATAAAAAAATTAGTACTGTCAAATTTTAATCACAAAACGTTGAACATTTGAAAGTATAATATAGCTTTAGTATGGTATAAATCGAACAAGCCAACATCTTATAGAGTGAGTGATGGTGTGAATAATTGGTTGTAATTGTGTTAATTTAGTTCAGTATTAGATATATATCATATAGACTTTGAACTTTCAAGTCTAAAAACCACCTGATACAAGCTAAATTGAGTAGGTCATAAATATTTGACTCTTCAATCCAGCCCCATACCTCTTAAGAAATTGACACCTATCATTAAATCCTTTTCACTTTCTCTTGGATGAATCTCAAGAATCTTTATTGTATCACCTTTTAAGTATCTCTTTAGCAAGCCAAAATCAATTTCACCCATCCCGGGTACCTGGTGGTCTACATACCCTGTAACATCATGAAGATGGACACCAATTAAAAATCTACCATACGCCTCAAGGAGTTGATTTGGCCTTGTAATACCCAAATTTTCCTGAACCTTAGCATGTCCCACATCGTGCCAGTATCCAATTTGCTCATCTCCAAATTTTTCGAATATGACACCTATCTCATCTACGTTTGGATACTCTCTGAAATAATACCGATTTTCAACACCTATATAGACACCGAGCTTTTCTGTAGCCTTCATTATTTCATCCATACTCATTAAAAGCATATCAAAGCTTTTTCCTTTGCTTCTCTCCCTTAGCATCCTAAACTCTTTAAGTATCCTTTTATGTTCATCTGAACCTATCTTTCCATTATCATACAACCTGAAGAGTTCTGCCTTTACGGTATCCATGGGTACCCTTCCAAGATGCAAAACTACGGCCCTGGCCCCAAGTTCTGCTGCTATTTGCATTGTTTTTACGGTATATTTAACTGCTAATGCCCTTTCTTCATTGTCCTCCGATGAAAGGAGAAATGCATCAGCCCCCCCTTCTTCACTTATTTCCGGGATTGGAAAATAGTTATGTATACTGGGTATCCTTAGACCATTTTCGTTTTTCAAGACTTGCTTTATTTCCCTGTACGTCTGGTCAGATATCCTGTATTCCAACTCAATGTCTTCAAAACCGAGTTTTGAAAAACACTCCATGAGTTTTTGTCCTTCCTTCACCGCACCAGATTTCCATACAGTAGAAATTCCAAGCATGAGATATATGTTCTCCTCTTTTTAAATTGTTATTTTAGAAATGATTATTGTCAACTAATTTCTAGCCAGACTTATCAGGAATAACAAAACACGGTGGAGGATGTTTTATAAGCGGGGAAAAGGGGGTTTAATAACAATTGAATCCCCCCTCAAGGGGGGGAGAATGGGGAATTTTGATTCAAGAATAATTCATCGCATTAGACCATCTTGCCTTGGCCTCTTCGACAATTTCTCTCGTAATCTCACTACTGCCCTTGTTTCTGGCATAACTCTCTATTTCTTTAACTACCATTTTCCTCACAAAGGCAGGGACCTTTGAAATCAAATGACTGGCATCTTTATCCCAGGAAACCTCCCCTGCTTCAACGGTCTGATTTAAAGGTTGTTCGATACCTGTATTCTCTTTCTTTTCATAAAAAGGATTGACTTCTACATCCTTCCTGCTTTTTGTTATAAGAACATTACACTTGGCAAAGCGCAATATGTTTTCTGTTGCGCTTCCTATATCCAGGCCGTTTATGGCATGTATACCCGTACGCCCTAATATCAATAATGATGGCTTTACTTTTTCAACATGCTTTAATATTTGATCATAGGGTTTACCTTCAAGTAGTGTAGTTTTTATCTCAATGCCAAAATCCTTTGTTCTGTTTAAGGCAACTTTCAGATGCCCATGATAAATCTTCTCCAGTCCCTTGTCAATTACGTCTTCATGTAGCTTTTCCTGCTCTTCCGACTTAAATACATTACCCATCTCTCCCGTAAGTATCTTTGCAATACCATTAAAGGCCACTCTATGATAATGAGGATCATAAACTGACAAAGCCTCCATCTCCGATTCAAATCCTTTCGTCAGTTTGCCCGCTATTTCTACAGCTCTGAAAGATTGTTCGCTTCCGTCAACGGCAACTATTATCTTGCCATCCAGAGGTTTATCATCCTTAACTACTAGTACATCTGTGTTAATCCTTCTAACAACCCTTTCACAAACACTACCAATCAGGTTGCCGCTTGTTTCTCCTAAGCCCCGTATACCAATTATAACGAGATCATAATCTTTATCGTTTATATCTTTAACCAACTCTAGATAGTTTTTACCCTCCTGGATATTTCGGGTAAAGGGAATCCCTTCATTTTTGCATTTTTTATCGAAGCCATCGAGGTAGGAATTTGAAATTAACCTAAGCCCGCGACCAATCAGTGAATTGTGAAATTCCCTCTGCTTCTTAAGTTCATTTTCATCCCTATATTTTTCTGGTAATCCACTTTCCATTTCTCTGAATCTCTTGTGATGCAGGTTTGCCGCATAAACATGGCCTCCTATCAATTCAGAAGAAAACATCTTTGCTATTGATATTCCCAGATCTGAACAATAACCAGAATATTTCGAATTATCTATCGGAATGAAAATCTTTTTGTACAACTATTTACTCCTAACATTTATAATTATTTTCATAAGTTCTCAATAAGCAGAGGAAAACCTCCCCTTAATCCCCTCCTTGGCAAGGAGGGGAAATGGGGTGGTAAAAAAATTTAAAAGTTTTCCTCTGCTTATTGAAAACTTAATTATTTATTTTTTGAAGCCTCTTCTATGCCCAGCTTTTTCCATTCCTTAATTGCACCAAGTGCAAAGAATGAAGACAATATAATCAAAACACTCCATATAACTGCCTTTGGAGTCCCCTTTTCCCTCTTCTCAGAAACCTTTACCACTTTTTCTCCCTCTTTTTCAACCTTCTCTTTCTCTGCAGGTTTTTTTTCTACCTTTGACTTTGAGATAGTCAGACTTCGCAAATAAGCAATAATACCCTTGATTCTGTCCTCCTCAAGCGTGCCACCCCAGGGTGGACACAGATCTGATTTTTCCATTGCAGCAGAACCTTTTGTAATAAAATTCAGAAGATAATCATCCGTTAATTTTGCCATATATTCCACATCAGTCAAATCTCTTGGACGTGGTTGTAAGTCAATAGTGAAATAGATACCTTTCCCATCGGCTGAATCTCCATGGCACGGACCACAAAAATATTGAAAGGTCTTTTTGGGAGTAGCCAAATACACTTTATGCTCTTCTATTAAAGTTATCTCCTGTTTTGCTGCGTCACCTTGTTGCAAAGGTTCCACTTCTTCAGCGGCATCAGCAAGTCTAAAAAAAGTCCCTATGACAAACAAGAAAATTATTATTCCAAATTGAAAATTTCTTACTAACATTTTTTTTATTCCACTCTATTTCTTACTCCTGCAAGACATCAGGTAATGTGTTATTGCAATCGCCTCTTCGTCAGTAAGGGTATAATTGGGTTCTACTGCATCAGGCATTTCCAGGTGTGGATCCTTCAAATGGGCAAAGATATAACCATTTTCGAGCCGGTCACCAACTCTCTTCAAATTAGGCCCAACAACACCACCCTCCGCCATCGTATGGCAAGTCCTGCACCCCTTGGCATCGTACAATTCCTTTCCTTTACCAATCTCCTCTTCGGTTGGTTCAACATCAGCAAATTTTGCTAAAGGAATCTCTTCACTTACAAAATACTCCTCTATAAATTTCACTGCTGTTTCTGCCTCCTCTGCAGTTAAATTAAACTTTGGCATTTGCTTTAATAACGGACGTATTATATCCGGAGTCTGTAGAAAATTTCTAATCCAAGAATCCTTTAGTTTACTACCTTCATGGGTCAATTCCGGCGCAAAAGTTCCACCCTTTCCCTGAATATTATGACATGTCATGCATTTAATATCATTTAACAACCCCTCAAATCCTTCAGCAGGTTTATCATCTCTTTTGGCAATTGGTAACAGATCAGATACACCTTCTATCTCATGGCAAATAAAACATCGGCTTAACTCAATAATCCTCTTTCCTTTTTCAGCTAATGATCCTTCCGGAATAATAGATGATTTCGTTATTTCCTCAACCTCTGCGCTTTCGCTTGCTTCATGAGTACTTGTTTCATCAGTTTCACCTTCAACTTCATCTTCTTCATCCTCCTCTTCTGGCATAAAATCCCAATCTCTCATAATATACTCAATCAACTGTCTCAATTCCTTATCATTGAACCTATATCTTGCCATCTGAGTATCGTGAAAATAGCTTTTTGGCTCTTTAATCCAAAGATATAACCAGTCACGGTTGATTTTTTCAGCTATTGTACCTAAGTCCGGCCCTACGCCTACTGCGCCACCCTCACCTTTTACAGGATGACATAAATTACACCTCGCACGCCCCCAAACTGCCTTGCCTCCTGAAACCAACTCATCCATCTTCTCGTATTCTTCGTCGCTCATTTCATCCTCATGTTTTAAAAGATATGGATCCCATTCCTGTTTGGGTAATTCATTATCTGCAATACTTGTTAAATATGCTAAAACTGCTTCGATCTCGTCATCATTAAGCATGAGTCTTGGCATTCTGGCATTAGGAACCATTTCAGGAGGATTTGATATCCACTTCTTAAGCCATTCCTTATTAGCTTTGTGGATAACATTCTTGAGGGTAGGTCCGTTTTTGGGACGTTTATGAGGATCATCCAGTTCAAACGGTAACTGTTTATATTCTTTATCACCCCTGTAAAACTCTTCCAATTCCAAAAAAAACGGATCCGGTTCCGGGGCTTCCGCAAAAAGAACCCTACCAAAAACAAAAATGGAACCAAGAACGATATATGCCAATACAAAATACGATATAGAAAACATTCTATTTTTATTAAATATTTTCATTATTATGCGACCTACTATTAATACCCTCTGTCTTTATTCCTCAGTAGGAATTTTAGGTGGAAATCTCCTTATCCTTCCAATAACCCAAAATTGAATGCTTACTCCCATTATTATGGCAATAAGTACATAAAGGTAAACACTTCTTGGGGTATTCATCTCCAAAGTCAAATAATACCATGAGGAGATTGATTTTTGACCTCCGATCTCTCTATTTGAACCATCCCAGGCAGCTAATGCATAAGGGATTAATTTCCCTGCTTCAAATTGAATATCTATTTTCTTGTCATCAGTCATAAGAGGTCTGGTTATCATAACCTTCCATTTGCCATTTTTCCAGTAACCCTTACTCTTCGAATGCTGGCTATCGGATGGTTGTTCAGCAAGATTTTTAAACCCTTTTGCATTCATTTCCTTAATTGTTGCAAATCCCTTAAACTTTTCTTTCGGCTTTTCTTCTTCTATTTTCTCTTCTTGAACGGCACCAGTTTCCGATGCCTCTTCTTGCTTTTGCTCTTCTTCTTCTTGTTTTTCCGATTCCTCGTGTTCAGCCACACTACTACCACCATCAGTCACTGCCTCCGTATCATCATCTTTACTTCCACTTTCCTCTGTTTGTTTAAATTCATCGTATGCCCTCCAGTGCCAGATGGTAACACTTTTGCCCGATTCGCCCATTGCAAAATAGGGTTTCTTCAATCCCTCAGGAATCTTCGTTGGAAATTGAAGCGCCACAGCATCACTATATACTTCGTCTTGCTCATTTGTTGTATCGTCCCACTCTATTAAAAATGCTATATCTTCCTCGTTGTACAAGGATTTTATTCTTATAGAGTTTACAGAAGGAGTCCACAACCTGGGTTTAGCAATAATTTGACCGGCCAAAGGCATTTCTATCGAACTTACAGTATCCCAGGCGGCGCCGTCAGGACCTTCCGGTAAATCCCCTTCAACCAATTTTGACTTAAGCACAACCTCTGTATTCATATCGTGAGAGAGAGTTTTTACGTAATGTGTAAGGTGCCATCTGTCTTCATTCGTAAGAAAGTCTGCGTACGAACCCATTGGTGTTTCATTAATGCCTGTTGTCACCGTTCTATAAATATCCTTTGTTGTATTGCCACCCTTAAACAACCAACTCTTTGTCAAGTTTCTTGCTTTATATGGAAAGTTCCACTTTCCCTTCAACGTAGTCGTAATCTGACCGTCTGCTTTGCCATCTTCACCGTGACATAGCAAACATTTCGCCTCTTTAAACAACTCCTTACCGCGTTTAACAGACTCTGAATCTGAAGGTATTTCTCCACTTATAGGAATTACTTCATGAGCTTCTGATTCTTTAAAACCTTCATAAAACGTCTTAATATAATATATAACCTGCCATCTTTCTTCACTGCTCAGGGTACTCCAGAAAGGCATGGCCGTACCTTCTACACCGCTGGTAATTATCCTGAAAAGATCTTCATCTGTAGGAAGTGTACCGAGTCCTGTGGAACGTATCTTATATTCATTCCTTGTAAAGTTTCTTGGCTTTGGGTCTAGGCGCGGAGCCGCAGGACCATTTCCGTCACCCTTTATCCCGTGGCAATAATAGCACCTTTTCTCAAAAATTTTCTTCCCTGCAGCAATTGCATCAGGTGACTCCGGTATCTTTCCGGAAACATCTGTTTTGTAAGTCCTGAATATTTGCGTAGTCTGAGCAAATCCCACACGGAAGCATAAAATTAAGAATATTCCTGCAAACAAGCATATTAATGAACCTTTTAAAATAGTATTATTTTTCATCGTGTACATACAATATCCAATTTTCTCTTATTCCAGCTCTTCTCTTTGACGTGCTACAACGCCTGCAGTAACATATTCACCCATTATGATCTTCCAGATCTGCTCGTCAGTTAAAGTATCCTTCCAGGAAGGCATAGCAGAATCCCATGGAGTAGACGCGCCGGGAAGTCCCGGTCCACCTTCCTTGATTCTCCAAAACGCAAAACTTTCTACTACCGTTGCTATCGTCCCGGGATCGGTAAAATTAATAGGTCGCAAACGAAATGCATTAGCAAAAGGACCATTACCATCCGCTTTCGATCCATGACACGGACGACAATTCTGTTGATAAAGAATCTTTCCTTCTTCAATGTATCTTTTTTTAGTCTCTTCATTAACATGTGCAAATGGATTTTCCAATTTCTCAAATTCTTGCAATAAAGTAGGATGCTGGATTCGCAGTTCTACTGGCGAAGCCGTCCCTGGTGCAGTTCCAGAATAAACAAACCAACCTACTAACAACGGAAAGGCAATAACTATCATCTTTTGAAGTATCGCCTTTGTCTTATCATCACCGGCAGGTAAGATAAAGCTTAAAAAATTTGCCCACTTGAGATCACTCGTTGAAACATAAACAAGGGCTCCAAGTATAGCTAAAATCATATACCACAGCATGAGTGTGCTTGGAGTTGGCATGGTATGATCCTTTGCCAACAAAATCATGAAGACGTAAGGGGCAATTACTTTTATAATGACAAAAACTACCAGGATTGATATGATAACCAATATCATTGAATATGAATTTTTTATCTTTCCCATCTAAATAACCTTCCTTTACCACAGAGAGCATAGCGCTGCGTGGCCACAATCAAGTTTAAAGTGCCTAAAGTTTGAAGTGAGCTAAAGTTGTGGCAAAAAACAATTTTCTAACTTTAGGCACTTAAGACACTTCAAACTTGGTTACTCTCTATTTCTGGCTCAAGAGAAACGAAACAACTCCATAAAATTCCTTTGTCGTTAACATCTCACTGAAATTTCCCGGCATCATAGAGATATCCTGCTTTTGCATCTGCTCAATCTCATCTGGATAGAAAACATATTCCACTATCTCACCTTCCTCGTCTACCAATAACACCACTTCTTCTTCACTCTGGCTCTGAATAATTCCGTTATAAGCCATACCGTCAGTTGTTATCAGGTACATAGTTTCAAAACCCTTAACTATCACCTCACTCGGTTTAAGGATTGATTCTATCAAATATTGAGGCGTCTGTACTGCTCCTATGCCCGTAAGATCAGGTCCTACCTTGGAACCTTTTCCGTTTAAGACATGGCACTTTGAACACGTAACATCTCGTGTTTCATCAAAAAAGACCAATTCACCTTCTTTAGGTCCCACCTCTATAGGTGGGACCCAGGGAACTACCTTCTTTTTTGATGCCTCAGGAATCTTGTCCTTAAACTTCATTACTGCATCAATATCAGGCTCGCCTCCCAATGTCTGCAAATATGTGAGTACAGCCAAGATCTTTTCGCGCCCCAACATGATTGGAGGATCATATACCTTTGGCATTATCTTATCATAACCCTCCGCCACAAACTTATCAGGGTCTATTATTGATTCAACCATATATTCCAGGCCCGAACTCAAACCTCTTTCTTTTGCTTTTTCTTCTGCTCTTGGTACAAGACCTTCTTGATTAGGGCCTCTTGTGGCGCTTCCGGATGTACCAATACTGTGACACGTATGGCACTGTCCTTCTCCCCAAAATATCTTTTCGCCTGCTTCAGGGCTGACTCCGGTAACCGCACCACCACCTCCACCACCGGAAAGTCCTGTTACGTACATGCAAACATAGGCAAAAAATCCTACTACAAATAAGGTAAATACCACTGCGTTTAAGAAACTTCTCATTATTTATAATTGCTCCAACATTTATAGTTGTATGAAGCCCGCCACTTCACATGCATCAGCAGGAGTTTATGAATGTTGCTTCTTTTTCTCACCTAGACCTGCAAGCCAGAAAACAAATGCCAAAAGAGCGAGAAATAGTATGACAATTAAACTAACAGTCCAGCCCATATAAGCGATACTCGGGGTAAATGCACCCGCCGAAGTGTCCTGCATAAACCCATAAATATGCCAGTTCATTCTCAAGCCTGAACGTATGAAACCCATCAGTCCCATAAGCGTCACAATCGCTACACAAAGAAGCAACAAGGCATACTGTGCCCTGAGAGGTATCTTTCCCCATTGAATGCCACCAACTTCTTTAGCATCTTTAAAGAGAAAGATATCTATAATAGTATTAACAATCAAACAACTTATTACTATTGAAACTTGTGCTACAGATAAATATCTTAAAACCAGATTTGCCTTTTCCATAACTACAAATCCATAATACGCCATATACATAACAGAAATAATTATCGTCACCCCAAATAGAAAAGCCTGAGCAAATTTACCCCTGTTTGCAAAGGTAAGAAGGATGGTAATGACAATTGCAATTATCTGAATAACAAGACACGTAATGAGAGGAGACAGATACTGCTTTATGTTTTCTTCCAGCTCAATTCCCCTAAGCCCCAGGGCATACCAAATCAGATACAGTATAGTAAGACCAGCCGTAATAATCAGGGCAACCTTTGCAGATTTACCATGACTTGAAAAAGGCATTGTTTCGCCTTTATTAGCCCTTCTATACAAAAGAAAACTGAAGAATGTGGATAAGATTAAGAGGTTTACGACTGCATTCTTTGCAGCCATAACCCCAAAAAATTTCGAAAATGGATGATATTGTTCACCGATAAGGGCCCTTTCCTCTCCACTTAATGGCAGATTATGAGGCGTCAGCCAGACAGCAAAGCAGAAGATGATTATTATGTTTATGTATTTGATATAAGGCGTGTATCGTTCAGCACCCTTTATCCTGCTCATACCATTCCATAAGTAATAATTTCCACCAATAAATAACATTCCGATAAGGATTGCCTGGATTATGAATGTCCAGGAGAAGGCACCACCCATCATAATATTTCCCATAACCGGGCTGGCGCTATAAACCTCTCTCCCAAGATAATAACCAGCAAATGGCAGTGGTATTAAGGCTCCCAATCCTACAAAATTACCTATGTAACCCATCCAATCATAATGTGCCTTTTCTACATGGCTTCTTGCGCCCATGAATTTAACAGCAGCATAAGCACCTACTACAAAACCTCCAAAAGCAACATTTGCAATCAGACGATGAATGTTTAACGGCATCCAGAGGAAATTATAAAATGCATGATAAAGACTTTGCACCGTCCCGGTTTCCATATTAATACCGCCAGGTGACATCATAAAAGTTGCCCATGAATTAGCCAACAGCATTAAGGCTGTACCGAAAAGGTTCAGCATGATACCCAGCGTTATATGGAACCATTTACCCTTCTTCGCAAGTAAATCCCAGGAATAGTAATAACCGTAAAGACAAAACGCCTCTCCAAAGAAACAAATTGCATATACGAACATAAAGGGATGAAAGACATCAGTCATATACCTCATAAAACCGGGATATAGGCCATACAATGCAAACGCCATCAAACCGCCTAACGAGGCCGTCGTGGCAAAAGCCGCTGACAAAAGCTTTGTGAATTCGCGTGCTAAATTATCAAATCTTATATCACCGCCCTTTGCTCCTATAATCTCAACTATAACTGCAAAGATTGGTACCCCCAGCACAAAGGCAGCAAACATGAGATGCAACTGAGCAATTATCCAAATAGCCAGCCTGCCGTCCAGTCCAAAGAAGTTCCTGTAATCTACGACTTCATAAGGTTCTGCAGGTGCTTCAGGTTCTGCAGCTTCTACAGTTTCTGCAGTTTCTGCAACTTTTGCAGTTTCTGCATTCTCCTGAGCCATACTAGTGCTAGATGCCAGGGCTATAAAGAAAATGACGAGAAAAAGTGTGAATGCAATTCTTAAATGAAGATTTTTGGATAGGAAATTAACGAGTGTTTTCGTTGGATTCATACTTTTGTTAAATCTAAACCAAGGTTCGCTTGGGAAATGTGTTAATGTATTATGTTACTAAAGTCTTCCGATTAGTCTTAGTTCTTTTAGAAATCTTATTCTTTCTTTCTTCTTCTCTTACGTTTCTTCTTCTTCGTCATTTCAAAGTCAGCTTTTGTTTCTTCCCCTGCTTTAACGGTAACTTCCTGCGTAACCTTCCCCAGCGATTCCTGCCAGGCTCTAAGGGTATAAGTACCAGGTGGCACATCCTTAATTCTAAACTTACCAGTTTCGTCTGTCATAGCATAATAGGGATTATTCTGTACTATGATCCATGCACTCATCCACTTATGCACGTCACACGTCATTTTGATAGTTTCGGGGTATTCAAACTTCTTAGCGAGTTTCCCCCCACCAGCTACACCCTCGTTAAATGCGGTGTTCTTCATAGACCATGAATGTAAATTGTGCATTACGTCATCACTGTTAAGGAGGTTAATAGTACTTCCCTGTGGAACCATCTTAACATGAGGTATAAAGGTACACCCTTTCTGATCGATTGACGGGTTTTCTGCTGGTCTTTCAAATTTTTTTCCTTTTGAGATATTTTGAATAGATATGACAACATTTTTTATAGTCCTATCGGGAGATATCAATAAAGCTTCGGATGGTGAGGGATCATGCCCACATGCTTCCTGATCTTTATCTATATTTAGCATTTTCACTTCTGGCACGTCACCAACAAATTTCACTGTACCAGTTATTGTTCCTCCATTTGATACGTCGCCCTCCTCATATGCAGCCATAATGCCTTTGGAATTATGAAAAAGCAGAATCAATGAAAATGTAACTACTGCTATAAGACACACATAACGAATAATAAACTTACTCATTTTTAACTCCCTCTATTTATAAGTACAAAAAGTACAAGCTAATAAATCCCCCTCCACTTCTTGCTTTCGCAGCGTGCCGCCACGGTGCAAGAAAGCAGTGGGGGGGGATTTACTGAATTCGCTTACTATAAATTTATTCGTCTGTTTCGGCCCCTTGTTCCTTAAGCATCTCCTCTGGAAGATTCATCAACAAGTCCTTTAACGCCTCAGCCTGTTCCTCTGGTGTCCCGGGGAAAATATCTTGAAATACACCCTCCCTAAAAAACTTTGGCATCTTTGTGCCAGGTTGTATCAATTGAGGATCTAATAACCACCTCACTATCCAATCTGGCTTTAATCTCTTTCTTGACAGTGATAAATCCGGCGCCCAATCTGCTGGTTCTCCTTTAGGTGTTATATCCCCTCTAACATGACATGACGCACAGTTTACGTCCTTAGATTCAAACAAATGTCTTGCCATGGCTAAATAACCAGGCCTTTCTCTTTCCTTTTCTCCTATATATTTTGCCTTTGTTTCTTTTATGTATTCGTACGGATATTCTTCTCCTTCTAATACAGCAAAGTACCTGGATAATGCAGTAGCCTCATGTTCAGGCAACTTATAAGTAGGCATACGAATATCGAGCCATGGCCTTAAACCAATTGGTTCTTCAAGAAAGTCAAAAGTCCACGTACATTGTACCTTCTTACCTTCTCCATATAATACAGGTGGTGTAAATACCTTGGCCTCCTCAGGTACTCTCCCTTCCTCTTCTACATGATAATCTATTATAAATGAGGCTATATCTCCCCCTTCGGCCTTTATTCTGTCCTTTATCTGATCCTTCATTATCTGTGCCGTCTCACCTGCCTTGCGCCCCAACTTATCATTATCCTCCCATAACTGGAAAAACAAACTATCCTCCTCTTCCAACTTAACCATCCCCTTTGCTTCAGTCCCATCTTCCAAATACAATGTGTCTATGCTGAATTGATGACACCCCATACAATTATACTTATCCACTATCCTCTTCCCTTCTGCCAGATACTTGTTCTCTTCCGTCAACCTGGTTACATAATTCTCAGGTAATCTTCCTTCTCTCAACCCCAGCAAAAATATCGATAATGCCTCCACCTCATCCTTCTTCAACCCGAAGTTCGGCATCCTCAATCTATCCTCCGGCCTCTTATATCTACCTTTATCAAACTGTCTTGGATCGCTTAACTTCGCATTTATCCATGCATGCCTCGCCTCCCCTATATTCTCTGATGCATGCATCAACCCAACTCCGCCAAGTATTTCTTTCTCCAATAAACCAAAATCAAACAAGTGTAAGTCCTTAGAACCTACTTCTGTTAACTCTACTCCTATCTTACTCTTATCCTCCATCCCTTCTATCTTATGACATCCAAAACAGCCATACCTGGATATTAACTTTTCTCCCAGTCCTGCTACCTCCTGAACGTCCAACCACTCAGGTTCCTCTGATCTCTCCTCGTACCCTTCGCTTTTTAAAGTCGTCAAATACGCCGCTAAAAACATTGCACTTTCTTCATCAAGCCTGAAATTAGGCATCCTCGTCCCCGGCTGATGCTCCTTAGGATCCAATAACCAACTAACTAAATACTCATATCTTACCTTCTCACCAATCCTTGCAAGATTCGGCCCATGTGTCCTCTCTCCATCCTCCTCATCACTATGACATGCCAGACATCCCACACTCTCAAAAATATATGCACCTTCATCTATCATATCCTCATCAAATTCTTCCCGTTCACCAGGCGTAAAGCCTTCTGAATGTTGCCATAAATACGCCGCTATTGCCTTTGCATCTTTCTCTTCTAACATAAAATCCGGCATCCTTGTAGTTGGCCTGAAATCCCTTGTGCCCATTAACCACTCAACCAACCAAGTGGCATTAACCTTACTACTTATCTCCGTCAAGTCTGGTGCTACACTTGCATATTTGTCTTTACCAAATCCCTTCGTCTCATGACAACCATAACATCTCAATTCCTCAAACAACCTTAACCCCTTCCAAATCTCCTCGCCTCCTACCATATCCATTCTCTTATCATGACACTTTATACATGACGATTGCGCTACCTTACCTTTATACATCGGCCACAACCAATACTCCACCTCTCCATGTGCCTTCTCGACACTCGTCGTCGCCCTCGCCTGCCCCTCATGACATAGCACGCAGCCAAACTTCTCAGGCGGGTGATTACCAAGATACACTCCCATCATCGGATGACTGGCATAAGGCTGCTCCTCAGAAACGCTTTCCTTCCTATTTATCCCCACATGACACGACATACACCGATCTGCTTCATTTATTTCCTCAAGGTGTACCTGGTATATCTGTAACCCCGGACGCTTCTTCTTTAACTTCTCCATAATCTCCCGACACCTATCCGTCTCTTTTGTATACCCATTCAATTGCTCAGTATAACGTGTAATTTTATTCTTATATCCGTCTACCCTCTTTTGTAGCCCGGCCCTCTTCTCCTCAATGAGCTTGATCTTTGCTGTTAATTCCTTACTCTTTTCCTCCAGTACCTCTATCCTCTTTTTTGATTCCTCAGTCTTATACTTCCCATATAAGTACTCCTCTTCCAACATCTGATTACGCGTAGCTACCGCCTCAAATTTTAATGGAGATATTTCCGCTGCATCCAGCGTACGTAATTCCTTTAAAGTCTTTTTGTACTCATTTTGTATTACCGGGGCCATAAAAGCATCTCTTGCCTCGTTAAGTTTCTCCTGAACATCTTTATAATTCTTCTGGACATCAGGTTGCTCAAACACCTGTACGGCTTTCTCATAATCCTTCTTGGCCTTTTCATATTCCAGTTCATAAAAACGAGATTGATAATGCTTCCAGGGCCTCTTGCCTATGGCTTCATTCCATATCGCCCCAATGCTTGTTAATACAAGTATGAAACTTAAAAACAGGTACAGGCCCGCGTACGATTTTTCTTCTTCTTTTTTCATAACAAAACAACCCTCAAACTAATCAAAGGAGATTAAGATCATAACAAAAACGTTATGTATTTGAAAAGGTATAAACAAAATAAAATATCAAATTTTTCCGGCTAGATATATGTTTTACACATTTCATTCTGAATTACAGTCGTTATATACGATTTCGATAAAACAAAGCTCTTTAATAAATAAGAGTAATATGGGTAGAATACGGTTGTTTTCGCAACTATAATGCCAAAATTATGAAGGTATTGAAATCCTTATCTTGTTTTTCGTAAGTATAACTAAATACAATAAGATATAAATACTCATAATAAATTGCTAATTTGTATTTTTACCTTAATTTGATTATCATTTGACAAAATGTCAATTGGTACATAGTCAATTAAATTTTTTGGCGACACAATGTCAAATCATGAATTAAGTAATCTGTGCACAATACAGTTTTATAAACGCCCGCCCCCATAGCCCCGCTGCCCCAGCATCTTACCCGCCGAGGCGCAGACTGTGTCACAATTGTCATCCCCCCCC
>JBHHYH010000053.1:0-22185 GCA_046757465.1 Candidatus Scalinduaceae bacterium | reverse complement strand
GATGGTGAGGAGACATTATCTTTAGCAAAGGCTATGCAGGATGGTGAGGAGACATCATCCTTAGCAAAGGCTATGCAGGGTGGTGGGGAAGCGTCATCCCTGGCGAAATCTGTGAAAAGTGGTGAGGAAATATCATCATTGGCAAAACCTATGGAAAATGGTGAGGAGATATTATCTCTGACCAAATCAGTGAAGTTAAATGGCGAGAAGATGTCTTCCCCAGCAAAATCTATGAAAAATGGTGAGGTAATATCATCTTTGGAGAAATCGGCTGGAAGCAGCGAGGAGGTGTCGTTTCTGGCTAAGTCTATAATTGGCCAGAACTTACGAGATAATACAGGTAATAAAATATCCGAACAATTAGCATCACAGGATGCCAGCAAAACCGTACCCGAAGAATCCAGTGGAAATCCATCAGAAGCAGAAGATAGTGAACTTCACCAGGCACTTAACGTCTCCAAATCACAGGATATTACAACCTCATTCAATGACAATAATATCCCTGGCAATGCCAGGTCAGATGAATCGACAATCCAGACAACTGTAGCACAAGGCAATTCCTTCTTAAACAATCAGGGATCAGATACAGCAAAGGAGTCAAGCGTAAGCCTTACAAATATCAAGCAAGATATAGAACCAAAAATAAGTTTTACTAATATTTCAAGGCAAATAAATGTAACCCAGCCTTTTGAGTCATTAGGTGTTGATTTAGTAGACAACTTTATACAGAGGGCAAGGTTGTTTATGCAAGGGGATAAATCTGCAATAAGGCTTCAACTTAATCCACCAGAACTCGGGAGCCTTAAACTTGAATTCACGGTTGAAGATGACGGCCTGGAAGCAAAGATATTTGTGGAGAGGTCAGTGGTAAAAGAGATTATTGAGAAGGATATTCCGCGGCTAAGAGAGCTTATTGCTGATACGGAAGTTGACGTTGGGAAGTTAGACGTCTTTCTTCAAGGAAAAGAGGACGAAGGATTAAATTTTATGAATGAAGGTTTTCTATCAGATTCAGGAAGTAACCAGCCTCAGGAGTTTACAGATCAGGAGAGAGAAGATTTTGATGACGGAGTTAATGAAGAGTTGGAGCTGAATGCAGTAAGTTCAAATATAATTAACTATCTTGCATGATAAGGAGGAAAATATGGACGTTTCCGGTGTTGACAATTCTACTGCTATCAAAGAAGATTTTTTGCGACTATTCGTAGCTCAGCTAAAGAATCAAAGCCCTTTAGATCCTTTAAAAGGGCACGAGTTTATTGCTCAGCTGGCACAGTTTACTTCACTTGAACAACTTACTAACCTTAATGTTTCTTTTTCGGATATACTCAAATACCAACAGCTACTTGGAGGAGGTGAATTAATCGGGAGGAATGCCACGTACCTAGATACTGACGCTGGTGGAGAATCGCAAGGAATAATTGACGGCGTTAAAATAAGTGATGGCACAATTGCAGTTGTGATACAAAACAAAGAAATTCCAATATCCAATTTAACAGGAATATTTTGATAACAGATAACGGTGAATATTATATAAACCTTATTTGAAAGGAAGGAGTAATAAGATGGGAGTATCGGCATTAGCTTCAGGCATATCAGGATTAAGGACTTCACAAACAGCCTTAAATGTTATTGGTGATAATTTGGCCAACCTGAACACGTCTGGTTTTAAGTCCTCTCGTGTAAATTTTTCTGATGAATTATCACAAATTCTGAAGGCTGCACAGGCGCCTGCTACTGGTGGTATTGGTGGAAAGAATCCGCTACAGACTGGTACAGGCGCTAGAGTTGCAAGTATAGATGTTGATTTTGCTCAGGGAAGCCTTGAGCCAACAGGGCGTCCATTCGACCTTGCGATACAGGGTGACGGCTTCTTTATCGTCACAGATGGAACTCAGGATTTTTATACCAGGGCTGGCGCTTTCAATCTTGACTTAAATAATGATCTAGTAGATTCTGCCTCAGGTTTAAAAGTACGAGGTACAACAGGGACCATAAACATTCCAGTCAACACAGTCGTGCCGGCAAATGCGACAACAACTGTTGATATGGTCGGAAATCTGGATTCTGCGACATTAACTGGTGCGGTCAACCAGGTGGTTACGGCTACCAGTCCATTTACGGTAGCTGGTCCTTTGCCCGCGACTCAAGGAACTGCATTGAATAGTCTCCTTCAAAATACCGCAGCCTATGTTATTGGAGATACTATTAACGTAACAGGTGATGAAACCAATGGCACAGATGTAAGTGCGAGTTTTACCTATGGAGCTGCCAATGATGGTACAACTTTGGGTGATCTCAGGAATTTTATTTCGGCAAGTTATGGTACAGCAACGGCAACAATTGACGCAAGTGGAAATATAGTGCTGACAGCAGATGCGCCGGGTTCGTCAAATCACATAGTGACACTCGCTGATGCTTCTGGTAATACCGGTGGCACAACTTTTCCTAGCTTTTCTATTACTACCGCTGGAAGTGGAAGCACATTCGTTACCACTGTCCCGGTATTTGATGCGCAGGGTAAATCATTTCCTGTTACACTTACGTTTAATAAAACAGCTGCCAACACGTGGGCTGTTACGGCTACTATGAAACCTGTTGACGGTTCTGTCGCTTCGCTTGGAATTACAGCAATAAACTTTAACACTGATGGTTCTTTTGCGTCTATTACGGGCACAACAGCTTTGACGATAAATCTTCCAGCTGGCGCTGGGACTCAAGTAGTAAATTTAAATTTAGGCCTGGCAAACGCATTTAACGGCTTAACCCAATTAAGTGCAACTTCATCTGCGGCGGCAGTAAGCCAGGATGGTTTTGGAGCAGGTTTCTTCCAGTCTTCAAGCGTAAATGCGGATGGAACCATTGATGCATTATTTACAAATGGCCAGACCCAAACTTTAGACCAAATACAATTGGCAACTTTCGCTAACCCTGCTGGTCTAGAAAAACAGGGAAGAAACCTGTTAATTCCATCGGTGTCTTCTGGTCAGACTGTGCTTAGGTTAGCTGGTTCTGGAAGTACTGGTTCGATTACGAGTGGTTCATTAGAAGGCTCCAACGTGGATATAGCAGAAGAATTTACAAAATTAATTATTTCCGAGAGGGCTTTCCAGGCAAATGCACGTACAATTACGACAACGGATGAGGTCTTACAGGAATTGGTTAATATAGTAAGGTAAGGAGATGAAGCCTTAGACCTGAATTGAGCGATTTACTTGAAGATCGCTTGATTTAGGTCCTAAGAGTTTACAAAGAATTTTTATAGGGTAACAACTAGAAAGGCTTATAAAAATGCTTGACGGAATATACGCGACCGCTGCTGGACTTGAGGCTTTCACCAAGAGACAGGAGGTATTAGCGATAAATCTTGCAAACATAAATACTATTGGTTTTAAAAGAAATATTACCAATTTCGAGACTATTCTGGAAAGAATCGTTGGATATGAAGATAGTGAAAGTCTTCGGGCAAATGTAGATATTGATTTTTCTGAAGGCAATCTTGAACACACCGGTAGCAGTTTAGATATAGCCATTGATGGTGAAGGGTTTTTCACTATTGAGACGGGAGAAGGTTTGAGATATACAAGGAATGGTCAATTTCAGCTCTCAGGCAGTGGTGAAATAGTAACGTCAAGTGGTGATAGATTGTTGGGGCCAGGTGGATCAATATTAATCCCTAGAGGAAGCAGTGAAATCAGGATAGACACTAAGGGTACTGTTAAAGTGGATGATAGAGTAATTGGGGATTTATTGATCACCAACTTTGAGCAACCGTCCCTGCTCATTCCAAAAGACAAATCTTTGTTTGAGGCGCCAATTACGGCAATACCAGATACTACTAATACAGATTTTAAGATTGCGCAGGGTTATCTAGAGAAAGCTAATGTGAATGCTGTTATGGAAATGGTTACTATGATTGAAAATATGAGAAACTATGAAGCAAGCGCTAACGTTTTGAAGAATTTTAGCGACACTATGGAGAACTTAATTAGTAGTCTAGTAAATGTCTAACTTTCAACAAAAAGGAGAAGAAATCCATGATTAAAGCCCTATATACAAGCGCAACAGGAATGCAGGCGCATCAATTCCTTCTTGATATTGTAGCAAACAATCTTGCTAATGTTAATACTTCAGGGTACAAAAGAGTGCAGGCCAACTTTCAGGATTTACTATATGATAAATTTGTGGCTGCAGGTGTGGAATCTTCTCAAGGGCTTCAAGTGCCAACAGGTTTGCAGGTTGGAAGTGGTGTTCGTGTCTTATCCACAACCAAGGTTTTTAGCCAGGGTGTACCGGAGAATACGGGTAGAACATTGGATTTGTCTATCCAGGGTGAAGGGTTTTTTCAGATAACACACCCCGATGGAACCACCGTATACACTCGTGATGGATCCTTTTCGCTTAGCAGCAATGGAGAATTGGTAAATGGTGAGGGGCTTAAACTAGATCCAGCTATCTCAATTCAAGATGATGCCATATCCATTGGTATCGGTACGGATGGAACAGTATCAGTTCAGGACTCAACTGGGGCCTCTCAATCCTCGGGACAAATCATTCTAACTACTTTCCCAAACCCTGCAGGGCTGGAGAGTCTCGGCAAAAATCTTTACAGAGAGACAACCGCATCTGGTAGTTCTAGAACAGGAACCCCAGGGCAGAATGGGATTGGAGAGATTATCCAGGGATTTCTGGAAAGTTCAAATGTTGAAGTGGTAAAAGAAATGGTGAACATTATTATTGCACAGAGGGCGTACGAAATAAGCTCAAAGGCAATTAGGGCCAGCGACAATATGTTATCAACAACAAACCGACTCGTTACTTAATATAAGAGTATTTTTAACCTTCCCCCCCCATAGCTTACGCAAGGAAGCTATGGGGGCGGGTATCTTGTGTTTAGGTGGAGGTTTTAAAAATGAAAAAAAGTGTATTTGTATATTTGGCGTTTGTGATGTTCCTGTGTATTTATACTGCATCAGCAAATCAGGTTGAAATAAATATAAAGGATAAGGTTACACTTAAGGAAAAAACAATAACAATTAGTGATATCTCAACAATTACCGGTGATAACGTAGAATTAGTAAAGAAGATTGGCAATATAGAGATTGGAAGGACACCGTGGCCAAATAATTTCAGGAAGATAAAAGTATATTTCTTGAAGATGCGTTTGAAGTCTTCAAACATTAAATTGTCGGATGTTGTTTTCAACGGCGCCAGAGCGGTTACGATATCCGTTGAAGCGACAAAGATAACCGGAGCTGAGATTGCACAAAAAGCTAAGGAATATTTATTGTCAGTCCTACCGGCGGCAGATAGAGAAAATGCCGTAGAATTAGAGAGGGTGCCAGGTGATCAATGGGTGCCAAGAAAAAGGGATGAGATTGTTCTTGATGTGTCTCTTGTTGATTCTAATAAAGATAGAGGCAATATAGAATTAATAGTAAGCGCCGGCTCTAATATTGCTCCTTTTTTTAAAACGTCTGTTGTTTTTAAGGTCAGGGTGTTTGAAAATGTTGTCATTGCAAAGAGGAAGATAGGACGTCGCCAGCGTTTAACTAAGGAGAATATATTTTTAGCTAAAAGGGAAACTACCAAGAGACACGGCTTAGCCTTTTTCAGCATGGATGATTTGACAGGCAGGGTGGCAGTTCGAACAATTCTCCCAAATGCCATAATTACAGAGAATATAGTCGAAACGTCTCCAACTATTCAAAAAGGCAGTGTAGTAAAGTTATTTATAGAGGCAAATAATTTTAGTATCGTAACCAAGGGATTGGCACAGGAAACTGGACGCACAGGAGAGGTGATAAGGGTCAGGAATTTAAACTCAAAGAAGGTGATTTACGGTAAGGTCGTAGACCCTGAAAGGGTTCAGATAATATTCTAATCTCCCTAAATCCCCTCTTTCCCCCTTTTCTAAGGGGGATATGGGGGATTTGAAGGGGGATTAAACCCTCTTTACTAAGGGTGAATAAACAGAATTTATTTAAGTCATTTCTTATATAAAAAGGAATAAAACATGTCTAAATTGCTTTTTGTCCTTATCCTTAGTCTTATTTTAGATTTATGCAACTTTACTGCTGGTGATTCCATTCTTGCTGATTCGTTATGGAAGAAAAGGGTTACCATAAACTATAATCTTTTTGACGATAATAGAGGTAAAAGGGTCGGAGATATTGTTACAATAGAAGTATTGGAAGAAACTATTATTGACAACGCTGAGACATCATCTACTAATAATTCAAGCGAAGCGTCTGGAGAAATTGATAATGATAGATTCGTTCGTGGAATACTAAGTGGATTAAGAACCGGGCGTAATGCAAGGTTTAATGAAAGAACACCTAATTCTTTCTCAACCGAGTTCAAAAGTGATTTTAGTGGTAAAGGAGACTACGACAGTAAAAGAAAGGTAGATCTAAAACTTACGGCAATGATAGTGGAAGTACTTGATAATGGCAATCTGGTCCTTGAAGGAAAAAGAGATGTGGAAGTAAACAAGGAAAAATATATCTTGAAACTCACGGGCATAGCCAGACCAATCGACATAGCTATAGATAATACTATAAAATCAAGCCAGTTGTCGAACGTAGACTTTGATCTTGAGGGAAAAGGCTGGTTGACAAGAGCAGGGAAAAAAGGCTGGTTTAACAGAGTAGTAGATATATTCTGGCCATTCTAATGCCCCAGGATTTCTATAACTTATCCGCCCCCATTCCTAGACCCTGCGCTTTCTTGCACCGTTGCGGCACGCTGCGAAAGCAAGATGCTGGGGCTATGGCGGCAGGCCCGCCTGCCATTTGTAGGGCAGGTATTCTAGGGAGAGTAGGAACCTATGTTTCGTTACCTTTTATGTATTACAGTATTAGTCTTATCTTTTTTTTCATCCTCGTCTGCGATTACGTACGGTAATATAACTACCCGTGTTAAAGATATCGCATATGTCCAGGGTGTGAGAGATAACTATTTATTCGGTTATGGTATTGTTGTAGGTTTACAGGGGACAGGAGACAAAACAACCACTTTTGAACTTACAATGCAATTGGCCAAGAACGTCTTCGAGAAACTTGGTGTACTTTTCGAGGCAGACAGTGCCATTTTTAAAGCAAACAATATGGCGACAGTACTCGTTACGGCGAAAATCCATTCATTTGCAAAGCCGGGTGATAGGATGGATGTCATTGCGTCGTCTATTGGTGATGCCAAAAGTCTGGAGGGGGGAGTCCTTATCCATACCACTCTTCAGGGAATTGATAATGAAGTATATGCAGTTGCCCAGGGACCCCTATCCATTGGAGGCTATAATGTTAGCGGGGCGGCAGAGCAAACAAGAAAAAATATTGCTACGACAGCCCATATTCCACGCGGTGCACTCATAGAAAAGGAAATACCCGTACACGTATTCTTTGAGAATGCAATTAGATTGAGTTTATTTGATAGTGATTTTACTACGGCGCGCCGCTTGATGAGTGTTGTCAATACCTTATATCCGGGATCTGCACAGGCCATAAGTGCCGGGGAAGTAGAAATAGTGCCTCCTCAGGAATTTCGTACACTTGACACGATAACTCAATTTATATCCAAGATCGAAGAACTACCTATTTCACCTGATGCGATTGCTCGAGTCGTCATTAACGAAAGGACAGGAACGATTGTGGCAGGGGAAAATGTCAGAATTTCAACTGTGGCTGTAGCACATGGAGATCTAACGATTACGATAAGTGAAAGACAAGAGGCAGTACAACCGCCTCCATTTGCACCAACAAGTGCAACTACCCAGGTGCTTGATCGGACAAATATTGACGTTGAAGAAAAAGAAGGAAAACTGCATGTTATACCTGACGGGGTAAATATTTCTGAAATCGCTCGTGCATTAAATGTACTCGGTGTGACACCAAGAGATCTGATTTCTATCTTTCAGGCAATTAAAAAGGCAGGCGCCCTTCATGCAGAACTTATAATAATGTAACGCCTTGTAAGACACATGTGTACTTACTGAGTAAGGAGAAACGAAAGTGGATATACCATTTGATAGTGGATTTGTAATGAATTCCGCAAAAGTAGAAAGTTCAAAAAATATTTTAAAAAACGAAAATAATCATAAATCTCCATACGAACTTAAGAAGGCAACACAAAATTTTGAAGCTATATTTATAAATATGTTAATCCAGTCGATGTGGAAGACCATACCAGAATCTGGATTGTTCGAAAAAAATAGTGCAACTAATATTTATGAGGGAATCATCCAGTCTGCACTCTCAGAAGAAATTACAAGGAGCGGCGGTTTGGGTATGGCAGAGATGCTTTACCGACAGATTAACACGGAATAAATCCCCCTCATTCCCCCCATTTCTTGCTTTCGCTCTTACAGAGCCTACTTTCGGCAAGAAAGTAGTGGGGGGGGCGGGGGATTCAATCTTATGAGGAGAAAATTATCTTGGAAAACCTGCTACAGAATCTAGTTGATACGTTGAATAAGATGACAATCGTATATAAGGATATACTTCAAACTGCAGAGGACAAGCGAAAATACATAATTTCAGGAGAGATAGATAAGCTTGAATCAGTCATTTATCGAGAACGTAACCTCTCAGAAAACATTCTTCTCCTGGAAGAGAAGAGAAGATACATAATGCAGTCAATAAGCAGGGCTATCGGGAAGCGTGAAAACATTCCCACTTTTCGTGAGCTCATTGAGCAGATTCGAGACCCATATAAAAGTAAATTAAAAAAACAATATGATGCTATTTCAGGCGTAATCACGAAGGTAAAAAATGTCAATACAATCAATACATTACTTACAAAATATTCACTTGAATTTGTAAATAATTTTATAAAGACCATATGCTCTGAGTCCCTTAACGATTCTGTTTATCAGCACTCAGGTAATTTAAAGGACCCTGAGCTTAAAAGATTGTTGTTTGAGGCAAGCGCGTAACTGCGCTTGATATTGTGAATTCCGATTGCGGATTGTAGCGGAAGGCTTCAGCCTTCCATATTGAGAATCGGAAGGATTTCTGTAATTGCTCAATAACTTTCACAAACAAAAATAAGAGGTAGGAAAAATGGCATCATCAGACTTATCAATAGGTTTGACTGGACTTTTAATTTCCCAGCGTTCCCTACAAACAATAGGACATAATATTGCTAACGTAAATACCCCCGGGTATAGCAGGCAAGTAAATTCCCTTAGCGCCAGGGATCCACTAGCCACTACACAAGGCGTTATTGGTCAGGGAGTAACATTAGATGAAATAAAAAGGATAAAGGATGATTTGATAGATTCTCAGATACAAAGTTATACGTCTTTATCTGGTAGCGCCGAGGTGCAAAGTAAAACGCTTAAAACCCTGGAAGGCATCTTTAATGAGCTTTCGGAATTTAGTCTGAGCAATACGATAGAAAAGTTTTTCCAGAGTATACAGGAATTAACCATAAACCCCGAATTTATCACCAGCAGATATCAGTTATTGCAAGATGGTATAAATCTGGCGAATACTATTGAATCTTTGGATACGCAGTTTAAACAGTTGAGGGAAGATAACGCCCAGGAAATTAACACAAAGATAACCGAATTAAACGACATCACAAGTGAGATTGTAGAGTTAAATAAAAGAATATCTGTGGTCGAAGTAAGTAAGGGCAACGCAAATGACCTTAAAGATAAAAGAGATGTCCTTGTAACCAAATTAAGTAAGTTAGCGGACATTAGAGTGATAAACAATGATAATGGCACAATCAACGTCTTACTTGGTGGAGCATTTGTTGTACACGAAAATAATACAGAAGTATTATCTACAACAAGTACTGGGCTGGGAACAGTCAGGATAGATGGAATAGCGGCCATTAATAGTGGCGAATTAAAAGGCTTATTGGATCTTCAAGATGTATTTCTCACTAAATATATACAAAGGCTGGATACACTGGCTGCCAGTATTATCCAGGAAGTAAATAATATCCACAGTGAAGGTGCGGGATTAAGTGGGGGATTTACTACTCTAACCAGTACTATTGCCGTCAATAACGCTACTGACCTATTGTCTAATACCGGCTTGGCATTTCCACCTACGGTTGGTACATATACAACCGGTACCATCACAAGTTTGGATAATGGAGATGGGACGACCACAGTTACGGGAGTTGGTACTACATTTGTTGGCAATGTAGATCCGACTGATTGGATTAGGCTGGGCGATGGAAATTACCATAGGATTTTATCCGTTGACAGCAATACTCAGTTGACCGTAAGTGGGGCGTATACAGACGCAGTTCCCGTGGCCACCGATGTAACAGACGGCAGTTTATACATAACGGTTACAGATGATACAACAGGCGCAATAACAAAGACTAGCATAAGCATTGACGCAAACGAAACACTTAATACACTAGCAGCAAAGATTGACAGCGTTGCAAACCTTAATGCAACCGTTACTGGCAATACCATGAATGTTTTTAGTGACAATGGTTATACATATAATTTTACACAGGCACTGGATACTAATCCCGGTAGCATAGGCGGTACTACAGTATCACTTTCGGGACATTACAATGGTAGTGACAACGACATTTATACGTTGACTGTCATAGATGCCGGGACTGGTTCTATAGGAACTGGTTCAGCCTTAATAAGGGTGACGGATGCATCAGGTGCGATTTTGGCAAACCTTGATGTAGGATCATCATATACTGCTGGTCCTGCTGGTGATGTTTTGCAAATATCAGATGGTTTATCCGTAAGCTTTGGTGGAGGAAATATAGCCGTAAATGATACACTAACATTTGATGTGGTAAGTGATCCTGATACGACCAACGTACTGACTGCCTTAGGCTTGAATACATTTTTTGAGGGGCAAGATGCTTCCACTATTGATGTGACACAATATATTAAGGATGACGTAACCAGAATAGCTGCAGCTTCAAGTAGCTCGCCTGGTGACAATACAAATGCATTGAGACTGGCCAGCTTACAAGACAGCACCTCAACGAATAATACAACCTTTAGTGAGTTCCTGCACGGTGTTGTAGCTGAGTTAGGTATTGATACACAACAGAGTGAAAGCAAAAAGGAAAGCTTTAGCTCATTGCTTGTGAATTTGGAAAATCAACGTCAGGAGGTATCAGGAGTATCCGTTGAAGAAGAGATGATAAATATCATTAGATTCCAGCAGGCCTTCCAGGCTTCTGCAAGGTACGTTTCGGTTATATCGGAACTGAGTGACCTTCTTATGAGTTTAAGATAAAAAGGAGTTTTAAATATGCCTTCTAGAATAAATCTTGGAACCATCATAAATTCGGTGATTATGAATGTACAACTAAGCGCGTTTCGTATGCAGAAACTCCAGGAACAAATAGCGACTGGAAAGAAAATAAATCGCCCCTCAGACGACCCTGATGGGGCAAGAAAGGTTCTAAACTTTCGATCAGAAGATCTTAAACTTAATCAGTTTTCCAAAAATGTTCAGACTTCAATACAATCAATAGCATTTAGTGAATCAATATTACAAAGTACAGCAAACACAATTAATAGAGTGCAGGAATTAATAGTACAAGGAAGCGATGCTACAACGGCACAAGGAGCGAGGGATGTCATTGCATCTGAGATAAACGGAATTCTAGAGTCAGTATTGCAAGATGCGAATGCTACGCGATTGGGACGCTACATCTATTCGGGTACAGAAACTTCAACTAAGCCCTTCGAGACAACGCGCAACTCTAAGGGAGAAATAACTGCCGTAACATATAAGGGGAATCGAGAAAAAATAGAATATCAGGTTGGTCCAGGGTTGAATGTTCAAGTTAATCAAACAGGGGCAGAAGTTTTTATTGATAGCAAGCTGTTCAATACACTTATCGAAATACGTGATAACCTTGCAAACGGGGCACTACAATTTTTGTCAGGTGGACTGGATGATATAAAAAATGTGCAAGAAGGTATTATGAACTCTATAACAAAGGCTGGAGCTGTTGCAAGTACTTTAGAATTTACTGACAACAGGATAAAAGATGCGAAAATTTCATTTGCAGATGCGTTAGGGGAAATAGAAGGTGCAGACATAACGGAACTTGTTTTGAAACTTAAAGAACAAGAAAACATCTTTCAGGGAGCATTAGCTTCTGGAGTCTTTATGTTCGAAAATACCATTCTGAATTTTATGTAGTATCTGTAAGCTTTAGGTTACGTTATGGTTAAGTTATTGTACCCTTCGGGAAACGGGAGAACCTGCCTACCGGCAGGCCCGCCTATCGATCTGGCAGGCAGGAATATTATATAAATTAATGCATAATTTTGGTAGTAAAAACATGTTACTTAAGACACGTTGTTTCGGTGAAGTTAAAATCAAGAAGGAAGAAATAATCAAATTTACACAACCAATTGTGGGTTTTGATGAGTATAAACAATATATTATAATGAAAAATGAATCTATATTCCCAACGTTCTGGTTGCAGTCTGTTGAGGATCCTGCGCTCGCATTTCCAGTTGTGTCTCCTTTTTTTATTGACGAGAATTATTCTATCAAACTACACGTTTCTGATTTTGAAGACATTAATTTAAAAGAATTCAATGATGTTATTATTCTGACTCTTCTGGTGGTACCGCAAGATATGTCATTGATCAGGACAAACCTGAGGGCTCCAATTATTTACAATCCCATAGAGAAACTGGCCAAACAAATTGTGTTACTGGAAGAAAAGTACCCGATACACTTTCATATAATGGATAATAATTAAACCTTAACAAAGAATCTCCAGTGTAGTAACCAGGAAGGTAAAAGATGCTTGTACTAACAAGGAAGTTAGGCCAAAGCGTAGTTATTGATCACAATATAAAGGTTACTGTTATAGGAATAGGCAAACAACAGGTTAAATTAGGTGTTGATGCCTCGAGGAATGTGATTGTACATAGAGAAGAGGTTTATAAGAGAATTAAAGAAGAAAACAAGTTGTCTTCTTCGAGCATAATGAATCTCACCAGTTTTCCCAAACCAACCGCAAATACCCCAAAAAAGATTCAAGAATAAAAAGCTTTCATACAAAATAGCAAGTTATAATTTCCACTTAAGCTATTTTATTCAACGTTTGAACACCAGCTTGCCTACCGAGAGGCTGTGTCATAATAACAAAAATACATAATTTGTCATTCTGAATTTATTTCAGAATCTAATAATTTCAATAACTTAGCAACATTAGAGATCCCGAAACAAGTTCGGGAAAATAATTGTGACACAGTCTGCGATCGGGCAGGCAGGCATTCCCAATATTCACATCCTGATCTTGAGCACTTTATGAATGGGACACGGAAAATTTTTCCCAAGAAATGATGAAATAATATACAAAATAATGTGGAGATGAACAGGGAAGTATTGCCTAAAAATATTACTATACAAATGGCCATATGTAAACTTCGATTATAAAGTAAGTTACGGAAGATTTTCTGTTAAATAGTCGGGTTTTATGTAAGAAATTCTTTTAGGCATGATTTTAGCTTTACATAACCAGAAAAGCACACGGGATCACGGCGGATAATTCCAGTGGATATCTGTAGTGGGTTATTACGAGTTTTAGAAGGATGTGAAAATGAAGATTGAGAATATTGCACCGTGGCAGCGAAAGTCCACCGCAAGGCGGTGCCTACTTGGGCGGCTCCTCTCACCAGAGCCTACTCGGCCGCGGCACGCTGCTAAATTACCAATATTAATTTTTATTACTATAACGTTAGGGACGGTTAATACCTCATTAACGATTGGTAATGACCAGTCTGACAGCCCGCCTGTACCATTTCGGGCAGGTAATTTTTCAAACCTTGGTTATAAGCCAGTATCAGAAACATGTCCCTATGTTGAGGAGGGAGGGACATTAAATGATAATTTCCTGTATAAAAAATGGTGTGAAGAAACTTTTGTTAATGGAGATTATATATATGAGGCATACAAAGATATAGCTTTCAATATCAAATATACTCCAGAATCGGGTAAGACTGATTTCTGGCAAACACCCGTCGAGACTGCAAGGTTAAGGAAGGGTGATTGTGAAGATGCTGTCATTCTTTTTTTCTCACGGCTTCCTTTAAATCAAAAAAACGCCGAGATTGTCTGGGGATGGGTAATCAACAAGCAAAGTACTATAGGAAAGGCACACGTATGGTACCAATTGTTAGATAAAAGAGGGCAACAATATATTGTGGAAGGCTTTTCTAAAGATTGGAATGGGATAATACCCATGAATATGGTCGAAGAGACCGAATCAAGGAGACCGATACTTATAATGGCACACTCTGCAATTGGTAAATTAGCCAGTTTACTCTCAGAGGCAGACGACCAGCAGATTTACCAATCCTTAGTAGATCTGCTTGCGGCAGCAAACTCTTTTGATAATGATTCTGGCAACCAACTTTTTCTACAGGATACGAACGCTCTACCTTCACGTCCTAGTTATGAGTACATTGCATGTCCAACGAATACACAAGCCAAATCTCGAGAATATAATACATACCGTGGAAATTCAACCTGGCGTAAAATGTGTCCAGATGTGAGTAAAGAGATTTCCAATATCTTAAAAAAACTCCACGAACTTTTTTCTAGATATGAAAAGCAGAAGAAGGAAAGAGATGTGCAGGTTGCTCATAGAGGTAACCCGTCCGACCACATCCAGGCGGGCATGAGAGAGTTCTATCCTGAGGGAAATCTTAGATGTAAGCGATGAAGAACCAGCCCAGCCCGACACGTCCTTGCCAGGCGGGCAAGCGTTCTGGCGGGGGAGCTTACAAATACCAGTAAGGGAGTAAGAAGAAGATTTGGGAAACAAGGTTCCTGAATAGAAGATGTCAGCTTTTTTCTTTTAATGTATGAGAATGAGTATGGTTAATGTTGGCGTAGTAGGAGCAGGATACTGGGGGGAAAATCTAGTTCGGAATTTTAACGAATTAGGAGTACTTCACACCATTTGTGATAGTGATCCTGCTATCCTTAAAAAATTTCAAGACAAATATCCTGGAAAAGAGTTTCAAGGTTCATTTCAGGTAATGTTGCAAAATCCGGATATAAATACTGTGGTCATTGCTACACCGGCAGAAACCCATTTTGAAATGGCCAAAAGCGCTTTGCTCGCCAGCAAGCATGTTTTTGTGGAAAAGCCGTTGGCCATGATCGTGAGTGAAGCGGAGGCACTTCAACAGTTGGCCGTACGTCAAAATCTAAGGCTGATGGTAGGGCATATATTGCTTTATCACCCCGCAATCATAAAACTAAAGGAGATCATTAATTCAGGCGAATTGGGAAAAATAAACTACGTCTATTCGAATCGTTTGAATCTGGGCAAAATTCGCAGTGAAGAAAACATCCTGTGGAGCTTTGCTCCACACGATATATCGGCCATTCTTTATTTGTTAGAGGAAATGCCCTCCCAGGTTGTTGCTCATGGTGGCAATTATTTAAATCAGGATATTGCAGATGTAACTATTAGTATTCTTTCTTTCAAAAGAGGCGTCAAAAGTCATATATTTGTTAGCTGGCTTCATCCCAGTAAAGAACAAAAGTTGATAATCGTAGGTGATAAAAAGATGGCTGTGTTTGATGATACCATAATCGAAGGTAAATTGCAGATACACGACAAGGGAGTTGAATGGGTCAGACGGCGACCTGTCCTGCGAAAAAATGGGGCAACCATTGTGCCTATTGAAACTCATGAACCATTGAAGACAGAGTGTCAGCATTTTCTGGAGTGCATAGAATCAGGCGCTATACCTAGATCAGATGGCATTAATGGAATCAAGGTATTAAGGGTTTTAAATGCCTGTCAGAAATCTCTGGAATATCATGGTGCTATTATGCCCTTAATGCTTCGGAAGCCCTTAAACGGTGATAACAATTCACTATTTTCACCTGAACCAAAATCCAATATTCCATTATCTCACCATTCTACTATTCCAACAGTGGAGCGAAGTGGAGTGAAGTTTGACAATTTCTTTGCTCACGAAACAGCTATAGTAGATGTTCCATGCGAGATAGGGAAAGGAACAAAAATATGGCATTTTAGCCACATAATGCCGAGAGCCATAATAGGGGACAATTGCAATATCGGGCAAAATGTCATCGTTGCTTCAGGTGTTAAAATAGGTAACAACGTTAAGATTCAAAATAATGTCTCGGTATACTCCGGCGTAATCCTTGAAGATGACGTCTTCTGTGGGCCCTCAATGGTCTTTACAAATGTCATAAATCCACGCAGTCAGATTTCTAGAAAGCACGAGTTCAAGATTACTCGAGTCGAAAGAGGCGCTACCATCGGTGCTAATGCTACTATAGTTTGTGGGAACACTATAGGTAACCATGCATTTGTTGGAGCGGGTGCAGTGGTCACAAAAGATGTGCCGAATCACGCCATCGTATTAGGGAACCCTGCCAGGATTGCAGGTTGGATGTGTGAATGCGGCAATCGTCTCGACTTTCATAATGACATTGCCACCTGCAACGACCGCAAAAAACAATTCAGTAAATACGGAGAGAAGATTCGATGCCTTGAAGAAGAATGGAATCTTCCACGAGCAGTAGACCACTCCTCAGTATCGTGAGAAGCCTTCCATTATTTATAATCATAATCGTGAGAATGAAAAAATGGCTAATACTGCAATGATTGGTTCCAAGCATAAAAAACCTGGAAAGAATAGGTTGAGACAACTCAACCAAAAACTGAAAAAACAGCCCAATTCGTATGAAACAAATTTACAATTGGGAATCTTTCACTTTCAAAAGAATGATGTTGCAAAGGCTGTTACATACCTGGAAAAGGCTTGCGATATAAAAAAAGATCAGGCTGAGCTACTTTTTATTCTAGCCAATGCATATAAGGTAATAAATAACATTACAAAGAGTGAAGAATGCCTTAAGAAAGCACTGGCCTTAGAACCTGACAATTTTGAGTTCCTGTATAATTATGGTTCACTATTGCACTCCTCTCATCGATTGGACGAAGCAGTCAAGGTCTTTGAAAGAGCCATCAAATTGCAATCTGATAGTTATGAATTGTTGAACGATATTGCTGTTCTTTGTCATCTACAAAAAAAATATAAGAAAGCTATCCACTTTTTCAAGGAGGCAATCAGGATAAATCCTGATTACATTGTTTCTGCTATTAATATCGGCCATGTGTATTTGGCGATAAATGACCTTTCCAGTGCCCAGAAAGTTGTTGACCAAATCAGCGTTACTCATCACCAAAACCCAGAGGTTATTGAGTTAAAAAGACAACTCAACATTGCACTGGATAAAAATGGAGAAGATTTTACTGACCTTCAGACTGAACTATCTTTTTCAGATCAGTTATTTCAAATTTCACCCTTAAAAATAATGAGGAACTTCGGGGAGAAAAAAAATCTTCAAGATATAAGTTTGTCTGTAATTATTCCTATCAAAAATGAGAGAGAGAACATCCCTATATTATATAGAGAACTTGTTGAGACGCTGAATAACCTCAGACAGGGTTACGAGATTGTTTTTGTTGATGATGGCAGCACCGATGGGAGTAAGGAAGAACTTGCGAGGATTGCGGAAGGTGATAAAAATGTAAAGGTTATTAAGTTTCGTCGAAATTATGGGCAGACTGCAGCTATGAATGCGGGATTTAAGTATTCCCAGGGTGGTGTGGTTGTAACCCTGGATGGTGATTTGCAAAATGATCCATCAGACATCCCGAGGTTACTTGAAAAAATGGCTGAGGGCTATGATCTGGTTAGTGGCTTGCGAGAAAAACGTCAAGACAAATTGTTTACACGCAAAATACCTTCTATGGTTGCAAATAAGATAATAAATAAGCTTATCGAAGGGACGGGTGTTCAATTACGTGATTTTGGATGCACTCTTAAGGCGTATAAACGTGGAATTGTAAAAAACATCCATTTGTACGGAGAAATGCATCGCTTTATTCCTGTGTTTGCTGCGTGGTTGGGGGTTAAGGTAGCTGAAATTCCCGTAAACCATCGCCCACGAGTACATGGGACTCCAAAATATAACTTGTCACGGGTTTCAAAGGTTATATTTGATTTAATTGTGGTACGGTTTTTCTCAGATTATGCGACTACCCCGATACAGTTCTTCGGCAAGATTGCAAGAAAACTTGGTGGATTAGGCCTAGTTATTATTCTCGTATTAGCTTCTTTAAGTTTATTTACAAATATTCCAGTTTCCTTGAATACATTGATTCTACTTTCTGGAATACTGTTGTTGGCGTTCCTGCAAATCGTTTTCATGGGGCTTTTGGGCGAGATTATGATGCGTTCCTATTTTGAAGGTCAAAAGAAAGATTATTATGTTGTAGAAAATATTATAAATGATGGGGTTCATACATAATGTGTGGAGTAGCCGGCATAGCTTACGCTAATGGGCGCCAGATTGAACGTAATATTCTAGAGAATATGACGGGGGCATTGAAGCATAGAGGACCTGATGATGAAGGAATACACATAATCCAAAATCCGCCTTCACCTCAGGCTCAGGCCGAGAGAAAATCACTGCCTCGCCGGCAGACAGGTGTAATTCTCAATCCAAAATCCGAAATTCAAAATCCGAAATCCGAAATCCCTGCCTCGCCGGCAGGCAGGCAAAATTCAAATGTACAGGTTGGATTAGGCCATAGAAGGCTTAGCATCATTGATCTTACAGATTCCGGCCACCAACCAATGACCAACGAAGATGAGACAATATGGATCACCTACAATGGAGAGATTTATAATTTTAAGGAACTAAGGAGAGTCTTAGCCCGTCAGGGTCATGTTTTTCGATCTGATTCAGATACAGAGGTTATTGTACACGGGTATGAGGAATACGGCGAAAGTATTTTTAATAAATTAAACGGAATGTTTGCCTTCGGGTTGTGGGACAACAGAAGGCAGGTTTTATTTCTTGTAAGGGATCGGTATGGACAAAAGCCTCTTTATTATTGGCATTCATTGACAGGTATCGTCTTTGCCTCTGAACTTAAATCACTGATCAAGCACCCTGGCCTAAAGAAAGAAATTGATATTTATAACCTCAGTCGTTATCTGTCGTACGAGTATGTTCCCGCACCACACTCTATCTTTAAAGATGTTAAGAAACTTCTTCCGGGGCATTACTTGAGGTGGAAGGGCGGAGATATATGCATAACACCATACTGGCAAATCCACTTCAACGGAACGGAGACCACTCAATCCCTATCCATTCCTGAAATTGAACATCAACTGATAGATCTGCTTAAACGATCCGTTGAAAGGCGATTGATGAGCGATGTGCCACTGGGTGTTTTCCTCAGTGGTGGGATAGATTCCAGTTGCATCGTTGCCTTAATGGCAGAGCTGATACCCCCTGACCAGATAAAGACCTTTTCCATCGGGTTTGAAGAGGAATCCTTTGATGAATCAAGTTATGCAAGAGCCATAGCACAACGTTTTGGGACAGATCACTATGAACAGATTCTAACCCCAGAAAAGATGATCGATATTCTCCCTGAAGTATGTAACTTTATGGATGAACCATTTGCCGATGCATCTATTCTTCCAACCTATCTTCTTTCTAAATTCACACGAGAGGCTGTTACCGTTGCCTTGGGGGGTGATGGTGGCGATGAATTGTTCGCAGGGTATGATCCTTTCCAGGCTCATAAGGCTGCTAAATACTATGAAAAAATTCCAGGGATTATTCAAAATATTTTTGCCAATCAGATAGTTCAGCGGATGCCCGTATCTACAAAGAATATGAGTATCGATTTTAAACTAAAGCAATTTCTAAAAGGAATTCCGTATAAACCGGCTATTAGGAATCAGGTGTGGTTAGGTTCATTTTCTAAAGAAGAACAAGAAAGTATTTTTACTGGGGACATAAACCATATCCTGAATGACTTTGATCCTTATGCTGACATTCCCAAGGCCTACAATGGTACAACGTTCAGAGACCCCTTAGATGAAATCATTTATTGTTATTCTCATTTTTATTTGGCAGATGATATTCTCACAAAAACAGATAGAGCAAGCATGGCAGCGTCATTAGAAGCACGTTCACCCTTTCTCGATGTTGAATTTGCAGAGTTTGCTAATTGCATACCTTCAAAACTAAAACTAAAGGGATTGACTAGAAAATACATCCTTAAAAAGAGTCTGGAGAATAAATTACCAAAAGAAATACTTTACCGTAAGAAAAAAGGGTTTGGCATCCCATTAACTAAATGGCTTAGGAGTGAACTGAAGCAAAATCTACTGGAAGTGTTTTCACCCTCTAAGCTAAAACAAGAAGGACTCTTTAACGTAGGTGCAATACAGACCATGCTAGATGACCACTTCAGTGGTAAAAGGGATAATCGTAAGCCGATCTGGACACTTTTTATGTTTGAAATGTGGAAAGAAAGATTTGCCTAAACAAGACAAGCCAGACTATTAAGAATATTTAAGGTTTATAATTATTAGGCCATTAACAAAATATTTTGAACAACTTTGGTAAAAATTACGATTTGCGATTTTGGAAGTACGATTTAAATCCCCAAATAACAAATCCTAAAACGTAATTCGTAAATCTAAAATATTCCTGTTCCGACTCGTTCGGGTTAAGACTAATGTTAATTACCCCACATGCTCTACTTGGTGCTGCTTTAGTAAAGAGGATAGATTCATTCTTTTGGGGGATACCGCTTGCAATAACTAGCCACTTTGCACTTGACGCTATTCCAAGTTGGGATGTTGGTCTGACAAGCGTTAAGAACATAGCTATCATAATTACAGATGGAATTATAGCTTTTTTATTGCTCAGTCTTCTTTCAGTTTCAAGACGAGGAGCACGTCGAGAGAAAATTCTTCTATGGACAGGTGGTTTCTTCGGCATTTTTCCTGATGTCTTGTCACAGGGCTCCAATATTTTGGGGATTCAAGGATGGAATCTATTTGAAAACTTCCATCAAAGCATTCAGAAAACCGTCCCACTTAGTTGGAGTTTGCCTGTACAAGTGCTTTTAACAGTTATTTTAGTGGGATGGATTTATTATATGACAAAATATACTTCAAGTATTGGAGTCATCAAAACAAAATAAGTTTCAACAAAATGACAACAATTTTCAAGAAAAATTATCAGTTTCAAGATCTGGAGGATTGAGGAGTGGTTTGGAAAAACGTAGAACAGATAAACCAGGCACTTAATGATATGTATAATGTGTTTTGTCAATTGCCAATTGAGGCTGAAGAGTTCTTTGCACAAAAGGTGTACGAATGCATGCGGCAACGCAATAACACAAGCCTTTATACTTTTCATGTTTTCAAAGGGTTTTACGAGAAGGCTCTTCAATGCGGAGTCGATGTTAAAAATAGTTCAATTCTTGAGATGGGAGCCGGAAAACCACTAGGCACAGGGATTTTTTGGAATTTTGCGGGGGCAAAAAAATATACTTCAATAGATAAGTTTATTCAAATTAATCTATCTGATCTATGGTTACAACGATTTGAAACTATGTTAAGTATGAACTTATTCTATCCTAATAATTTCAGAATTGATTCTCTTGTAAGGAAAAATGGTAATCAGTATGTCTTAAACGAAGAAAAGATCAGGTTGGTTCAGGGTTCTTTAGAGGAGTATCCCCTGGAAAAGAAATCTTTTGATTTTATATACTCCAATGCCGTAATGGAGCACATGACCAACATAGAAGTAATTTTAAAGAAATTGCACAATGCATTAAAAGATGATGGTGTTATGTATCATGGAATAGATTTAAGAGAACATCACACCAACTTAAGAGCAGTACCAGATAAAGATACTTCTATAGATTTTCTTAAATATTCAAAAGAAGAATGGGAAGGAATGTATCCGCCTGGTTCGGAGCATTATATTAACCGTTTCAGGGCAAGTGATTTTCAAAAGTACTTCAAAGATGCAGGTTTTAGAGTCGTTGATTTTATTACAACACAAAAGAAGGGTTTAGACGAAACGATATATCACAAAACCCACCCTGAATTCCATAAATATTCAATTGACGACCTGAGAACAACTGGAATAAGTGTGGTGTTAAAAAAAGCTTAGTTGTGTATTTTCTTATTTTACTTTAAATGAGAGAGAAAGTTATTGAGGATATTAATCATAAACTATGAGTTTCCACCATTAGGTGGTGGTGCAGGTAATGCTACGTATTATCTGGCAAAACACTTATGTAAAATGGGACATAGCGTTACTGTCTTGACCTCTGCAT
>JBHHYH010000052.1:0-22293 GCA_046757465.1 Candidatus Scalinduaceae bacterium | reverse complement strand
GAACGCCGTACAGGGCTAAAATGTAATCTATTTCATGCTCTCATTAATAAGTATTAACTATTAGCCACACACTTCCAAAGTGCGCCTCATTTGACAGTGGCCAATTATTATTCGGTATTTTCAGTCTATTAGTGGATAATAATTAATTCGTGCAATTCGCGGTTTCTTCTTTGGCTACGGCTTCGTTGCGCTCTGAAATTATTAGAAACGTTACACATCAATAAACATCCTATGCCATATTTCAAATTGGATTAAATTTATCAAGTATCTTGAATTGTCTCTTTCTTCTTGCAAATGCGCTTTGATTGCTCTCTGAACGAATGCCACATCATAAAAACCTCTTTGCTTAAAGGTGTTATCGGTTAACAAATCCAAATATCTCCCGAGTTTCTTCCTGTCCCTTAACCAGGAAGAAAAAGGTAAAATAAAGCCAATTTTCCTCCTGTAAATGAAATCACTTTTGAAATATCTCTCAGATATTTTTTTTAAAATAATTTTAGGCTCAGGAGTAATTTTATCATTGAAATTTAAATTATTAATAAGGTCAAAAAGTTGAAATGTACAGAAGGGGACTCTTGTTTCTACGCTCATTGCCATTGCCATCTTATCCTGACGCTCAAAAAGAGCACAGAGATAACTTGTCTGATCAGAAGCGATAATTCTTCTCAGCAGATCATGGAATTTGTCGGCAACCTGTCTTCTATAACAAGTTTCTTGATCAACCATTCTTAACATTTTCAACATTGCTTCCTTTGAAAATAAAATTTGCTCATCCATGCCTATTTCTTGTGATAGTAAAAACCTCAAAGAACCAAACTTCCCAAAGTTTGGAAATATTTCCGGTCTAACACCAAATCTCTTCAATAAAAATGAAAATCTGCGCGGAAATGGGATATTATAACGGGAATATCCGCCAAATAATTCGTCAGCTCCTTCACCGGTTAAGATCACCTTGGAATTATCCCTTGAATGTTTGCAAAGAAGCATTAAAAAAGTACTTGGTGAATGAACAATCGGAAAATCAAAATGCCATGTTGCCTTTTGAAGATTGTCTGCAAGATCTTTTCCATCTAATGTGAACCCATGATGATTCACATTAAATTTGGTTGACACGTAAGCCTGGTACGGACCCTCATCGCATTTCTCTTCTTTTAGTTCAACAGAATAGGTGTTAAGCCTTTGATTATAATCCTTTGAAAGCACAGCAGTTATATAACTTGAATCCAAACCGCCGCTAAGCTGAATGTTGTAACCAACATCACTCTGTGTATGAGCATAAATCGATTTTTTAAGCTCCTCTTCAATGACATCCTGATCAATCTTTAATCTCTCTGAATTTAACAAACTATCTGTAACGTCATAATACTTTACTTCAGATATATCTCCATGCTTGTTGCTCTCCAGGTAGTTACCGGGCAACAAGCGGTAAATATCTTTATAAATTGTCTGCCTACCGCTTACATATCTATATATGAATTGCTCATATAAAGCAGAATCATTTACTCCAAATTTGAGATAATGTCTGAAGCATTTAATTTCACTTGCCAATAATAAATTGTTTTTATCATGATAGAAATATAGAGGTTTAATCCCGAGTTGATCTCTTGCCGCGAAAACCTTATCGTTTAGAAGATCAACAATCAAAAAGGCAAACATACCTACAAACTTTGATAGACAACCTTGTCCCCATGCCATATAAGACTTTAAAACTACTTCTGTGTCGGAACTTGAAAAAAAATTATATCCTTCTTTAAATAGTTCCTGCCGAATATCCTTAAAATTGTATATTTCACCATTATAAACAATGACAAACCTCTTGTTTTCATCGAACATTGGCTGATGAGCCGCCTTTGAGAGATCTATAATCGATAGTCTTTTAAATCCCAGTCCAAACCAATCGTCATAGTAAAATCCCGTATCATCAGGGCCTCTGTGATGAATATCCTCAGCCATTTTCGAAATCATTTTCTTGTCAGGTTCTAGAGCTTGTTTAGAAATTTGGGCGACGAATCCGCACATAATCCAACCTCAAATCGGTAAGTTAAATAAAGCATGTAAATAGATGGAGAAAATTTGCTAGAAATCGCTTCTAATGTGTAGAAACTCAATTCGGCAAATTAGTTACAGAGCTTCTGCGGCAAAAAAAGGGACTTGAGAGTTAGTGGCCGTTGTAATTCATGAACAAATACCAACATCATCTTATTGATGTTATGGAATACCCTTAATTAATATTAGGTAAGATACTTTTGCAGTCTTTAATGCTTTCTCATTGGAATTCACTCGGGTTAGCTATCTTATTCAACCCTGATCTTCGCCTGGAATAGAATATAATGATCCGATTAAATGATATTTATTCCTAACTTGGATGTTATTCCAAATGCTACTGAGCAGTTAATAACATTAAATATTTTGTTATTTTTACAGACTTTCAATGAGGTTTTTTGCTAAATATGAAACACTATTTCTATGCCATTGTGAATCCTTTAGATATTCAAAGTAGTTTCTTTGAGGATAGAAAGGTGCACCTGAAGTAAAATATCTAATATATTTTCTAATGAAATACTCTTTATCTTTTGTTGTAATTCTCCCCGCTATAGAAAATAGTTTGCCTGAAATCTTAACATGAACTGGCCGGAATGCAGTTTGTTCAGGTGTATCTATATTGAAAAGACCTGCATAGTTATATGTTTCCAAATATTTTTTAAATAAACCTTGATTAAGTTTCATTCTCCAATCTATCTTCATCCAAAATAATATTAACTCGTCATTCCAGAGAGGAAGTCTCCAATCATAGCCGAGCCAATCATATACTCTTTGTCCATTTACTACATATTTTGTTTGTCTTTCCTGCCATTCATGTAGCTCATAATATTGAGCGAAATCATTCTTAGACAATTTTGAATTAGGCCGTAATTGTAATGAATTGAGAATCTTCTTGGCAATAATTGAAAGATTTTCTTCTGTTTTCAAGTTAATCCATAGAGAGAAATGTTTACCAATTATAGATTTTATCAGCATGTCTACAGTAAGCATATTCTCATCTACTTCTCTGATCCTCTCAGGAATATGACCACCGGTTAAGTAATCTCCACTTTGACCATTAATAATAACAGCGTTATCTGGAATGACCCCGGTTTTCCTCATTTGCCACAAAGCGTAAAAATCACTTAAGAAGGGAACTGATCTTAAACCTGAAGCAAAACGAAAATAGTTTTTCCTTTCATTTGTATGGAATAGTTGCTTGATTCTTTTAGGTACATATGGGATATAGTTCCATTTTACTTTCAAACATTCTGCTATTTTCTTTGCATGTTCTATCTCCCAGAGTCCCGGGATGCCATAGGTGAATGTTGTTATGTTGTCATATTTGAGTTTATACAGCATTGCGAGTACAAGTCTTGAATCCAGTCCTCCACTTAGAGGTATCCATACAGGCATGCCTTCGAGTGTTTCAACCATATCAGAAAAGATTTTAATGGTAATTTTATGAAGCTCATCTAATAAATCTTCATCACTTACGAAAACTAAATTTTTTGTAAAATAAGAAAAAAAACGGATTACTTTTAAGGATGACTTATTTTTATCGAAGATTAAGGATTCACCTGCTTGAAGCTGGAAAAGGTCTTTAAAGAGTGTATTAGAACCCGTAACATACCCTGCCATTTCAAATTCCAAAAAAGATACTTCATCTTTTTCATCCAAACCAGCTTCTACCTGAAGTTTTACCGCGGAATTCGCAAGATAAATATTACCATCTTTATTGCAGTAGAAGATCGGATATGACTGAACCTTATCTACAGATGCCAAAACAAAATCTTTTGCGTCTATAATAAAAGAAAATTGGCCATAGAGTTCTAAAACAATCTCTTTAATGTCTTTGTTAGTCGGCGAATAAGTAGAACTGCCTTTGCTAAGAAAGCTGAATAATTCAGCTAATTGTTTGCAAGCATTATTACCAATAAAATAACCGTCTTTATACCGGAAAGCACCCTTTACATATATTTTTGTATTATTAAGTTCTTCAAAATGCCACGCGTACTTGCAATCATTGATTATTATTTCAGCCATATATGATAATACTTTCGAGTTAGAGATATAAGACTATAGAAATTTATTTCTTCTCGATACGAATCAGAAACAAAAAGCTATCTTCTAACGATGATAATAATTTTATTGACGGTATAGAAAACCAGCTTTTTCTGTTTAAGGGGTTTAAGGATATGGATGTTGGAATAAATTGTGGCCGCATGTTATATGAGGCAAGGAGCTTAACAACGTCCTTTTTTCTATAAAATCCAACATGCGTTTTGTCATTTGCAACTGCCACGGGGAAAAGCCCGAATATTACTCTTATACGAGAAATAAGAGAAAGTATATTTGGTATCGTCATTAAAACAAGACCTTCATTTTTTGTAACTCTAAATATTTCAGACAAATAACGATCTGGATACATTAGATGCTCCAGCACCTCAATTGAAAGTACAATATCGAAGTTGTTCGACTTAAAATCAAAATTATCAGTCTCTACATTAGCTTTTTGTGTCTTATCACAAATTAAAGAATAGCGCTTTAAAGATTCATTTGATATATCAATCGCGCCAAGATAGTCGGCGCCGTTTTTACTTAGAAACTGCAACCATCGGCCGGTGCCCGGGCCTATATCAAGGCATTTTTTCCCTTGAACACCATACTCCAATAAAGACTGGACAATTTTCCTGTCTTTTCTCCCCATCTTTTTGGTATTGAATTCATACTGGAGCACAGGTTTTTGGGTAAAAACACTATCAAATTGATCTTCGACAAAAATCTTTCTTTTCGTATCAGTCATTTCTCGATTTGTTGTATAAACCAGTCGCAGAATTTCTCCATACCTGATGGCGAAATAGAATTTCTGAAAGCCTCTTGTCCATTTTGCGCGATCTGCAGGCGTCTCTTTTCATCTCTTAGATATTCTCGTATAGTAGATTCCAGGTCTTCAAAATCCCATCGATATGTCACGCAAGTCTCTCCAACAATAAAGGTTGACGGCCATGTTTCCATATGAGAAAAATCCGGTCTCAGCAATAACGCACCAAAAATAAGAGCTTCGTATTCTCTTATATTCAGTTCCCCCCACCCAAATGGTCCAAATGCGATTTTAGTATTCTTCATCATTTCTCTATATGTCTTAAGTGGCAGTCTTCCATTTGCCGAACCTCTTAACGTATTATCACTCTGCAACATTCCTTCCAGCCTTTTTACAAGTTCCCGGCGATGGAAAGCAACTGTTTCTCTACGTAAAGTTGACGCCCTTATAAAAATATCTAATTCTCGTTTCTTTGTCGGACTTGTATATGGGACTTTATAGCTGGCTGGAATATAGTCAGGAAAACGGCGACGAACAGCATTTTTCTTTGAAAATGCATTATATGCATCCCCTATTCCCATATTCCATGAAAGATCGACTTTGTGAGCCAGATTCATGTCTAATGGGAAAAATTGATTAAACGGAGAGGAGTCTTCTATTCCGAATTTATTATGGTAATAATCAGTAAATATTCGACCTCCATAAAACTCTTTCTGGTAAAGAGATTTGTCCTTAAGTAAATGTTTTTTCAGATACAAATCAACATACAGTAATAATTCAAAATGTGTGACGCTTGTGCTGTCTGAAATATCCATCCAAATAATTTTATTAGCATACTCCCTGGCTTTTTTGATGAAAGGTATAGTGGGACCTGACTCCACACAGACAGAATCTTTTTCATTCAGCATCTCCAGAACAGGCTTGGAAACAAGGCAAAGGATATCGCAATTTAAGTTTTTTTCAGATGGCTCATAAACAATTTTAACCTTGTAGCCCTTTTTAAATAATGCTCTTTTATTGTAACGAACAGGGGTAACCAGGTAATCCGCAATTTGATTCTTTTTTCCTGAAATAAAATGTACAAGTTTCATCATGTTGCCTTTCAAACGCTTATGCCTGGAAAATCAGGTTATATATAAAGGTTTATGTCTGGAAATTCGGGTTAGATATTTAAAAATCTTATTTTTTGTTATTTCGCTCAAAGGCAACTATTTCTTGCAGCATATCGTCTAAATTTACAGTTACATCCCAACCCGGAAAGTGTTTTCTGAGTTTTGAGAGGTCTGAAATATAACAAATATGGTCGCCAACTCTGTTTGTTTCACTGTACTGACGTTTAACTTTAACTTTTGCAATCTCTTCAATCTTTTCTATTGCCTCAAGCATTGATATTGAATTTCCTCTTCCACCTCCAAGATTATAAACTTCACCATTATATGGGTGATTTATAAATGCATCAAATGCTCTTATTACGTCTATACTATGTATATTATCCCTGACCTGTTTACCTTTATACCCATAAATAGTATATGGTATACACTTCAAAGCTGCCTTAACCAAATATGATAGGAATCCATGCAGTTCAACTCCACTATGTTGAGGACCGGTAAGACACCCTCCTCGAAAAATCCCCACCTTCATACCAAAATAGCGACCATATTCCTGGGCTACTATATCACCTGCCAGTTTGGATGCTCCAAAAAGAGAATGGAGACACTGATCAACTGAACAACTTTCATTTATACCATTATAATCCTCCGGATTTTCGTAATCCCATCGGGAGTCCAATTCTTTTAAGGGTAATCTATTCGGCACATCACCATAGACTTTATTGGTGCTCATATAAATGAATATTCCCTCTGGATTAAACCTCCTTGTTGCTTCTAAAAGATTTAACGTTCCCGCAGCGTTTACGCTAAAATCAATTAATGGGATATCTTTAGCTTTGTCGTGTGACGGTTGAGCGGCACAGTGAATTATGACGTCATAACCATTTTTTTTAAAAATGTCTTCTATTGCTTCAGAGTTTCTAATATCTATATCATGATGAATAAAATTATTTAACATTTTTTTCATTCGTCTAAGATTCCACAAAGTATCTCCCTTTTCACCAAAAAAATCCTTTCTCATATTGTTATCGATTCCATGCACTTCATACCCTTTAAGTACATAATATATAACTGCCTCGGATCCAATAAGCCCATTACTTCCTGTAACCAGCATTTTCATATTGGTATTATATCTCCTCACAAATTACTAAGCAGTATTAAGTTGCTAGTAGACCAATTCACTAAAAAATATACACAAGATTGTCATTGCGAGCGATAGCGAAGCAATCTCTAAGTTGTTAGATACCAAAAGATTGCTTCGTCTCTACCGCTCCTCGCAATTACAGAATAAAATGATTACTTTTTTATGAAACGTTGTACTAGTATTTTTACGTTATTATGCTTGATCTTATTTCTCAGGTTTATGTCTGTCTGATTTTTGAATAAGATAGTGGTTTATAAAGATTCAATAAATTCTAAAGGGGGAGAGTATGAAAATAAATATTTTTACAATTCGCTTGATATACATTCTGAAGCTATCTCCCGGAAATATTTTCATATAAAATGTAATAGAGACTTTGTTGTTCTCAAATTTATAACCAAATTTTTCTGCAACTTCTTTTGTTATATCTTCAATCATCATTATGTCTGATGGTAATAATAATTCTTTCCATCTTGCTACGGACTTTGTATCAATTCCTGCAGGACGTTTAACACCGGTTTTGGATATGTAAATTTGGCCAAGGCCATCTATCTTTTCTGATAATTCCGACTCACTCATTTCAGGGAGCTCAAGAAACCTCCACATATTGTTAATATGGTTTATGGGCGCATCAACAAAACTTTCATATTTACTGACGAAAACATCGTCTTTGAATGTTCTCTTCATTTCAAGCGCTATTCTACCTTCTCTTCCCCAATCTATAGCGCTGTCTGCGCAATAATCTGACTCAGATGACCAACAGTCGCCTCGCATCTTATGTGCCCCCAACGCTGAGGCAATGACCGCTCTTGGGTCTCTTATGCAAAAAATAAACTTACATAGTGGAAACCATTTCTTTAGAGTCTGGTAATAGTAAAGATGATTATTGGTCCTTTCAGCCCACCACGTAACAGCGTTGTGGTTGTCCGTATTTCGAACATATGATATATAAGAAATAAAATTGAATATCGTTACCGGATCTCCCTCCTTTAAATAACTGAGTAGAGTTTTCTGTAATTCTTTATCTCTCTCAAGTTCGCCAGAAGATGATTTAGGTGGTACATGAGCAAGGTTACACGTCCAGAATAAAATTTTACATTGAACTTTTATAGGAATCTTTTTGCGAACCCTCCAGAAGTGTTCAAAAAAGTAAGTGTCTTGAGCCAACTTTGAAACCTGTGGATGAAATTTCATGACATTGAAAGTCAATGTAGTGCCACTGCGGGCAGGTCCGAATATAAATACTGGCCTTGTTTTTTTCTCAAAATCACTAAAACTTAATGTCGAACTGTTTTCTGTTGACTCCATCAATACGTTCAAGAATTCTGCTGAACTACCATTCTTCTAAATTCACCATCTAAATTGTAAAGCTCTTCGTATGAGCCTTCTTCTACTATTGAGCCATTCTTTAAAACAAAAATCTTATCACTGTTTCTAACCGTAGAAAGCCTGTGCGCAACTATGCAAATTGTTTTTTGTCCTTTAAATTCATCTATGTTTTTCTGGATATCTTTTTCTGTTTTTGTATCCAGGGAACTGGTAGCTTCATCAAATATCAATATTTTTGCATTTTTATAAAGTTCCCTTGCTATACATATCCTTTGCCTCTGCCCTCCGGATACGTTTACACCGCCTTCACCCAAAACGGAATCAAAGCTATTTTCAAGGCCTTTTATAAATTCATATATATGTGCTTTCTTAGCTACGGATTCTAAAAGCTCCGAATTATTATCTGGGTTATTTGAATTCCACAACGTGATATTGTTATATATCGTGTCATTAAATATTACATTTTCCTGAGTAATATAACCTATGTCTTTTCTAATCTGGGACGGGTCAATATCTTGATAAGGTTTTCCTCCAATAGATATTGTACCCCTTGTTGGTTGAAGCAATCCAATTAGCAAATTTACGAGTGTGGTTTTTCCAGCGCCGGATTCGCCCACAAACGCCACTGTTGAATTAGGGGGTATTTCTATATTAATGTCTCTCAATATCTCTCCTTCATTATTGTAGCCAAAACTAACATTTTCATATCTAATCGGTTGATCGAAAGACGCATTATAAACCATGCTTTTCGATGGCGCCTTTTCCTTTGATCTTTCTAATTCCAGCTCAAGGATTTTTAGAACCTCTATACTTCCCCATGAACTCAATATTTTTCTGAAGTTTCCTTGTGTAGCCAACATCTGTTTCATTGCATTTAAGAGTAAGAACAATAAAAAGATATTTTCTATGATGTCCTGCCCCTGTAACCCAACATTATAGAAGACAACACCGGATATTATTAATACGACAAATGGTTCAAACCCAAACTCAGTGATTGCGCCTAATATATTCAGTCTGCATTGCAGTACTCCCAGCGTTTTGCTTTGGGAAAATATTTGTTTCAACACATTTGGATACCCATAGGTTGCCTTTAGATATTTGAAATAGTTTAGTGACTGGATGAGTATTTTCTGCAAGTTGGCTGAATGGTTTGATGTCCGAAGGGAATAATCCCTTGTTAGCGAATTAATTCTTTTTATTATTAGAAATAATGGGAACCCAATACCTGTTAATACTAAAACAAGGACAGGATGTAGCAAAAGAGGGATGCTAACATACATCCCGGCAAAAAGGATAGTGATCATGAGATTTGAAAACATCTTGAAGGAGAAAACAACTTTATGGAATTCCACAATCAAGGCATTATTTAGATAACCTGATGATTTATTCAAGAATGCCTGATAGTCCATTTGAAATATATTTTTTGCAATTTTGCATCTTAAATTCACTAAAAGATCAGCCATGATCTTACCGACAAGGGACGTCTGCCCAACTAAAAATATTGAACGCAGAAAAAAGAAGCAAACTAAAAACACCAGAAGGTAGAAAAGTGTATATTCTAGTCCCAGAAAATCGAATATTCTTCCCGTGATTTGAGTTATTTTATTATCGCTATCTTTCCCTTGAAGTATAGGCAAGAAGAGACTTACACTAAGGGCCTGAAACCCTACCGCAGCGGCCATAAGGAAAAAGAGCAGGAATAATTTATTCCCAACAAGCCTGTAATAGAATTTAAGTAGTGTTATTATTTGTTTCATTATAAAAGGTTACCGGTCACGCCTTAAGATTATCAGGAAGCATATACCTTTCAATAAATTCAGTATCAGGTTCGGCAGGTTCCCGGCTGAGAGCGCATATGAGCTCTTTTTCATTTATCATAAGTCGATTTCGTTCATCAAAATGCGCTGAAATAATGAAACAACGTTTGGAAAACAATTCAAACACTTCCGGTACCCATTTCTCCCAACCTCCGTCTATATAAATGATGGGCTTGTTGGTAGACAAAGCCTGTCCGGAGGTTGTCGTTATTGTATGGTAGAACAAAAAAGCATCTGCCATGTCCATAACATCCTCAAAAGGTTCATAAACCACCTCCACGTCATTGCCAAACAGCCCCCTTGCCTGTTCGCTCTGTTCACCTTGCGGATGTACCTTGTACAATACCTTATAACCGGCCCTTTTCAGGATATTTATTATTCTTAGCTCCAAATCCAGTTGTATAAGAACAGGAAAGGCAATACCTTGTGCAACCTTGTTATCACTCTGGAAACCTTTAGCAATTAGCATAACGCTCTTTATTTTCTTTGAAAGGGGCTTTTTAGATTCTTTGCGCCAGAGATCATAGAACATCCTTGTTTCAGCTCCCTCAATCTTGACATTATTATTTTTTAAAGGAGGGTATTTTCTTAGCATGGTTTCCATTGCTCTGGCAGAATGCTGCGTATATGTTATAAACCTGTCCACACTCGAAAGTTTTACCCACGAATAATAATCCGTTAAGTAGATCATGGGCTCCCCATGTTTAAACCATGTTACAGTCCCTCCACTGCTCCGTACTGCCGCGGAAAGCATTCTGACAAAGTGTTGGCCTGCAGACCCACTTAAAAGATGTACAGGCTTTAAAGAGGCAAGATATTTTTTCAATCCGTTAAGACATAGCATCGTTTCACGGAATAATTCGAATGTTGAGTTAAATAAATATAACCGCTGCTGCTTTGTCAGTGTCAAGTCCCAGTTGTGAGCAGTTTTTTCTACTCTCCTGATTATTCCTTCAGTTAAATTCATTAACTCCTCTTCCTGATTTGCGTTTAGTTTTGAATTCAGGCTTTTGGGATACCAGTTGTAGGTATCTTTAAGTAAAATAGATTTATCTGGATGAGACCTTATATATTCCCTGCCAAACTCGCTAAGAGAAGAATAGTTTGCTACAAAAGAAGTTTGAGAGAACAGGACCTTAAATAATGAAATCCATGATCTGTTTAACAAAATAGTCCCTATTATTAAACGCGCTTTACTTCTTAATTTTTCACGAGCATTTACCTGCGGGATAACAGGAGTGTCCATTAATCTTTTTGTTGGAATCCCATTCTCCATTATCCCTTTATAGACGATGGAACTTTCACCATAAATAGCCTTAAGCCCTTTTTTATTTAGTTCTTTAAGAACCCTTAGCACATTCAACATATTGCTGTATTCTATAAATATCTTATAATTGATGATGAGCAAATCACTCTTGTAATTACCGCTATTTTCTTCTATGAGCCCATTAAGCTCCTGCCTGATTTCGGTCTCGACCTGCAGGAAACTTTCGTATGATACAGGCCAAAAGAAATCTTTACGCCATTTTTCTATTCCATACTTTTTGGCGGAATAAATATCCAAAGGGAAGTCTGAACAAGCCATGTGTTTATGAGTTTGAAGAACCTTGACTAAATTTCCCCTGATTATTAAAGGCAGTTACAAACATTTTTATTGCCCTTTTGGTTTTTCGATAGAATTCCTTGAATGTCATTTCTCTAATAAGTTCTTTTCTGAATTGACATTTTAATGATCTTTTTATTGTGTCGAAGCTTGCAAAATTCGAAGCGAATAAATCGTTAAACTCATTCATCCTGTCCCTTATATCCTCAAGAGTTAACTGTTCTAAATATATAGGTAAAGTAGCATAATATTTATTCGAGATACTATATTTGTCAACCACGTAGAAATCCTTAAACCAGGTAAAATCATCTGGCAGAATATTTTTTCCCTTTGAAATTTCGTAAATGGCAGCATCTGGTAAAATCCTGGTAACTTGCATTCCTGCCATAAAAATATATTTTGACACCTTCTTGATATAGGCAATTGTCATATCAACATCTTCAAGTTTTTCACCAGGAAGGCTGATCATACAAAAAACATAAATTTTGATACCCAGGTTATATCCCTCTTTGCACAACTGCTCAAAATGTTCAAGCTTGATATTTTTTTTGATAGACTTTAGAACGGAAGGAGACCCACTCTCCATCGCTATTTCCATAGATTCCAATCCTGCTTTTTTCATGATTTTTAAGACGTTGGAATCAACATCAGCCCGGCTATAGCAATTCCATTTGATATTTATTTTTTTTTCTATTATCTTTTCACATAATTTAGTAATGAACTTTCTATTTAACGTTAATGATGAATCACTAAATGATACATTACGTGTCCCTGTTGCCTTAATCTTGGCTTCAATTTCTTCGATTATATTTTCGATACTTCTAAACCTCACCCTATCAGCCTTCAAGCTGCAAAATACACATTTACTTGGACATCCTCTTGTGGCGAAAACCGTGAAATAAAGATTTTTAGAATCTGTCTTTGTATGGGAAAGCGACGTATACTTTCGTAAATTATTTAAATCATAACATCTAAACTTGTCTAAATCAGGCTCTACCGGTCTTTCGGGATTATGGATTATCTCACTTCCGTTTTTATACGTAATTCCTGCAACACCTTCAAAGCCTGTATTATTGTAGACTGCGTCACAAATCTCCTTAAAAGTAATTTCACCCTCTCCTCTTACTACAATGTCTACTTCCGGCAACTCACAAAGAGTTTCTTCAGGTAAACTAGAAAAATGCCTTCCACCAACCACTATTAAGCTGCCATTTATTTCTCTTCTAATTCTTTTTATTAACTCGTACGCATTAAAGCGCTCTCTTGTATAAGCAGTTACACCAACAATAGGCCTTTCATCTTCTTTTAGAATTGAAATAACCTCATTTAAATCTCTATTGTACTCTGCACAATTTATTATTTTTGCCTGATAGCCTGAATCAATTAAATAAAATTTAATATATTCTAAGCTATTTACGATAGGGTCATACCTCTCGTCAACCCAGGGAGACAGAAGGTATATTTTATTCATTGGAAAATTCTCTCAATTAGTTTCTGTTGCGGAAAGACAATATTGTCACCCTGAACTCGTTTTCAGGGTCTCTTAACACATTGATATATATAGATTCTGAAATCGGAGATCCTGAATTAAATTCAGGACCTGGTTCATCCCGCCACAAAGATTGGCGGATACAAATGACATTTTTTGATATTTTCAGCTTTCCGCAACAGAAACTAATTGGTATGGAGATATGGTGTATGTGATAATACCTACTACGTTGCAGGATATAGCTAGTACATAAAATTGGACTTTTTTTTCGGGAAAAACAAACGCTTGATAAATAGAATGTGAGTATAGATATTCTCCAGTAAATTCCTTTTATAAATAGATTCCATTCCACGGTGAGTGTGAGTCATCCAGAACTGATTATCAATCCTGTGGAATAGCCAGTCCCACTTGAATGGCAAGATGGCATAAACCAAACGTTTCAAAAATGGATATTTGATAGTAAATGAAAATAGATGCAGCAGGTTATCCATCTGTACAGCTTCTTTATCGTCAAACTTCAAAATACTTTCCCAGTGATAGTTTTCCGGAAGCCTGGCCATAATATCATCTTCATCAACCAGACCTTGTTTAATAGCAAATTTAGCCATTCGCGTTCCAGGATACGGTTGATATTTACCAACTACACCATTATTTACCTTACAGGCAATATTCAACTCAAGAGTCTGTTTTGCCTCATCCAATGTTTCTGTTGGTGACATTATTATGTTCTGAGTATCGATGTAAATGCCACACTTTCTGACTGTTCGGCATGCCCTTATAAGCTCTCCATTTCCCATTTGCGGCCGATTCATAATCTTTCGAATTCGTTCGCTGCCACTTTCAATAGCTAGATTCATGCTGAAGCAACCGGCTTTTTTTAGAAGTGTAATTGCAGATTCGTTGATTAGGGCCGGGTTCAGACCGACATGGAAAGGAATACCAATCTCTTCAGGATATCTTTCAGAAAATTCTGACAGCCATTCCATTTTTGTAGGAAATACATCATCCTGAAAATAAAAATACTTGAATTCACCACAATACTTTTCCTTGAGAGTTTTCACTTCTTTAATAGCCCGTTCAACTGACATATAGCGATAAGGTTGCCTATGGCCATGGTTCTTATACATCTCCTTATATTCCTTGTTAAAACAGTAGGCACAATTAAAAACACAACCACGGCTGACAAAAACAATAATCTTTTCACTAACCTGACGTGGGATAAAATCATAATCAGGTGTTGGAAGTGCATTAATGTTGCAAGAAGGTCTTATTGGATTATGGACTACATTTCCATTTCTTTTGAAGCTGAAATTTCTTACTGAATGATAATCTCCTGAAAGATGTTTTTTTAAAAATTCAGCAAATGCTTCTTCTCCTTCCGCTCTGCATATTGCATCGATAAGCGGATGTTCTATTATTTCTGGAGAGAAGGTGGCGTGTGGACCTCCCAAAACGGTATACAAATTGGGATGTACGGTTTTGATCTCTTTAACTAATGACAAAAGAAACTTAATCTCTCCACTCATAGCAGTAATGGCCAAATAATCCGGTTTAAACTCTTCAATCTTTTTGAGAACATTAGGCAGACATTCCTCGTTATTAACATGGACATAATCAAGCACGTGTCCTCTTTCTTTCAGGTACGCGGCTAAACACAATATCCCGTATCGTTGATCACGGATATTTTTAATGGGGAATAAAATCCTCTTCAACGTTTTATCTCCGATTGTTTGTCTGGTTAATAGTATGTTGTGCTTTCATTCGTGGTTACGATAAATGCAGCACCAGCAATATGATGCCTGTACCAAAGAGTTGCTTCAATATCTTGATGTTGCTCGAGGAACTCACTAAATGCCCTTGCTTCACCCTTGTTTTTGTTCCCCTTAAAACAGTAATAATCATCAAAAATCAAAATTGTCCCATCTTGCAGCAAAGGTTTAATAAACCACAAAACTTTTTTTGTTGGTTCATAAAGATCACAATCAATATGCACAATTGCGGTCTTCCCCATTTTTTCTTGCAAACTCTTGGTAAGACTATCTTCATAGAAGCCTTCTATTAATGTATAAGAAGAATTTGATATCTTATTCTCACAGAGTTTTGCAACTAAATCATCCTTAGAACATGCGTAATCTCCTTTTACCCATTTTTGCCTTCCCGTAATATCATCTTTATTACCGTCATGCACTGGATGAAGTTCGGACAAACCCTTAAACGAATCGAATCCATAACAGTGAATATTCCGCTGAGGTCGTTTAGCTGCCTCCCTAAGAGCAAACAGAAAAGACCGCCCATTATAAATTCCAAACTCATAATAATCCCCACTAACTAGATTTGATGAAGCAAACGTAAAAGCCCTTTGTAAAACGTCCTTTACTTCACGTGAATAATTAAATTCATAAAGATCAGGATCGTTTAATACCGCATGAAGTTTTTTCTTTAAGAGATATTTTGTTCTCTTAAATAGTTTTCCTGTAAAGTTTCTTCTCATTATAATTGTCTAACTCTTATAAATTGTTCCTGGTTTGAATTAAAAAGGATTTATTTTTTAACGCAATAGAATGTCATAAAACTACCCCAGAAAGGGGGAGAAACCTGGTCGCCATTCAAAAGACGCAGCAGATTCTCTTTAGTGAAGTGTCGTGTTTCGAAAAAAGGAAAAACCTCCTTTTCTATTTCAAAACCGAAATCTTCCAGAAAATGACGAAGTGAAATTCTGGAAAATAGAGAAATGTGAGTTTTATCATGTAAAAGCCGGTATTTTTCCCCGTATCTTCTCGCCATAGCACCGTCAAAATCAGGAGTACCCACAATAAGTTTTCCATTATGTTTCAATAAATCCCTTACCACAACCATTTCGTCTTCCACATTTGAAAAATGTTCAATGGCATGGTGCATTACGATGAGGTCGAAAAACTCATCCTTGTAAGGGGCATCTTTTAAGCAACCGACAAAAATATTTCCATATTTTGCTGCTTCCTGGGCTGCAAGTTCCGAGACTTCTACACCATATTTTTCCCAATCATTGTTCACTCCCGACAACAAATCTCCCATTCCACATCCTATATCCAATATTCTGCCGGGTGGTAATTGATTAATATAAGAAAATTCTTCCTTTACATCCTCTATTCGTTGTTCTCTTTCTTGATTACGGTCCCTTTTTTTCCCATCCGGGTCAACAATAACACTCCAATAATTTGACTCAAATTTGGATTCCGTTTCGTTGCTTTTATTATTTCTGATTTGATAATACATATGTCTTTTTTTACGTTCTCGTAATTGCAACAATCTCTCTATTACATACAAATCATCTTCAGAATCGACTTCTAAATTTTTAGGATATTCTATTTTACATAAACCAATCTGTCCAAATGTCCGGGACTTATGCTTAATGAACTCTTGCTTGCTAAAGGCCCAGGCATTCCCTGCCTCTCTCTTGCGTGGTTTTCTATCCTGACGGGGACGGCGGGCGCTGAGGATGTCGCTTTCACCAAAGAAAAACCCAAAGTCCTCAACATAAAAGGCGGCGCTGTCACAACCGTCCTTTATTTTTTCCAACAAACCTGAAAAATCAGACGGCTCACTCAAAGGAGAGGTTGCCTGTGCAAAGAGAACGATGTCGAAGTGAATGCTCTCTTTTTCAAGCTGTTCAATAGCATGTAAAAGGACCTCTTCTGAAGTCGTATCATCAGCAGCCAATGCGGCTGGCCGGTCGATTATTTTAACCTCTTTAAATTTGCTGACAGCCTCCTTTATCTCGCTGCTGTCCGTAGAGACAACGACGGTATTAACTTCAGGTGTTTGTAAACACGTCTCTATCACATAATGAATCAACGGCTTCCCGACCAACAACTTGACATTTTTATGCGGGATATCCTTAGAGCCTCCGCGCGCAGGGATGATTGCTATTGTCTTTCGATTGCCTTTTTGACTGTTCTTCAACCTTTTATATCTTTTGATACATTGTTAACATTATTCTTCTTAAGGACAAATCCAGCCACCTCCTTGATTACACCCTTCCCCCTCACGGCATTTGTAATAAATTTTGCGGATTCCTTAATCTCGTTGTCGATATCCGAAGGGACGAAACTGTATTCAAGATATTCCAACAACTCCATATCCTTCTTGGAATCTCCGACAAAGCATGTCTTGGGCTTGTCTAATCCCTCCTTTTCTTCCAAGTCTTTAAAATATCCGAGCTTGTCCTTACAACCACTCACAAAATAGTCAGGAACGAACCGCTTCTTTACATACTTGGTAAATCCATTGTCCTCTCCCGTGATAAAGCCAACCTTCACCCCGGCCCTTTTCAATTCAAAGACGGCGTCAATGTCGTCAAATGATATCCTCTTAGTCTCCTTACCATCGGAATCAACATAAACCATACCGTCTGTCAGTACGCCATCGATATCAAAAAATACTGCATCAATCATTGGCCAAACATTTCTTTCAAAGTGTTCCCCTCAGAATATGGTCATGGAGAGAACATTTGAACACAGTTAACACCATCTTCACCGGCTATTATTCACTATTTCGTATATGTATTCACACAATTGTAAATCTTCGTACGTATCTACTTGAAACGAGCTTAAATAGTCCATCTCGTAAATTGCAGGGCTTTTGCTGAATATGGTCGTTGACTTCTCTAAGGCTGCCCTTTTATAAACAAAAATAGAGCCATTAGAACGAAATTGTAATGGAAAATCCTGCCTTCTCCACCAATCGGTTTTGTAATCAAAATTTATTGATTCCATCGCTCCATCGGTTATACGCCAGACATAATCCTTGAAACGACACACTGAGAAAACACAATCAGCCTCTTGCTCTATAAGGGTTTTTATAGCATTATCGATATCATCCTGCTTCCGGACCGGTGACGTGCACTGTAAGAAAACTATTAAATCGGGAGAATAGTTTTCCCGTACTTTAATGTAATCCAACACATGTAATAAAACAGGTATTGTGGCTACAGTATCGTTGGATAATTCTTTAGGACGCTTTATGACTTCAGCGCCGCATTGACTGCTTACACTGGCAATCTTATCATCATCCGTTGATACCACAACACGATTAATCAAGGATGATTTTTTGGCGTGTTCAATAGTATGGACGATTAAAGGCTTCCCTGCCATGGGCATTATATTTTTACGTGGCAGTCCTTTTGAGCCAGCCCGTGCAGGTATAACAGCAATAATATCCACAGAATAAATACCTTGGAATTTTAGTTATTAATGAGAGCATGAAATAGATTACATTTTAGCCCTGTACGGCGTTCCCCCTAAAGGGGCCTACTTCTGGTAGCCTACAGGGCAATTCAAATCCCCCATTCCCCCCTGTGGAATAATATAATAGTTCTATTCCACAGGGGGGATCAAGGGGGATTAGCTTATAATCATATAATAGTTTTTAGAAACAAGGTAACCTATTTAGTGCTCTGGGTAATAAATGTTAAATTGGCAGACTCAATATATATTGCATTTGTTACAGGGGTCTATAAGGCCACGTTCTCCCTGCAGAAACATATTTCGATACTTATTATATGTTTCACCCATCCAGATATCTTTTAGAGGCGTCTTCTTTGCATCTCCGACTTTCAACCTGCTCTTATAGTCATAATCGCAGGGGTTGCAGGTTCCATCATACCAGACATACATTCTCTCCCATAAATACTCGCAAGGTTTACTGAAGCTCATCAGATCATTATTATAAGTGTCCCATCTTGCCACAACATCACTAAAGGTAACAGTATCAACAATCTCTTTCCAGAAATTCAAAAACTTCTCTTTGGATTGCTCCTCATCGAGATAAACTCCTGAGACCCGTGTCGAGGTTTTCCTGTATTTATCTTTTGATAGCTTTATCTCGTGAAACCGCTCAATGTTTTTAAGAACTATCCCAAAATCTCCACCCACACGAATTTTCTCGTATTCTTCCTTGTAATAAGAGTCAATGGAGAAGACAACAATATCTACACCGGCATCAAGAATTTCATAAGACAATTCCTCACTCAATCTGGTAGCATTAGTATTTATCTTCAACTCAAAAAAGTTGCCTTTGCAATACTCCAGCATCTTACCAATTTTTCTGTGGAGAGTCGGTTCACCCCGTGATGCTAACGTCAAGGATTTACAATTATTTTCGACAGCCTGATCAATAAGATCCTTAAACAATTCGAAATCCATCATTCCCAGATACTCTCTCGTCTGGAATGAACGGTCGGATTGAAAGCACATCTTACATCGCAAATTACAGACGGATGTAGGCTCAATCAAAAGATGTAGAGGGAAAGGCTCAAGCTTTTTTAAACGTGGGTAATTTTTAAATTTGAAGCGATGAACTATATACTCCACCAGATGCTCCGTGCCGTTTCTTGATATCCATTGAATCTCCTGATTTCCTACAACTGTTTTAATATTTTTCACTATCTCATTGCGCAAATCTGAATCAAGATTCCTATCGTTAAGCAACTCGTCTACTATAAAATCTAATTCGATATGGTCTTGATTCAAAAAGTCTACACTATGAGAATGTTTCATTTTTCCAGTCATAGGTTCCCTTATGCTACTTTTGCGGTCCTTACATTATCGAGAATATCCAAAAACAATTCAGTCGAAAGCAAATTATTCTCTGATAATGCCTCACTGAACTCGCCTCCGGATTTTACAGTATCCAAAAAGCAGTTAACGGAATTTTTCAATGAATCGGCGTATAAATTTAAATTTATCTGTGATATTACAGGCGGGGTAACAAATAAACCGTCCTTATCATACGTTTCACGAGGCCCCCTTATTAGCAATTCCCTCCCATTGCATTCGATTAATTGTTCGGTTGTGACCATATCTACCTTGAATTGATATGCTGATGTATAGCTAAAATACATATCGGAGGCCAAACTGTTTTGAAATTCGAGGCATATTCCAAAATTATCTATGGAATCCCCATAAGGGGAAATGTTTCTTGCCGTTATGTGATAAGATTTTGGCCTACCGAAGCAGAAGACAAGCAAATCGAAAAAATGAATTCCGCTTAGTTGAAAAACGCCAAGAGGGGCATAACTATCATTGCTTCTCCAGTTATTTTTGTACTCCTCCTTCAGCGCCAGACCATGACCCATCTTATGGCTTATATAAAGTATTTTATGCTCATGGTCCCGAAACAGATTGTATAAACAACCCTTCCTGTAATTAAAATTAAAATACAATGAAGGGTTTTGATGACTTTTTAAAAAAGCCAAATCCTCTCTGCTTACGACCGGAATTTTTTCGCAGAAAATATAGCCGCCATAATCCTGAAGCTGACGAAGATATTCCCCATGAGTTCGATCTGGTGATGCTATTACTATAAAATCGCAGTCAAATAAGTCCTCAAGTCTCGTTGAACTAGGTCGTCCTTCAATAGTCTTTTGAGGATGAAAATACAAAAAACTCTTTACAAGGCCGCTATCTTCAAACAATGTTCTAAGCTTTTCCGCAAAATTACGGTATCCTATGAATCCTGCTTTCATTAATGACCACCTATCATTGCTATATCACCGGTAATTAACTGCATAAGACTTCATTTGGCATACCTTGCGCAATTTATTCATCACATCCTTCTCTGATTCATAGATCCTTATCTCCCCATCACCCATGGCACGTTCAATCACCCTGATATCCCTGACCATTCTTTTAAATCCTTGTGGTTCAATAGAGGCCGCCTGATCACTTCCCCACATTGCACGGCTTAAGGAAATGTGCCTTTCTATAACACAGGCACCCAGGGTGGCTGCAGCAATAGTTGTAGACAATCCTATTTCATGTCCCGAATACCCTATTGGGATCCTCGGGAACTTCTCCTTTAGACTCAAGATACCACGCATATTCAATTCTTCGGTTGTTGATGGATAAGTGGACGTACAATGCAGAATTACCAGGTCTTTTTTGCCTAAGACACTTACGGCATGTTCTATTAGCTTCAAATCGCTCATTCCTGTAGATAAGATAATAGGTCTGCCCTGCTTCTTGTGATGTCTTAGGAGGTCGTCATCTGTCAGACATGCCGAGGCAATTTTAAAGTATGGGGGGTTGAATTGCGCTATAAAATCAACACTCTCTTCATCCCAACAGGAAGTAGCCCAGACAATGCCCTTCTCTTTACAATGCCTGTCTATCTCGGCATATTGCTCGTACCCAAATTCAAGCCCTCTCTTCAAATCACCATTTGTCATGCCGAACACGCTTTCCCGTGGCTTGGCAAGTTCCTCAGGAGTATACACCACATCAACAGTTCTCTTCTGAAATTTTACAGAATCACAACCGCATTCAATAGCCGCATCAATTAACTCTTTTGCAATTTTTATTGAACCATTATGATTTATACCAATTTCAGCAATAATGTAAGCTGGTTGATTCTCACCAACGGTCTTATTACCAATCCTTACTGTATTTTTCTTCATTTTTTTCCTCCTTATGTAGATAAAGTTTTTATTTAGGTATTATTTTTCGTACGTAAAGAACTTTTGCCAGTGGGTCTTCCCCTCACCCTTTTCTGCCTTTCCCCACCCCCATTCCTAGCCCCGCATCTTGCTTTCAGCAAGAAATCAGCGGGGCTATTGGGGGCAGTCAGCCAGTTCTCTTCTCTATTGGGAGGATTATGGTGGGGTGTATGTTAGATAATGCCTCGATCCTTTCCATGGCTAACTGTTAATTCCCTCAAGTATATTCTCCTCAATCTTTCCTCTCCCCTGGTGGGAGAGGATTAAGGTGAGGGGGCGTAGTATTATTTCAATAGATTTTATCGTAATAGGCGGGCAGTAGATCATGTCCGAGTGCGTAAGATTTTAAGACTCAAGCGTGTTTTGACGGGTATGAGGAGATAGTATGGACACAGCTCCGCCCTGTTAGTTACAGTGAAATATGTAACTGGAGCCCCACGGGTAAACCCCTGGTACCATTTATTACGCTCTACTGGTGCGACATCC
>JBHHYH010000051.1:0-22969 GCA_046757465.1 Candidatus Scalinduaceae bacterium | reverse complement strand
CACTCAGGGCCTGTCTGGATAGTGGCTACAACTTTCGCCTCTCCTGCACCTGCCAAATTCATAGGTGCAGAAACACCTACCAAGCACAAGGCGCCAATCAAAACCAATGTTAACATCTTCTTTATTTTCTTCATTACTTACCTCCTTTTCAAAAAAATTATTTAATTCTACCTGTTTGAAGATTAATAAAATCCAGCTATCTTAGTTTCAATTATAGAACAGGTATTAAAATAAGAAGCAAAATTTGTACCCTTTGGTTTGAGTGCTACTCTCCAGAACGTAATGTAGTGACAGGGTAATGGCATTTCAAGAATTCTTTAGAATAATGTCTTTATGGGCATGTCCATTTTTCTTAATTCACATAACCGTAAGTCCAAAATATACAAAAACTTATAAAATTTATTTAACTGTGGAAATGGCAACCTAAAGGCTACTAACGTACTGTGATTACGGCACAAGTATGTGGGCATAAGGCACGATTTTACATATGGTTAAATAAAAATGGGAAAAATTTGCTCTTTTATACCAATTTTATGATTAGATTTGTGGGATTTTTATACGTTTAGCGTTTCATTGTGGCACATTGTAGAAGGCTTGGTGTATAAACTGTCTGTGTCTTACTTGTTCACCAGATAATCCATATGCAAATATAGAAGTGCTGGAAGGTCTCTTATTTTGCTTATTGCAGCCCATTTGTTTTCAGTAAATTATATTTTTATACTTCCTCAAGAGGGAAAAGATTATGGACACCAGAGACTCAGAAACGGCTGCCTGTCCGCTGTTAGTTATATTGAATTATTCAATAGTGAAATTGATAAGTGAAAACTGATGGAGATGTGAAAAAGAAGATTCTAAATACGAGGCATGAAAGAGTATGAAGAATGTGTGACCAGCCCGACCCACATAGCCCCGCAGCTTGCCCCTGCGTTTTCTTGCCGAAAGTAGGCTCTGTAACCAGAAGTAGGCCCCTTTAGGGGGAGCGAAAGCAAGATGCTGGGGCAGCGGGGCTAGGAATGGGGGCGGGTACTCATTCTGGCGGGGAAGTTGGCTAAAATATTTATTGATTTTATTTTTATTTCTCATTACCATAGCGAACTCATGAAATTCGGTAAATTTTATGGAAGTCTAATGCGTTGATGTGGGAGTACAGAAAATGATACTTCAAGGGAAAACGATACTCGTTGTTAATATTTCTGGTAAACGCAGCACTGGTTGGGCAATAGCAAGATCTCTTGCAAAACAGGGTGCAAAGATAGCATATACTTATCAGAATGAAAGGTTTGGTAGTGAAGTTAGACAACTATTCGAACCTCTGGATGCAATTGATGTGGGTGAGTGCGACGTCACTTCTGATGACGATATAGATAAACTATTTAAACGATTAGGTGACGGAGTTAGTATTATTGATGGGCTGATACACACCCCAGCGTTTGCTAAACAGGAGGATTTGTCTGGGAATTTTGTAAATACCTCACGGGACGGATTTAAACTTGCTCTGGATATAAGTTGCTTTTCTTTAATAGCGCTATGCAAACGTGCACTTCCATTTATGGAAGCGCATGGTGGAGCGGTAATAGCACTTACATATATCGGCGGCGAAAAGGCTGTTAAGAATTATAATGTGATGGGGGTTGCCAAATCGGCGCTTGAATCAAGCATTCGATATTTAGCAGCTGATCTTGGGTCAAAAAATATTCGTGTTAATGCAATCTCGGCTGGTCCGATGCGAACACTGGCGGCAAGGGGTTTAAAGGATTTTATGGTTATGTATGAGCTTATAAAGGAGAAAGCACCATTGAAACGTAACATTGATCCGAGGGAGGTAGGTGATACGGCTTCTTTTCTGTGCAGTGATATGGCAAGTGGAATTACCGGGGAAATTATCCATGTCGACTCAGGATATCACATGATCGGCATATGAATCTAAATTTATTTCCTCATATCGAAACTTGCATTGTAACGTTTTATCAGCCCCTCATCCGCAAAACTGAAGTATTTTTCCTCACCAATTATGATGTGATCTAGCACCTTTATCCTCATAATCCTACCAGCAAAGACAAGTTCTTCAGTAATTTCCTTATCTTCATTACTTGGCTTGGATTCGCCAGACGGATGGTTGTGTGCAAATATCATTGCTGCAGCCCCAAACTTATTTGCCAGATTGATAATCTCTCTTATATATACATTACTCATGGTTACAGTACCTTCATGAGCCGTTACGATATCTATAACTTGATTTTGGCTATTAAGAAGTATTACTTTGAAAGCCTCTTTTTTCAAATCTCTCATCTTTGGACGAAGCATATCATATACCTTTTTTGATGATGAAGCTGCACCTTCTAGTTTTTTCGATTCCTCAAGTATCCGTTTTCCCAATTCTATAGATGCCTTAATCTGTGAGATTTTTGCATCACTTAAACCTTTAATACTGTACAAATCTTTTGGCTCCAGTTTATCCAGACCTCTCAAGCCCTTCGCCTCTCTAATTATTTGTCTCGACAAATCAACAGCGCTTTTTCCCTTTACACCAACACGTAACAATATTGCGAGTAATTCTGCATTTGTTAAGGTATGAGGACCATACTTTAATAATCTTTCCCTTGGCCTTTCGTCTTCGGGCCAATTACTTATCGAGTCTTCGTAGATTTTTCCTTCGGACTTCCCCTTCACGATATTTAAAGATTTCAACAACAATGCCAGGATTGAATTTTATATATTCAGATTATCTGACATAAATGGGGTTTGTAAATACCCATGGCCTGTTTTCTAAGTATGCTTCTACCCTGTAGACGCCTTTTTCAGTACTTGAAGTTTCAAGGAAGGTGCCCTTAATTTCCCTATGTATTTTCCCGTCTCTCAGGAGTTTTATTGTTGCTGGATGAGGGGATTTAATGCTAAAGCCGACCTCATTCTCAATGTTAAAGACTTCATCACCCATGTGATATATCCTGTCTCCCGAATTAGCAACGAACATGAAGCCCGTAGCATCTGCCAGCAAATCAAATGAAATGTAACATCTGCCTTCTTTATGTGCCTTATAAATGGATTGAATTGCTTCATCAGATTTGCTCAATTCGCCGTCAATGAGAATATGGGTGCGAATTGTCTTAAAGAGTTCTTTATAGGTGAATATTGGTTTTCTAACAAGAGGGATTCTTCTGAAATGCGCATCAAGACCTGAGATTCCAACTACCTTTCTTTTCTGTCCCAATTGATCCCATAAAGATAGCAATTTTGGATCAGGTCCCTTTATTTGTAGATTTGGATTTCTGAAGAAATGCCAGAGGTTTGACAGTTTCAGATCCTCAATCCAGTCATGCATGTAAGACCAAATTTCAATACCTGCGAAACCATTATGTTCCCAGTCATTCCATGCCTCAAGATTTATATTAAACGCTATTTTCCTTTTACCTAATGGATGTACAATAAATGTGGTACCACCATTACTGGTAACATCATCAAGACATTCTCTAGAAGTCATGTACTTGTATCTACTTAAATCAGCACATCCATTATTACCTAATGGTTGCGTATTAAGGGCCAAGAAATGACCTTCTCGCCTGGGTGATACCTCCATGCCAACGATTACCAGTAGGTCATCATGCCACCCCTCCCATCCATCATGCTTGGGTGAAAAAGTATTGTGATCTGAAAGTATCACAAAGTCAAGATCAGCATCTTGTGCGCTGGTTATTACGTCTGGAAGTTGAATCGTTCCATCAGAATACTTGGTGTGGATGTGACAGGCCCCTTTATAGTCTTTTAGCATGGGAATGCATCCTTTTCGGGTAGTTTACCTCCGAAAGCAACAAGACATTATTTATGATGTTTACCTTATATAAAACATGTAAATAAAACAAGTCTTTGCATTTTTTAAAAGTAAGTTTGTGTACAAACAAATTTTATTTTGTAAGACTATGTTCTATTTTTCGGTATAAAAGACCGTTTTTTTAGCAAATTTGCCGTATTTATATTGTAACCGCTTGCAAGCTTTAAAAGTTTTGAATTTCGTCATCTGATATTTTTAAGCATTTCAGCAAAGGCTTCTATCCTGGTCCTCATAGAACCACTTAGCTGGCCGGGACGATCGCAATCGAGTGTTAAGATCGGAATATCAATGTACTTGCGAATAAGTCTGTCATAAATCTGTCTGTGGCAAAAACTCTGAACATAGTGAATAATGCCATCAATTTTCCTTTTCTCAATCTCCTTTTTTATATCGTCAATATGGTAGAGGATGTCAAAGGGGTATGTGTAACGAATATATTGGTCTGTTAGTGTATGTGTTTTGTATGGCATACTGAATTGTCTCTGAACTTCATTGAAGACAACATGTACACCAAGTCCATCCAAGAATGAATACAGATCACTACATATTGGAGGCACTCCAATGTATCCTAATCTTGTTTCATAGTCAAGTCTTGGACGGGCCTTTGCCTCCTCAAGAAATTCCAAAGCTTTTTCTTTGAAAAAGCCATAATCACCCATTAAGTCACTTGTGGAAACATTCCAAATATGATTTTCCTCACCCGTAACCTTGTTATCTTCCCATGTCAAACGGTCAATCTCGTGTACGGTTTTTCTTATTTTATCTAAAGTAAGCTTCATATGATGCGCTTTGTCCAAATTTATTCCTAAGGTTTTTGTGAGAGAAACCAATTGTTTGTGAAGGAAATCCCTATCTCTATCATGAGGATATGAGAAAGGTATAACATCAATACCTTCAGTTTGGAAAAACTCGAGTAAGGCATGATTATTACTGCAATCTCCCTGGATAACGCCTATGATTCTCTTTATGCCCGTTTTTTTAGTCGATGCATAAATACCCTTTACCCATGCACAGGTATTTCTTGGTAAGCCCTTAAGTTCTGCATAATCAACAAGGGCATCAGCCCCATCATTACAAATAAAGATATTATTCAAATCAACTGGTGTATAGCCTGCTGCATAAACAATTTCGATGGGTACAGTGGTTGTAATTCCTATGGCCTTATCAACTGATATTCTATAAGACATAGGAAATAACATGCCAACATTAACTAAATTTGTAGAGTTCATATCAAATTAAGTTTTTTTAATTTACTCAATACGACACGGAGAAAAACACTCCTCGCCATTGTTGTGATGCAGGTTACAATCCGATTTGGACGGAAGCTGAAAACAACTGCTTATATCAAAAATTAGTGCAAAAAGCAATAGCTTTGAAGTTTACCGAATTGCTTCGTTCACTTTGTTCACTCGCAATGATATGGAAGTAAGCATGTCACCTATATACGAAACCGTGTGCTAAGGTACGCAAGTAAGTGTGTAGATAAATGGATGAATAAAGGCTGAGAGGTAACATCAAGCTATAGGTATGAGTTTGTGTTAACGTAAAACGTTACAAATATGGAATCTTCCGTCAGAGAAGACAAGGGTGAATAGTGCTTGGAGTTTTATTCGCAGGCAGACGATTCATTTTATCCTGATTTATTGATTGAAGAATAGTTGTGTTTCATTATTGCTTTTTCTCTATTGTATTGAAAGTTTAATTTCATTAATCAGTTTTTGAACTTTTTCACGGAGCTTAGGATTTTTGTTCATTTGTGTTGCAATTCTGGTATAGTCATCCACACTTAAACCGTGTCTTTTAACGATCTTCTTAGTTTCATTATAGCTAGTTTTACTACCAGCTCTGTTCATGTATGATTGGACTTCAACAAATGCCTTTGCATAGGCCCACAATTTCTGATTGTTTATTTCAGCTTTTGTTTCGTCCTTACCTCCGTATTTCTGCTCCCTCAAGTCATATCTTTTTGAATCTGATCTTTCGGCAAGGCGTTCCGATTCCCAACCAGATTCTGGGGTGGATGTTTTAGAAGGTGTTAATGATTCTGGCGATCTGATTAATTTTATAGATAATACAATAGCAATAACAAATATTAATATAATTATAAATTTCTTCATGTTTATATTTCGATTGGGAGTAAACCCTCTTTTAAAGTTTGCAGGATTGTTTCTTTCCCTTACTCATCCAAAAAACTAGCTGTTTTTTGAGCAAGTTAAGCTGGTTGCGTTATTACATCAGCGTTTGATAATATTGTCAAGCGAAAACACCTATGGTCTTAAATCTTGATATTGACACAGGTTTTGTGCTTTGTTATAAATTAGTTCCTCCCCGCCAGAAAGACATTGCCTGCCCGAAACCTGCCCGAACTGGTACCCGCCAGAACAAGTCTTTCGGGCTGGCAGGTGGGGACGTGGTCAGGCGTGTGGCCGGGCTGGTAAATAACTGCTATTGATAAGTTATGGGAACTGCATTATGGAATACAAAGACATAATTTATAAGACTCCTGTAAAGTACGGCTTAATCAATTACGAGAAGACATACGAAGATTTTGGGTGGGAAGAGGTTAAGAGAAGTTTTGAACACTTTCCCCACAGCCCCAGCATCTTGCTTTCGCAGCGTGCCGCGGGAGCCGCGACTTTCGCCGTCACGGTGCAAGAAAGCGCAGGGGCTAGCAGTGGGGACTTTTCCCATGATGGAGTAAATATTGCGCACGAGGGCATTGACAGGCACACAAGCACAGGCCACAGGAATAAGGTTGCATTAATCTGGGAAGATGAAAATAGCCATAGAAAAGAATATACCTTCTCAGATATTAAGAGACAATCTGATAAATTAGCGAATGCATTAAAAGGCATAGGTATAAATAAAGGTGATCGCGTCTTCTTGTTTCTACCAAGGATTCCTGAACTTTACATAAGCATCATTGCCATAGCAAAGATTGGGGCTATTGCCGGGCCTATGTTTTCAGCATTCGGGCCCGAGGCGATAAGGGATCGCCTTTTGAATAGTGAAGCAAAGGCGCTTATAACAACACCAGAGCTTAACCAAAGAGTAAATGAGGTCAAAGAAGAATTGCCAATGCTTAAGTACATTATCTTGGTAGGTGCAAAGGATAATCTTAAAAAAGATGAGCTTAGTTACGAGTCCGAGATAAATAAGGCCTCAGAAGCGTTTAATATAACATGGGTTAATCCCGAAGATTATCTGTATATACTTTATACCTCTGGAACCACAGGGAAACCCAAGGGTGTAACGCACGTTCATAATGATATGATATCTCATTACATTACTACTAAGTGGGTACTGGATTTGAGAGCAGATGACGTTTACTGGTGTACGGCGGATCCGGGATGGGTAACCGGCATGGTGTATGGCATTTGGGGGCCATGGCTCAACGGAATCTCACAAGTTGTATACAGTGGGAGATATGATGCAGAAAAATGGTACTCAATTATAGAGAAACACAAAGTAACAGTTTGGTACACGGCACCAACCGCATTAAGGATGCTTATGAAGGCTGGTGATGTGATCATAAAAAAATATGACTTAAGCAGTCTGCGATACATTTGCAGTGTTGGAGAACCTCTAAATCCAGAGGTTATTAGGTGGGGCTTAGAGGTGTATAATCTGCCAATTCATGACAACTGGTGGCAGACAGAAACTGGCTCCATAATGATAGCCAATTATCCCAGTCTACCGATAAAACCAGGCTCTATGGGTAAGCCTTTTCCGGGCATTTGTGCTAAGATCATTGATGCCAAAGGTAAGGAATTACCTTCAGGAAAGCATGGTTTTCTGGCTTTGAAGCCGGGCTGGCCGTCAATGTTAAGAGAAATCTGGAGAGACAGGGATAAATATAATGAATATTTCCGTACATCCGGATGGTATGCAACTGGCGATACTGCCTATATGGATGATGATGGATATTTTTGGTTCGTGGGCAGGGCGGATGACGTTATCAACACTGCTGGCCATCGCGTAGGACCGTTTGAGGTAGAAAGTGCATTAGTTGAACACGAGGCTATTGCTGAAGCAGGCGTTATAGGGAAGCCTGATAAAGAAAGGGGCGAAATTATAAAGGCCTTTGTCGTTCTTAGTCAGGGACATCAATCCTCAGACGGACTTAAAAAGAATATACAGGAATTTATAAAGAAGCGATTAGCTGCTCATGCATATCCAAGGGAGATTGAGTTTACAGAAAACGTGCCCAAGACAAGGAGCGGCAAGATAATGCGAAGGGTACTGAAGGCTAGAGATCTTGGATTGCCAACGGGAGATTTATCCACGCTAGAAGAAGATTAAGCATACCTGTTCAAAAAACCAGTTGTATTTTGAGTAGAATTTCCGCAGTTATTACTTCCTAATTTTATCCTTCCACTCGCAAAGGTCATATACTATACAAATCGGACAGGACGGTTTTTTTGCCGTGCAGGTCATGCGACCATGAGCCTGAAAAAGATGACAGATTTTTGTCCACTTTTCTCTGGGAACAGCTTCACAAAGTTCTTTCTCGATATTATCTGGATTTTTTGAGGTTGCTAACCCCAGCCGTGTCGAGACTCTCTGAACATGAGTATCAACGGCAATGGCTGGCTGCCCAAAGGCATTTCCCAAGACAATATTGGCGGTCTTTCGTCCAATCCCCGGTAGGGACGTTAATTCGTCTGTGTCTGAAGGCACATTTCCATTGTATTTTTCTACAATTACCTTGCAGCAGTTCTTAATGTTTCTGGCTTTATTCCTGAAAAAGCTTATTGAACTTACATCTTTTTCAAGTACGTTTATTTTTGCACGTTTGTAATCTTCTACTTTTTTATACTTTTCGAAAAGCCTTCTTGTTACATCATTAACCCTTTTGTCTGTGCATTGAGCTGCCAGGATCGTTGCAACAAGCAATTCCAGCGGACTAGTGAAATTCAATGCTAGAGATACATCTGGATGCTTTTTCTCCAAAAGGCTTATAATTTTTGAAGCTACCTTTTTTCTGTCGGCCATTTTACTAAACCTTACAGATTTGTCCAAGACCAAATGGAAGTCAAGGGTCGTAGTTGGCAATTCCTAAAAAATAGGGAAGGTAATGGAAATGCAAAGGTAATTATGAAAAGAAAACGAACTTAAGACACAGAATATTTAAACAGGTTGCATTTGTTTTGTGTGGAGCTTAAATAGATGAATTAGTGCCTCTAACTGGCGGAGAGGCCGGGATTCGAACCCGGGGTCCCACTATAAGCAGGACAATGGGTTAGCAACCCACCGCTTTCAGCCGCTCAGCCACCTCTCCATGAAATTTTTTGTTAACAAAGATTTTGCTTATTTAATAAATTATTTTTGTCTTATCGACTTCTTCTATGCTTCTTTTTCTGTTAGTATGATGGCGGAGGGAGTAGGATTCGAACCCACGGTCCCAATTCCTCAGGACTGCAGTTTTCAAGACTGCCGCCTTAAACCACTCGGCCATCCCTCCTGAGTATTTTCTAACAACGCTTGTGTGTGAAGTTGTGGCAATGTAGCTTAGGTTGTTACGAACTTTCCCATTTACATACTTCTTCAAGAACCTTTTTAGCTACATATATGGGTGTGTTTTTTTGCATAGCCAATGCAATGGCATCGCTTGGTCTGGAGTCAACTTCCAATTTATTGCCATTTTGATTTATGACTATCTTGGCATAAAAAGTATTATTTCTTAAATCGCTTATTTCAACCTTTGCTACGCCATCGCTTAGTTGAGTTATTACACTCGTGAGTAGATCGTGTGTAAGTGGTCTTGGTGTTGGAATACCCTTTACGGCTCTATCAATTGCCCATGCCTCATGTAGACCTATGACAATTGGAAAGCTCCTTTGCCCCCCCTTTTCTTTAAGAACAATTATCTGATGGTCGCTCGTTTCTGAAATCATTATCCTGGATAATTCCATGTGAACCATATAATTCCCCTTAATAATTTGCTTTTAACACTATAAAAAATTCTAACATACACGGTATCTTTGTCAACATTATTTTCATTTACTGCAAAAGTAAAACTTATTGACACTATATATAGCGACTGGTATACTTGAAAAGATCTTTTGATTCGTACAAAGATTTTCTGTAAGTGAAAGAAAACATTAAGATTATGCAAATTCCTCACATTTACTTTTATAATGATAATACAATCCATAATCCTAGGTATAGTACAGGGTTTAACAGAGTTTTTGCCTGTTAGTAGTTCTGGACATCTGGTAATCTTCAAAAGTTATTTGGGGGCAGACACTCAAGGTGTTATCTGGGAAGTATCACTTCACTTCGGTACACTTTTGGCCATTTTAGGAGTTTTTTTCAGGGATATATTAGAAATTTTGAAGAGTGTTTGTTTATCATGCAAAAAGATAGTTCTTGGTGAAAGGTTAATTAATATTTTTAGAAACGACAACAATACTCGCGTTTTTTTTCTTGTAGTAATAGGAACGATACCTACGGCTCTTATAGCTTTTTTTTTTAGAGGTACGTTTGAGAGCCTTTTCAACAAACCTGTATTAGCAGGTCTCATGTTACTTGTAACGGGTACAGTACTCTGGTTTACAAGGAGATATTTAATAATCAACAGCAATAAAGAGGAATTAGGTATTTGTGATGCATTAGTAATCGGTACTGTACAGGGGCTTGCAATAGCTCCGGGTATATCCCGTTCAGGCACAACAATTGCCGCAGCTACTTTCAGGGGAGTTGATAGGGGATTTGCGGCTAAGTTTTCTTTTCTGCTGGCAATACCCGCAATCCTGGGAGCAATGGCAATGATTCTGAAGGACCCTATAAACTTTAAAAACGATGAGCTTTCTTTTCTTGTGACTGGAAGTATTGTTGCAGCCGTAACAGGCTATGTTTCTCTACGTTTTTTGATAAAAATCGTTACGGCTGGTAAGCTTTACCTGTTTTCATACTATTGCTGGCCTGTTGGGTTGTTTGCAATCTTGTTTTTCTTATGAATGATTACTTTATTCGTACCAAAAATTTACCAAAAAGCTTCCTTTTTATCTTGCCACTTTTAGTCCTTTACGAAATTGGCATAATCCTATATGGTTCAGAAGTAAAAAATACTGCAGATGTTATTGTAAAAAGCCCATTAGAAATATTCGGGAAAAATGCTACTTTAGTATTCAATTCCTTAGTAATCATCATTTCCTTTTGTTCGATATTTTATATTGAGAAAAAACATCGTTTACATTGTGGTATCTTCTTTCCTATGTTATTGGAAAGTATAATTTATGCACTTTTCCTCGGATATGTAATTGTGTTTTTGGTATACGGATTTCTACCATTAGACATTAGTAGCTTACATGTAGAGAATTTCACGAAGGGGGTTATTATTTCTTTAGGAGCTGGGGTTTATGAAGAGATATTCTTTCGCCTTTTACTATTAAGTATCCTTTGTTTTGTTTTTGTTAAGGTATTTAAAATCAACGCGTTGATAGGTTCCTTTCTTGGTATATTAATATGTGCCAGTATTTTTTCCTCTATGCATTATACAGGAACGATAGGCGACAGTTTTTCGATTCATAGTTTCTTGTTCCGTTTTATTGCTGGAATTATCCTATCGGCAATATTTATATTTCGGGGATTAGGAATTGCAGTATATACACATGCAACTTATGATGTTTTAACAATCTTTAGGTTTTATACATAATGAGGAGTCGTTTAAATGGAAAATATAATAGTAGCTATTACAGGAGCTAGTGGTGTAATTTATGGCCGACGGCTTCTACAGGTTTTGTGCGATAAATCTTATTCTATTCACTTGAGTATATCTGAATCGGCTGCAAAAGTGATAGAAAGTGAGCTTAACGTTTCTTTAGACTTAAAAGATTTAGATGCTGGTAAACTCATAGACAGGAAAAGCCCTTGTGTAACTTATCATCATGTCTCGGATATTGCTGCACCTGTTTCAAGTGGCAAATTCAAATCTAAAGCAATGATTATAGCACCATGCAGTATGAACACACTCTGTTCGGTTGCAAATGGAATTGCATCAAATCTTATTCAGCGTGCTGCTAGTGTGACCTTGAAAGAGGGAAGAAAATTAGTTGTTGTACCACGTGAAACTCCATTAACTTCAATACACCTGGAGAGTATGTTGAAACTGTCAAGGGCCCAGGCTTGTATTCTACCGGCTATGCCCGGATACTATTACCTTCCAAAAACAATTGACGATCAGGTCGATTTCATAGTAGGAAAGATACTTGATTATATCGGGATAGAGTATTCACCATTCACAAAAAAAGGATATGGCGAATTGGACTTCCTGAGTTCAGAGTTGATGACAACTTAGCAAAGTAAGATCTTTTATATCATAAGCAAGAATGAAAGTTCTCAGAAAATAGAATGACAAATTCATTCCTAACCGCATACAGGCAACGTACAGGCAGGCATAAAGATTATTCCTCTAGCCATAAACTAATTGAGCCTGTGACACCAGTAGTAACTTATTATTAGGGCAGAGCTTATTATGGAAGAGACTAAGAAAAGAAGCAGATTAGGTTTCTGGATTTCGACTTCATTGGCAATATTCTTTTTCCTTATTAGCGTAGTATTACTATTCACCTTATTGGGTCTTCTTATAATTAAGGGCGCTTTTTTGTCAGATGTGGAAGAAGGAAAAATAAGAAAGCTAGTTGAAGTAGTAATAGAAGGAACAGGTACCGATAAAATAACCATAGTCCCCGTTAAGGGTATAATTACTTCTCGACCATCTAAAAAACTTTTTTATGAAACACCAAGTGTGGTAGATAGTGTGAAGAAACAACTTGAGCAGGCACGAGATGACGATGATGTGAAGGCTGTGATATTGGAGATTGATAGTCCCGGCGGCGGGATAACAGCAAGCGATATTATTTACAAGGAGATATCGGATTTCAAAGAGAAGACAAAGAAAAAAGTAATTGTTAGCATGCAGGATGTTGCTGCGTCGGGAGCCTATTATATTTCGGCAAACGCTGATAAAATCGTGTCTCACCCAACAACAGTTACTGGAAGTATAGGGGTTATAATGCCTCTTATTAATATAGCTAATCTGGTAAGGAAATATGGCATTGAGGATACTTCTATAAAGTCAGGAGATATGAAGGACATCGGTTCACCGTTTAAAAAGATGTCTAATGAAGAACGGGAGGTTTTGCATAATATTATTGATGAAATGTACACAAGGTTTTTGAAAATCATTTCAGAAGGTAGAAATATGAAAATAGAAGATGTTAGAAAGCTGGCAGATGGTAGGATATATACTGGAAGCCAGGCATTGGATAATGGGTTGGTTGATCAATTAGGTTATATTGAAGATGCAATTACCGTTGCTAAAGAGATGGCAGGTTTAAAGGAAGCGAAAATCATAAAGTATAAAAAAACGTTCACTCTGGCAGAGATTTTTTCAGGTACAATGAATAATTTGTTTGGTGACCGTATAATCAATATTGGTATAAATGCCTCGGCAACTGAAGATGATTTTCCAAGATTTATGTATTTATGGACTGGATACCAACAGAATTACTTCCTTAAATGGCCGGCGTTGAATTGAAAGATTACAAATTATTTACCCAGTGGGATAAAATAGTTTTAGTCAATACAACATAGAATCAGCCCAATTTAACTTTTGAAGTAAGCAAACACTAAATGTATAAGTTTACATCCCACAGGGCGGGCAAATTACAATCCCAAATGACCAAAAATCAAAACAAGCCGCATGATTTAGGAGAAAAATACCACTTTACTGTTGTAATTTTGTACATTGCGTGTAATCTGTAGTTTGCCTGCCTTGTCGGCAGACAGGTATATTGTAAATTAAAGTTTTAAAGGGCAATGGCGCCTACATACCAGATTTCATATTTTGGACGAGTAAAAATCACCCAATTTATATAATATTTAGATTATTAAAGAATTAAAGGAAACATCCGATAAAAAGGTTATATATGTGCCTGTCAGGATAGCTCTTACAGGGGAAAGACACGGCCCTGAACATGGAGAGTTATATGAATTCCCAAACTTACCCAACTTATAACCCTTAGAAGGAAACTTAAGATGACAAACAAGGATCAGAATATTGGCAGTGCTACTCAAAAAAATACATTTAAGCGGGGGCTTAGGAGAACACTTCTTACCTGGTTTCTGGTGTTCTCCATTATTCCGATTATCGTCATCAGCATTGTCAGTTATAAACAAGCACATGACGATTTACAGGATGCTGCTTTCAGGTCTCTATCCTCAATAGCAAAACTAAAAACCGTTTTTATTAACAAATGGTATTCATACCGATTAAAGGATCTCGAATTCCAGGTAACTAACTCCACAAACGTAAGATTCCTACAGGCGCTTAAGGAAGCTTTTGGAGCCGGTGGTAAAGATGTCGCGGAGTTCGTAAAAAGTGTTGAGTGGACTAGTATTGTAAAAAACGCAGGTGGAGACTTAAAGAAATTTAAACAAACCTATGGATATTATAATTTATTTCTAATTGACGATAACGGAAATATTCTGTTTTCAGTCGCCGAGGAAGATGACTTGGGGACTAATCTAAAAACCGGACTATACAAGGAAACACGATTTGCCCGTAAATGCATGGAGGCCCTTGAAACAGGAAGACCAGTTTTTTCAGATCTGGAATTTTACTCGCCTTCTAACGATACCTTAGCGGGTTTCCTGATTCGGGCGATGGTGGATAAAGATGGTAACAGGATTGGGTTGATGGCATTTCAGATTAAACAAGACAAAATCAATCTCATTATGCAAGAACGAACCGGATTGGGTGCAACCGGGGAAACTTATCTTGTGGGGAAAGATTTCCTGATGCGTTCCGCTCCTGATCCAGATAAAAAATCCTTAATCCTGAATGAGAAGGCGAAGGTAGAAACCGATATCATCAAGGCCTGGCACAAGATACATTTTTCCCAGGAAGATAAAGGTAAAATCGAAAAAGAAGAAAAAGCGAGTGAGAAGGATCATAATGTAACTGAGGTGAATAAATATATTGGTCGTAATGGAGTTCCTGTTCTTGGATTTATCAACCACCTGGAAATTGCCGGCGTGCCAATGGCAGTGGTTGCCGAGATTGAGCAAGAAGAAGCCTTTGCCTCCACCAGATGGCTGCGTGCCATAGTTTTCAGTCTCCTTTCAGCAACCGTTATACTGGTTGTCTATATTGCGTTTGTTATTTCCAGGGATATCGTCCGTCCCATTAAAAAACTTTCTGTAGGCGCCAAACGCGTTGCCATGGGACAGCTCGACCATGAAATTGAAGTCAAATCCAAAAATGAAATTGGTGAATTAGCTGACAGTTTTAATGATATGCTCCACAACCTGCGCCAGACGACGGAGAAGAACGAAGCCCATAACTGGCTCAGAACTGGCCAAACGGAATTGAACGTAAAAATGCAGGGTGAACAGGATGTTGGAACATTGGGTGGAAATATTATAGGCTATCTTGCCGAATATCTAAACGTACAGGTCGGGGCACTGTATATGGCTGTTGAAGACGTCCGGCTGAAACTAATCGGCAGCTATGCCTATACCCGGCGAGAAGACCTCTCAAACGAATTCTTGGCTGGCGAAGGCCTGGTGGGTCAGGCCGCCATCGAGAAAAAACACATCCTTGTTACCCATTGCCCGGCTGATTATATCAGTATTTATTCTGGCCTGGGAGAGGCCATCCCTAAAAATATCCTGGTATTTCCTCTGATATTAAATAATACGGTAAAAGGCGTCGTAGAACTGGGGGCTTTTGATGAATTTACCGATTCCCACCTGACTTTTTTAAAGGAAGTTGCAGAGGGTATTGCAATTACCTTGAATTCATTTATGTCCAGAAGCCGGACTAACTCTCTGCTCGAACAGACCAAGCGACAGGCGGAAGAACTCCAAACACGAGAGGAGGAACTGCGCCAAACCAATGAAGAGCTTGAAGAACATACCAACGCCTTAAAGGAATCGGAATCAAGACTGCAAACCCAGCAGGAAGAGCTACGGCAGACTAACGAAGAGCTTGAAGAACAAAGCCAGCGCCTTGAAGAACAAAAAAAAGATACTGAAAAAAAGAATAAGGAACTGAAAATTGCACAAAGGCTTATTGAGGAAAAGGCACGTGAGGTGGAATTAAGCAGCAAATACAAGTCAGAATTCTTGGCCAATATGTCCCATGAACTCAGGACGCCCTTGAACAGCATTCTCCTTTTATCGAAACTCCTTGCTGATAACAAAGACGGCAACCTGACAGAAGATGATGTGGAATCTGCACGTTCCATCAATTCTTCTGGTAATGACCTGCTGGAGCTTATTAATGATGTGCTGGATCTTTCCAAGGTAGAGGCGGGAAAGATAGAACTTCATATAGAGGATATGGTCCTGCAGGATCTTTGCGATACCATGAAACGGAATTTTCAGCCTCTTGCCACAGAGAAGGGTCTTGGCCTGAAGATGGATATTATGGATGGTTTGCCTGCTCATGTACGTACGGACCGGCAAAGGATTGAGCAGATTATAAAGAACTTTTTTTCCAATGCATTCAAGTTTACCAAAGAAGGCAGTGTTACCATGCGTATAGGCCGCCCGGATGGTCGTCAGTCAAACGACAAAGCTAACTTGCCAGAAAACGGTTTTGATCCAGCAAAGACCATTTCATTTTCAGTTATAGATACGGGAGTAGGCATTCCGGAAGAAAAGCAGAAATTAATCTTTGAAGAGTTTCAACAAGCTGACGGAACCACAAGCAGAAAATATGGTGGAACAGGGCTTGGACTTTCGATTTCAAAGGGACTTGCCAACTTGCTTGGAGGAGAAATCCGCGTGGGGAGTGTCCCAGGTAAAGGGAGTACCTTTACCCTCTATCTCCCGGAAACTTCCGAATCTGAAGTTGAAACAAAAGAGACATCTTTAGAACCTTTACCTGTTAACCAGCCCGCCTGTCGGACGGACAGGGAAACAGAGACAGGCATAAGCAAACAACCAAGGGTATCGGCTGACCGGATAAAGGCACTGGAATCCATTGAGGATGACAGAAAAATCATCTCCCCAGAAGATAAATCTGTACTGATCATTGAAGATGACCCTAGATTTTTAAAAATTCTCAGAGATTTATCACGTGAACGTGGTTTTAAATGCCTAGTCGCAGGAGAAGGTGAAACAGGTCTTCAATTTGCCCAATATTACAAGCCGAGCGCCATCATTCTGGATATAGGACTTCCAGGCATCAGCGGCTGGGCGGTTATGGTAAGGTTGAAGGAAAACCCTGCAACCCGCCATATTCCGGTTCACTTCATATCGGCAGCAGACAAGGAATTGGATGCCATGAAATTGGGAGCCGTCGATTACCTGACAAAGCCGGTGAGCCCAGAAGCGCTTGAGCAGGTGTATGATAAACTTAATAAAATGATTTCAAAATCTGTAAAAGATCTTCTTGTGGTGGAAGATAATGCGGATCAGGCAGAAGCCATTGCTAAAATTATCGGCAATGGGGATGTCCGGATTACGGTTGCTTCAACAGTTGGGGAAGCTTACGATCAGGTATTATCTGGAAAATATGACTGCATGATTTTAGATCTCGGCCTTTCGGATATGTCTGGTGTAGAATTGCTTGACAAAATCAGAAATAATGAAGACGTCTCTCGTCTTCCCATTATTATTTATACGGGTAGAGAACTTACGGAACAGCAAAGGAAAATAATAGGTAAATACGCAGATTCAACAATTATTAAAGGGGCTGGTTCCCAGCAAAAACTCCTTGATGATACTACATTGTTCCTGCATCGTGTTGAAACCAACCTTTCTGAAGAACAACAAAAGATGATCAGGATGATTCATGACAAGGAAGCGATTCTAACTGGCAAAAAGGTACTGGTAGTGGACGATGACATGCGGAATGTCTTTTCTCTCAAGAAGGTTCTTGAGGATAAGGGGATGGAGGTGCTGGTCGGAAAAAACGGTAAGGAGGGCTTGAAACGTCTAAACGACAATCCGGAAATTAATCTGGTACTGATGGATATTATGATGCCTGAGATGGACGGTTACGAGGCCATGGAAGAAATTAGGAAGCAGGAACGGTTTAAAGGTCTTCCTATTATCGCATTAACGGCAAAGGCAATGAAGGGAGACCGTGCCAAATGTATCGAAGCTGGCGCCAGTGACTACATGACAAAACCGGTTGATACGGACAGGCTGTTTTCAGTGTTGAGGGTGTGGCTGTATAAATAATTCACATTTTAAATTTTGAGATTTTAGATTTAAAAAGCCGAATCTCAAATTAAAATATAAGAAACTCCCAATGGATGAAACAAGTGAAAACGAAAAGATCGAATTCGACCTCCTCCTGCAGGCAATCTATCAGAAGTATGGCTATGATTTCAGGAACTATGCAAAGGCTTCTATAAGACGACGCATCCGCCACCGGTTTTCCAGATCCGGTCTCAAAACAATTTCCGAAATGCAGCACAAACTGCTTAATGATAAGCAGTTCTTTGAGGTATTACTTTTAGACCTTACTGTTAATGTCACCGAGATGTTCCGAGATCCTTCCTTTTTCAAAACGATCAGGAAAACCGTGATCCCGGAACTGAAGAAACAGCCTTTCATAAGGGTATGGCATGCTGGCTGTTCTAGCGGGGAGGAAGTCTATTCCACGGCGATTCTGCTGAATGAGGAAGGGCTGTATAAAAATACCCTGATTTATGCGACGGATGTCAATGAAGCCGTCCTTGACAAGGCCAAAAAGGGGATATTCTCCATTGACAGAATGAAAGATTATACACGCAATTACAGGAACGCAGGTGGAATTGCATCTTTTGCGGATTACTATACTGCCAGATATGACCACGCAATCATGGACAACTCCCTGAAAAAAAATATTGTCTTTTCAGATCATAATTTGGTAACAGATGATGTATTCGGTGAAATGAATCTAATTATATGCAGGAATGTAGTCATTTATTTCAGCAGTGAATTACAGGAGCGTGTGTTCGGGCTTTTTTGGGAGAGTCTGCGTTCCGGCGGATTCCTTTGCCTGGGTTCCAAAGAAACTATCCGGTTTTCGACATACTCTGATGATTTTGAAAATGTAGCAGAGGGTGAAAAAATATACAGGAAAAATGGGAAACTCACACTGATTTAAAAAATGCTAATTTTGGATTGTTGAATGGAGAGAATGGGATGAATGTAAGCAAAATGAAACAAAAAGTGAACAAACATTCCAAAATTCAAGATCGCAAATACAAAGCCGTCGTTATAGGTGTCTCTGCCGGGGGGCAGAAAGCACTCAAAACAATCCTTCTGGGCTTACCGTCTGATCTTACCTTCTCCGTTATCATTGTTATACACAGACAGTCGGATTCTGATGATTATCTGGAACGATCTTTAAATAGTGAATGTAGGATACGTGTAAAACAAGCTGATGAGAAAGAAAATATCAAGGACGGGGTAGTTTATCTTGCACCTCCCAACTATCATTTGTTGATAGAAGATGATAATACATTTTCCATGTCTGTGGAAGGGACTGTCAATTATGCGCGTCCCTCCATTGATGTACTGTTTGAATCTGCTGCATATGCTTATGGTCCGGAGCTTATCGGGATTATTTTGACAGGCGCCAACTATGATGGTAGCCAGGGACTGAAGAAAATAAAGGAAATGGGCGGCCTTACGATTGTCCAGGTACCTGAAACAGCTGAAGTCGGCGACATGCCCAGAGCGGCAATAGCCGCCGTTGAACCGGATCATATCTTGCCCCTTAAAGAGATAGGTCCTTTTCTCATGGATCTGAATTTAGAGGAAGAATAAAAATTCCAAACTTTATTCTATGAACTATGAATAAAACAGAAAAAGAGAACATTCTTATTGTGGATGACAGGCCTGAAAACCTTCTGGCACTTGAAAAGCTTCTGAAAAGGCCTGATTTGAACATCATAAGGGCAACATCAGGTAACGGTGCCCTTGCCATGGTCCTGGAGCATGATTTTGCACTCGTCCTCCTTGATGTTCAGATGCCGGATATGGATGGGTTTGAGACTGCCGAACTGATGAGGGAAAACGATGAGACAAAGCATATCCCCATTATCTTTGTAACCGCCATCAGCAAAGAACAGAAATATGTATTCAAGGGGTATGATTCAGGGGCCGTGGATTACCTGTTCAAGCCGCTGGATCCTGATATTTTAAAGAGCAAGGTCAACGTATTTCTCGAATTAAACAAGCAGAAGACGGTCCTCAAAAAGATGAATGAGGAATTGAAGAAGGCCAACAAAAAGATGTGGGAACAACAAAAAGCAGTTATTGAAGAAGAGCGTCTCAAGGTATTGCTTCAGATGGCCGGGGCAACTGCCTACGAATTCAATCAGCCGCTTACGTCTTTATTGGAGAATATTAAGTTGATTGAAGCGGATAATAAAGAAAGATCTGAACATATAACCCAAATTCAAGAGGCAGGTGAAATGATATCCGGTATTGTGGAAAAAATTAGGACCATTCATCATTATGAGGTTGAGCCACGCTCTAGCGAATTCTCTATCACTGACTCTGGTCAAAAAACAAGAATACTCTTAGTAGATGATTCGGATGATGCCTTTGAAATAATCAAGGAAACTTTGAGGGATATAAACTTTACTGATTTGTCCCGGGCTGTGAATATCAAAGAGGCATTGACTGTATTGAAACAAGACAAGTTTGATTTGATTTTATTAGATCATTTTCTGGATGACGGAACCGGTTTTGATTTTTTAGAGTGTATTGCAAAAGAGGGAATAGAAATTCCGGTGGTTGTCGTTACAGGGTATGGCGATGAGATGCTCGTTTCACAAATGATTCAATCCGGCGCCTACGATTATTTACCAAAAAGTAAACTCAGTACAGAATCCCTTTCCCGAGCCATAAATAATACCATTGAAAAAGCCCAACTCAAAGCAGAGGCGAAAAAGGCTCAGGCAAGAATGGCCGAGATGTCCACCATGGATGAGTTGACAAAACTTGCTAATCGTCGTTACTTCATGGAAGCACTGGAAGGGGAACTTGAAAGGGCAAGGCGTTATAAGACTGAGATGATGCTTGTTATAATGGATATGGATCACTTCAAGAAAATAAATGACACTTATGGTCACCTTGCCGGTGATATGGTATTGTCGGAGATTGGAAGGGAACTCAAGGAACATATACGATATAATGACCTGGCATGTCGTTATGGGGGGGAAGAACTTGCCGTAATACTGCCGAATACAAATCAGGATAGCGCCTGCATAGCATATGAAAGATTCCGGAAGATGGTAGAGGAACGTTTATTTATACATGGGTCAAATCAATTTAATATAAGAGTAAGTATCGGTATTGCATCCAGTAATGATTCGAATTCTCTCAACGACTTAATTGCTCACGCTGATCATGCCCTTTACCAGGCAAAAGAAACTGGGCGAAACAAAGTGGTTACTTATACCCCAGAGGAACAGAAGACGTAAGCCTGGAAGTATGTAAGCCTGATAATATTGTCCCTGTTAAAAACTTCTTTTTTGTAAGTTTTTTAAGCAACTATGGATAATAATCGTTATTAGGTTGCATAACCCGCATGAGGCTGGTCTGAAGCTAGCCAACGGGATCGCCCCCAGGCGAGAGGCAACTTGAATCATTCATCGTCTTATGGTTTGTACAACCACCCAACATTTCCAGCTTAAGATTAGTTGTGACTACACTAAATTGGATAAGAAAATGGTCAACTTGATTATATAATTACTTGATGATGCATAAGTAAAAACTGGTGAGACCATCTTGATTTATGATTAGTTGACAGGCAGCTTCACCCTGAGATCCGAAGGCATTATACTTATTTCTTGACTCTGGATGGCAACAAGCATAAACTCATAGTAAAAAGAAATTTTCTTTACTATGAGCACAATGATATATGAAGGAATGAATCAGAGGAAACCAAACTGTTTTCAGGAAAAGTGGCATCACCAGCCCGACCCGTCCGACCGAGTCATCCTGGCGGGTAGGAAGATCAATCTGCGAAGTAGTAAAGACATTGCAAGGCCTTTAACATATACATAAGATCTGTATTTCCCACTCAATGTAATAAATAATAACGGGTAAGATTTCAGTGACATTAAAAATATATAACACACTAACAAAAAAAAAGGAAGTATTTACTCCCTTCAAGGAAGGAAGAGTTGGAATCTATGTGTGTGGGCCAACTGTCTACGACCATCCTCACATTGGGCATGCCAAGAGTTACATTAGCTTTGATGTGGTGATACGCTATCTGAGGTATCTAGGGTATAAGGTGCGTTATGTGCAAAATATTACGGATGTTGGACATTTGACAGATAATGCTGATGAGGGAGAAGACAAAATAGAAAAAAGGGCAAAACTCGAGAAAGTGGAACCTATGGAATTAGTTGAAATGTATATGCGGAGCTATTATGAGGATATGGATGCATTAAATAACTTACGACCTGATATTTCTCCTCGTGCAACAGGGCATATCCCAGAGCAGATAGATCTGATTAAGAAACTCATTGATAAAGGATTTGCTTATGTGGCGAACCAGTCCGTTTACTTTGATGTGTCAAAATTTAAGGATTACGGTAAACTTTCGAGACGGAGATTGGAAGAACTAGAGATTGGAGCGCGTGTTGAGGTAAATCCAGAAAAAAGACATCCTGCAGATTTTGCCCTTTGGAAGAGGGCAGAGCCAGGACACATTATGAAGTGGAACAGTCCATGGGGTGTCGGATTTCCAGGCTGGCATCTCGAATGTTCGGTTATGTCAATGAAATATCTGGGAGAGACGTTTGATATTCATGGTGGCGGGATTGAAAATGTATTTCCTCATCATGAGTGTGAAGTTGCACAAAGCGAGGCGGCCAATGAGCTACCTTTTGCTCGCTATTGGATGCACAACAATATGGTAACAGTTGATGGGCAGAAGATGGGAAAATCGCTGGGCAACTTTGTTACCTTAAAGGATGCATTCAAGAAATACTCGCCATTGACGATACGTTTCTTTATCCTCAACACACATTACAGTAGCCCGATTGATTACAGTGATGAGGCGTTAGACGCAGCCGATAAAGGGATAGAACGGTTACATAATACAATACGCAATTTGAGAGAAAGATTAAGTTCATCTGAGTGGACAGAAGGGCAACCTGCCCGTCC
>JBHHYH010000050.1:0-23530 GCA_046757465.1 Candidatus Scalinduaceae bacterium | reverse complement strand
ACAGACACAATACTGTTCGGCACGTTCTTTGATAAATGAGTTCAATGATTAAAGCTCAGGGAAATTATTGTACTAATAGACAATAAAAACACAAGAGGATACTAATGTATGGTGAGGTAGAAAAAGAATAGAAGGAATCAAATAACTGAATGTATCCTGCAAAATGTTGTGAAGGGGATAATAAAGTCGGTGGGAGTTGACGAGATTAGAATTTATTTATAAATTCTGCTCCTCGCTCTATGGCTAATTTATTTACCTCAAAAAAGGGCGCCTTCTTGCCTTTTAAAACATTTTTAAGGCATGAGAGAAATGTTGGAACAGAAACGAGATTTTTGACAGCATTGTATGCACCAAGCATAACCATGTTTGATGCTACTACGTTACCCAGGTCGTTTGCTATTTTAGTTGCGGGAATTCTAAAAACATCTATGTACATTTCGTTATCTATTTTATCAATCATGGATGAGTTTAAAAAAAGCAAACTATTTGGTTTGAGAAAATTCTTAAACTTTTGATAAGAAGGCAGGTTCATCATAATAAGCGTATCGGCCTCTTCGATAACAGGAGAGAAAATCTCCTCTTCTGAAACTATTAAATGATAATAAGCGGTACCTCCTCGTACTTCTGTACCATAGGATGGGAAAAATGTAACATTTTTCCCGTCAAGCATCACAGCCTGTGCGATCAATCTGCCAAGAAGCATCATTCCCTGGCCGCCTAAACCCGCTAAAATAACCTTTTCTGTCATTTTTAATATTCCAGAATTTCCATGACTTACCTCACCCGATGTTAGTTCAGGGGGGGTTGTGAGTGGAGTGAACTAGTAGACCAATTTACTAAAAAGTATACATAATATTGTCATTGCGAGCGATAGCGAAGCAATCTCTAAGTTGTTACATACCAAAAGATTGCTTCGTCTCTACCGCTCCTCGCAATGACAGAATAAAATGATTACTTTTTTATGAAACGTTGTACTAGTTTTGGCTTTCCCAATCTTTAAAAATACCTAAAGGGAAGGTAGCAGTCATATTATCATCTATGAACTTCATAGCGTCGTTGGGATTCATACGCCAATATACTGGGCATGGAGAGAGAATTTCTATCAATGAAAATCCCTTTTCCTCTATTTGGGACTTAAACCCTTTCTCCAATAATTGTTTCGTCTTAATGATATTTTTTGGCGAAGTTATAGAGGTTCTGGCGAGAAAACGACTTCCGTCTATTGTTGCAAGGAGTTCGCAAATACGCAGGGGATAACCTTCATCCCTTTCGTTACGCCCCTGAGGTGTTGTTAAAGTCCTCTGGTTGAGCAAGGTAGTGGGCGCCATTTGCCCGTTTGTCATACCGTATACCGCATTGTTTACGAAGATTACGGTTATGTTTTCGCTGCGGCTGGCAGTATGGATTATTTCCGCCATTCCAATTGCAGCCAGGTCACCATCCCCCTGGTAGGAAAAAACAATCTTATCCGGGTGAACGCGTTTTATCCCGGTAGCAACCGCAGGCGGACGTCCGTGGGCTGCTTCACACATATCAATATCGAGATAATTATACGCTAAGACGGCACATCCTACAGGGGCCAACCCAATGGTCTTGTCCTTGATATCCATATCATCGATTATTTCAGCAATTAGTCTATGGATGATACCATGTCCACAACCGGGACAATAATGCGTTGGGGTATCAATTAGCGTTTTTGAGTTTTTATATACTGGTTCCATTTTAAAAAGGATGATACTAACAATTGTTTATTTGTGTTATGTGGCACAGGTTGCTTTCTCTTTGACGGGTATTATTTCAAGAATCTTCTCAAGGATTTCTTTGGGTGAAGGTATTCCACCACCGGTCCGTCCATAGAAATGTACCGGGCATCGTCCAGAAACAGATAATCGAACATCTTCTACCATTTGGCCTGCGCTCATTTCCACGGTTAGTATAGCTTGTACTCTTTCTGAGATCCTTCGTATGATATCGCATGGAAATGGCCATAAGGTAATTGGTCTTATTATGCCTATTCTTATGTTTTGATTTTCACCTTTCTTTACAATCTCTTTGCATATTCTGGCGCATGTACCATAAGCGACAATAACAATATCTGCTTTTTTAGTGTTTATTTCTTCGTAGCGGACTTCTTCGGCCTCAATTTGACGATACTTTTTTTGCAGTTTAGCATTAAATTCCTCAAGCTCTCCTTTAACTGGATAAAAAGATTTGATAACATTTCTTCTTCTGCCGTTGGCTCCAGTGAGTGCCCAGGGTTTTTTAGACAAATTCGGTTTTTGTTTTTTATTAAATACAACCGGTTCCATCATCTGTCCTAATTGAGCGTCACCTAAAATCATCACGGGGTTTCTGTAGCGATCGGCCAGGTCAAATGCATCAAAGACAAGGTCTGCGGTCTCTTGTACCGAACTTGGCGCTAATACTATGGTGTGATAGTCTCCATGCCCCCCACCCTTTACCGCCTGAAAGTAGTCAGATTGGGAAGGTGAGATATCACCCAATCCTGGTCCGCCTCGCTGCACATTTACTATTACGCACGGAAGTTCGCTTCCGGCCAGGTAAGATATTCCTTCCTGCTTGAGACTGATGCCCGGGCTCGAAGAGGATGTCATTGTCCTGGCTCCAGCAGCAGCGCTTCCGTATACCATGTTTATGGCCGCAAGCTCGCTCTCTACCTGAATGCATGTCCCACCGACTTGTGGCATTCTGATAGCCATATGCGTCAGGATTTCATTTTGTGGTGTGATTGGATATCCATAGTAGAACCTACAACCCGCCATTATTGCTGCTTCTGCAGCGGCTTCATTACCGGTTAAAAGAAGTTTTTGATTCTTTTCAGTTGACATTGTAAGCGGGTTGCCCCCTCCAGTTCAATTTTTCTCGTAAGACGTCATAAAAAGTCCTTGTTTGAGTTTCAACAAGTTGCAACTTTTCTTTAGCTTTTTCAACTCGGATTTTATCGCTAGCCATGATATCTGTATATATTTGACCATCAATGGTTAGACCGACCCCTTTAGAATCAGATACCTGCTCCATTTCAATTTTAGAATTGCCGGAAACCACAAGTGGACGGTTCGATAAAGTGTGAGGACAAATTGGCGTAATAATGAAGGCATCAATATCTGGTGCGACAATTGGGCCACCAGCAGAGAGAGAGTGTGCTGTCGACCCTGAAGGAGTCGATATAATTAAGCCGTCGCTACTATACGTAGTAACCTCTTTCTCATTTATATATAATTTAATTGAAATTAGTCTTGATAGAGATGATCTGGAAATTACGGCATCATTCAATCCGGAGGTTTCCTTAATGACTTGTTTCGAGCGGATTACCTGGCAGGCTAACAACATTCTTTGCGAAACGACATATTCCCCAGCGAATATTTTTTCTAAGGTTTGACTAACCTCTTGAGGAGTAAGCTCGGCCAAAAAACCAAATTTCCCCAAATGTACACCAATCATCGGGATTTGCTTACCATTCAGCTTTCGGCAAGCAGCCAATATTGCACCATCTCCGCCAAAGACAAATGCTAAATCGGCGGATAAACCATCTGTTTCACCTTCATCAGAAATGTCAATTATCGAGACATGCGCCCCCTTGCGGAACAAGGGTTCCAGTTCAGCTATTGTTTCTCGTACCCTTTTCTTATTCTTATTGCCTAAAAGTATAATTTTTTTCATATCAAGTTAGGAGTTTCCTTATACTCCTCTTTATTTTTGATACTCACGGGTTCTAACCTGTTCCAGACCGAAATAAAGTTTTTAGAGATACCCTCCGCATCAAGGTTAAGTAATTTCAATATTATATCACGAGAACCATGTTCAATGAATTTATCGGGAACACCCAGTATGTGAACATTTTGTGTATGAATGCCTTTATCAAGCAATAATTCCGAGATTGCTGAACCAAACCCTCCGACTAGTGAATGGTCTTCCACCGTAAGGACAATTTGATGTTTCCTCACAATCTCAATAATAAGATTATCATCTAATGGTTTTGCAAAACGGGCATTTATAACTGTAATATCAATGCCTTTTTCTGCAAGCATATCCGCACATTTAATGGATGGATATACCATTGCGCCATATGCGATGATGGCTCCATCTTGACCTTCTCTAACAATCTCGCCTTTTCCTATTTCGATAGATTCATAATTGTTATCAAGATTATTTTCCGGTATATCTGCCCTTGGATAACGTATTGCTACTGGTGAATTAAGTTGGACAGCTTTATTTAGCATAGATTTAAGTTCAGTTCCATCTTTTGGCGCCATTAATATCATACCTGGTAGATGTCTCAGGTAAGCTATGTCAAAAAGGCCATTATGAGTAGGCCCGTCATTCCCAACGATTCCAGCCCTATCAAGAGCAAGCAAAACACCATGTCTCTGTAAGCAAACATCATGGAAGACTTGATCATATGCACGCTGTAGGAATGTCGAATATATTGCCGCCACAGGTTTAAGTCCCGCGGCTACTAATCCATTTGCCAGTCCAATAGCATGCTGTTCACACATGCCCACATCAAAATATCTGTCTGGAAATTCTTTACCAAATGCGTCAAGTCCCGTCCCTTCCGGCATTGCGGCGGTGATTGCTACTATATCTTTATCGGATTTGGCGAGTTCAATAAGCGTTTTACTAAATACCTTAGTGTAACTAATTTTGCTGGGGTCTTTAGGAATATCTATTATCTTCCCATTACGCATTTGAAATTTACCAGCACTATGGTAGCGGGCAGGATTCTTTGATGCAGGTTCAAATCCCTTACCCTTTTCGGTAATTACGTGAAGCAATATAGGCCCATTCAGATATTTAATATCACGTAGAGTATCTATTAACGCGCTAACATCATGACCATCAATAGGTCCAAAATAATTAAGTCCCAGATCAACAAATAATTGCCCTGGAGTGATCTCCCGCTTTAATGCCTCCACGATATGCTCCAGGGTCTGGTCCATACGTTTACCAAAAATGGGTAAAGATTGTAATAGATTATGGGCTTCTTTTTTGAAATCCGTGAAAAGGGGTGTAGTACGAATTTTAGTCAGATATTTTGAGAAACCACCTACTGTTTTTGAGATTGCCATTTCGTTATCATTGAGGACTACGATTAGGTTTCTTTTCAGGTACCCTGCATGATTAAGCGCCTCAAGTGACATGCCAGCACCGATTGCCGCATCTCCAGCGACTGCAACAATCTTCCTATCCACACCGTTTATTTTATCGGCACAAGATAAACCAAGAGCGGCAGAGATCGCATGTCCGCTGTGACCGCAAATGAATGGATCATATTTGCTTTCATTCTTATCTGGAAAACCACTTAGTCCCTTGTATTGCCTTAAAGTTGGAAATGCCTTTCTCCTTCCTGTGAGTAGTTTATGGACATAGGTCTGATGGCCTACATCCCAGATTAGCTTGTCTTTAAGAAAGTCAAAAGTATAATGAAGGGCAATTGTAAGCTCGACTACTCCTAAATTTGATCCTAAATGACCAGGATTTCTGGATACTACATCAATTATCATTTCCCTTATTTCCTGTGCCAGGACCTCTAAATCTTCAATGCTTAGTTGCTGCAGATCCTGCGGACTATCGATTTTTTCCAATAGCTTCTGGGCCAATCTCGCCTCCTCGTAAATTAGCTTCCATTCAGACAAACTGAATGGTGTATTAGTGTTGGTCGCTAATTATATATTTTTTTTTGTTTTATTATTATTTTTATTTTCCGATGTTAGTGAATTTACATCCTGGGTTTTTTCCAAGTTGAATTCTTTGGTGTAAGTCTCTCCATCTCTATCTTTCAATAAGACATTAATCTTCTTTTCTGTACTTTCCAAAATTTGGTGGCATCTTTTGTATATTTTAATACCCATTTCGTATTTTGCAAGTGTTTCATCTAACTTTAGATCACCCTTTTCTAGCTGTTCAACTATTTCTTCAAGTTCTTTTAAAGACGCTTCAAAATTTGGTTTTTTCAAGTTAGTTATTTATCCTTAATTACTTGAGACGACTTGTCATCTTTCAATAGAAAGTATTGCAGAAATAACACTACCTTTGAAAAAGCTTGTTTTGATTTTATCTCCTTTGTTTACACCTCTTACTTCGCGAAGGGGTTTATTGTTTTCTAGCTTGGTGGTAATAGTATATCCTCTTTTTAACACACTTAAAGGATTTAAACTTTCTAATTTACCTGCAATACCTAACAACTTTTCACGTTCAGCGTTTAACGCATGTGTTATATTTAAATTAAGCCTCTGGGCAAATTCGTCTAATCTTTGTTGCAATCTGTGAAGTTTATCAAATGGTTGTCTCATTGCATAACTATTCGCAGCTCTTGCAAGCGTATCCTTTGATAACTTTAGTTTACTTGCTAAGGACTGAAATAGTCTTGACTTGAACTTTCCCAGTATGTCAAGGAGTAAATCTTTTTGAGGAACGACCAATTCGCCGGCCTCTGAGGGAGTAAGAGCTCTTCTATCTGCAACTAGATCAGCTATTGTTATATCAATTTCATGTCCTACAGCAGAGATAACAGGTATTATGGAATTGTAAATGCTCCTGGCAACAGCTTCTTCATTGAAAGCCCATAAATCTTCTAAACTGCCTCCTCCTCTACCTACTATAATTACGTCTATATCTGGTAGTTTATTTAATCCTACAATTGCCTCAGCGATTTCTTCTGCGGCACCATCTCCTTGTACCTTTACAGGATATAAGAGGATCTCAACATTGGCAAAACGACGTTCTATAATATTTAGAATATCTTTGATTGCTGCGCCGGTGGGTGATGTTACTATACCTATTTTCTGAGGTATAAAAGGGATGGGCTTCTTACGAGAAAGGTCAAAGAAGCCTTCTTTTTCCAGCTTTTCCTTTAGTTGTTGAAATGCAAGTTGTAAGACCCCTATACCTTTAGGTTCTATTTGATCAATTATTATTTGATATTGTCCTCGTGGTTCGTAAACAGTAATTGAACCAAAAGATATTATTTCCATTCCATCTTTTAATTCAAATTTAATTTTGCTTGCGGTGTTTCTGAAGACAACCGCCTGTATTTGTGCATTTTCGTCTTTAAGTGTTAAATAAACATGCCCTGAGCTTGGTCTTCTTATGTTAGATATTTCACCCACTATACTTATATTAGAGAAATCGTGTTCCAGAGATGTCCTGATCTTCCTTGTTATTTCAGAGACGGTGAACAACTTATCGGTTTTTTGTTTAAGAAAAGCTTCTTGATTTAATTTAATGGCTGAGAATTTATTTGTCATTTTATGTATAGTTCTTATTTTTGGTTCTCAGAAATTGTGTTTAAATTCCTATCTGCCCAACTAAGACATTCATATACGTCAGCTATCGCCATCTTCATTAATTTTAACTCTTTTTATATTTTCTGCCTTACCTGTTTCTCTGTTTACGGTTATAATTACACCTTCTATGTGGATATCCTTTTCGGCTATATCATAACGAATGGGTACCTGAGTTACAATTGATTTTAATACACAATCGACACGTCTGCCTAAGATTGATTCATGTGGACCTGTCATACCCAAATCTGTGATGTATCCTGTTCCTCCAGGCAAAATCTTTTCGTCAGCAGTCTGTACGTGGGTATGAGTGCCTACAACAGCGCTTACCTTGCCGTCTAAATACCATCCCATTGCTATCTTTTCAGAGGTTGCTTCTGCATGCATATCAACTATTATTATATTTGTAAGTTTTGAAAGTTTCTCTATTGCCATGTCGGCTGCCCTGAATGGGCAATCTATTGGTTTCATAAATACACGGCCCAGGAGATTAATTATACCGACGGTGTGATCTGTTTTCGTTTTGAGAGCAACATACCCTCTGCCATGTGCCAGTGGAGAGTAATTTGCCGGCCTGAGTAACCGTTGTTCAGATTGTAGTGAATCAAAGATTTCTTTTCTTTTCCAGACATGATCGCCCATTGTTATTACGTTTATGTCGTAGGAGAAAAGTTTGTTAGCAATACCAACGGTTATTCCGGAACCTCCTGCTGCGTTTTCTCCATTTGCTATGCAAAAATCAATATTTTGGTCTTTAATGAAGCTTTGAAGTTTCTTTTCTAAAACTTTTCTTCCTGGTTGTCCTACGATATCACCAATTGCGAGAATATTTAATTGCATATAGAGGATTTCTAAAAATAATCATATGGTTTATTTATCCTAAAGGAGGGAATTTAGCTGGTTATCTCAGGCACAAATGTTTTTTTTATGAGCAAATTTTTGCTGGAGTAATTTTCCTACTTCAGAAGGTACAAACATAGAAACATCACCCCCTAAGCTGACAGCTTCTTTGATCAAGCTAGAATTCAGGAATGAGTATTCTTGACTCGTCATTACGAAAACAGTTTCTATATCGTTTTTTAATACTCGATTTGTAAGTGCCCTTTGAAATTCATACTCGAAATCAGATACCGTTCTAATACCTCTCAGGATTACGTTAATTTGCATCTCTTTCACATAGTCAACCAGCATACCTTCAAAACAATCTACCTTGACATTCGGGATTTCTTTTGTATATTTTGAGACCATATTCGTTCGTTCTTTAATTGTAAATAGCGGCTTTTTTAATGGGTTGTGACCAATGGCGACTATGAGCTCATCAAAGATTTTGCTGCCGCGTTTAATTAAATCAAGGTGACCATATGTAACAGGGTCGAAAGTGCCAGGGTAAATTGCTTTCCTCATATCATATTCTTAAAAAATGAAGACATTTGTTTTATGGTCCCGGCTGTGGAAGAAAAGCGCTCACAGATTGAAAACGACTTCTTAAGCCTCCTACTCGACCTGCTGCCCCGCGAGGAATAATATCAAAACTGGTAGTAGTATCGCCTCTGGTGTCACTTTCATTTATGATTATGTTAACAATCCAATCATGGAAAAATCGTGAGACAACAAATCTCCTGGCTAAATTTTGACTTTCGGTTCTAGCGGGTTGACTGGCCGAAGCTTTTTGCTTGGCCTTAAAATCGAATTGCTCATACAATGCTAATTGCCATTTTTCGCCTAAAGATAATCCTGATGAAAATATGACGCTAGAACTAAAGTCATCAATAAACCTGTTTCCTAGAAAGAAATTCCAGTTAGGCATAACCTTATAATTGAGGCCGAAGTTTAAGATATCGACACCGCCTTTTCCCAGGTTAAATTCGTTACGTTCTGAAAGAAGTGAAATTTTATCGGTTAATTCCATCTTTATGTCTAATCCTATAAAATCATCTCGTTTTCTGTTTAAACCTGCATTGCCTGGAAATAAGTTGAATGCAATGTCAAAATCAATTAGGTCTACAGGTGTTTCTTCCCCTGTTTCTCCTCGTTTTGTCTGGAATCTATTGTGCAATCTCAACACGATTGATTTAAAATTATCAAGTGCATCTATCCCGTCAAACTGGTTTAAGTCTTCTGGATTTTGTGTGGCTATCGGTGTGAAGTTAAGACGCAATTCAGGGATCATGATATGCCTTAATCTGTTGATATTTAGAAGTTTATTATAAATACTATAAGTTCTTGACAGTGTTATGCTGGTATTAAGGCCAAGAGAACCCAATATTCGCCCTCTAGATGCACCATCTCCTTCATTGCCTTGAGTGATAGGATTTACCCTGACGCTTTCACTATAGGCTGTAAAACGAGCGTCTATAAAGGGATTAAACCTTACACCCAAGATGCGAAAAGGTGCATTAAGCATATGATTTGTGTCAAACCTGATCGTCTCTTTAGGCTCAAGCCTGACAGGTACTCTATCAAAAACCCTTTCCGCAGTTAATAAAGCGCCGCGTCCCAGAAATTGTTCTTTAATTTCAGGCGAAATCCTGTCAAATACCCTATTTTGAAATGCCAGCTCTGCTTCTGATGTAAAATTTAGTTTGCCCCCCCACAATGGTTCTCCAATTATGCTATATTTTAATTCAGGTAACGATTCGTTTTTTCTATTAAGCCTTTCTGAATTCACAAGGGTATCGAATGTCCGTAATTGATGTTCGGCCAAGAAAGTAATCCCTCTATTATCGGAAATCTTTCTTAAATAAATTATGGTTTCTCTATCCTTTTCCGTTTTCAATTCCTGTTCGAAATATTCTCTGAAGAAACTTCTATCGCTAACATGTGATATTTCTATATCTGCCCTCCAATCGTAAGCAAGAAATTGTCTATGTCTCCATAAAAACTGTTCTCTATTTTTTTGTGGGACAGGAACACTGTTAATATCAGTAGCTTTTCCATCGCGGATATAATATGTATTCATATATCCGGAATAATTAGGTTTGGCATATTCAAAATCTAGTCCCAATGCGGGCCCTCTCAGGCTTAAAAAATCCGCACTTAATGTTAAATCGCTCCAGTCATCCATTTTTTCACCGAAGGCGATGCTATATACGTCCCAATCTGTTTTGACAAATCGTCCGAATCTGGAGGTGGTCCCAGTCTCCCAGTCCTCTAAAAGCTTTGCCCTTCTTTTTAAATCAAAGGATAGAACTGGCAGGTAAACTAATGGAATATTCCCGGCGTAAAATATGTTTTTCTTTGCTGAGGCTATTGAATGTTCTGCAGTTTTAAAAATCCTTACCCTTGAGGATTTGAAATAGAAATGAGGGTGTCCGTAGCTGCAAAGGGAATATCGCCCATTACTTACATCATACTGCCCTTTGCCTTTACGTTTAATCTCAGCGCCATCTATATAAACAGGGGTTTCCAGCTTAACGATGGGGGGGCGGAGTACACTACTAATGGTGCTATTGACAAAAATTCCTTTTTCCTCTTTAATGTTCTCAAAGACTTTTTCAGCTATTATTAAGTCGCCTTCTCGTATCAGGGTTACATTTCCTTCTGCATACATTTCTTTATATATTAATTTTAGTGGTTTGTCCTTTTCACTTTTTTCTTGATCTAAATGTAAGATTGCATTATCAGCATTTAAAGTTTCATCACCTCTTTTTATCCTAACATTCCCTATAGCAACGACAACACGAACGTCTTTTTCTATCCAGGTGTCTATGTCATCTGCAAATATGTCTATCGGTTCTCCCTCAGCTGATATACTTACAGGAGGACCAACTTCGGGTTCTTCTTTGGCGGCAAATTCCTCTCTTCCTTCAGCCCTTATCTTTTTACCACGTAGGTATACTTCTGTTTTTTGTTCTTCTTCGAAGCTTTTGATTGGTACTTTTACGGGATTTACAACTATCCCTGCGCTAGTAACTAACCGCAAATATATTTGTTCATAATTTTCAATAATTCCTTCTTGAAATAATGATACGTTACCCTCGCAATAAATTTCCATGTGACCTTCAATAAGTTGTGCAGTATCAACTTTTGTAAACCAGGCTGCTACGGAGTTTGCAATGATTTGTGCACTGCCCTGTTCTATTTTGACATCACCTTTTGCCCAAAAAACTTTAACCCCATTTATGTCCCAGGTCCATATTTGATTTGCGGTGAGGGATATGGGATGTTGTGTAACATCCGCGGTTATGAGAGCGCCCTGGGCGGAATTTTTATTACAAAGTATTAAAAATATAAAGAAAATTGTAATTACGGAAGACCGCATATCATGCCTATTAAAAAATTTTTAGTAGTACAATATTTCTACTTTGTTATTTGTATTATTTGAAAGATATATTTTGTCGATGTGTCTTAAAGAGGCTTAAACGTAACTTCTCAATAAGTTGAGGTAAAAAGGTGGTTTCAAATATCTAAGTCATTGAAATATAAGATTTTAAACGCTGGTTCAATCTTTTTTCAAATTTTTCTTCAACAAATTTGAGTGTCTTCCGCTTCGGTAGGCATTGTCCACCCCACATGTCTCTAGGTCGAATCAAATATTCCCTGCGTACAAAGGAAGGAACTCCCGAAACACAGAACCTCCATCACAGAGACTATAGTTACAAGTCGTCTAATCTTTTTCTATCCTTTCAACAATGCTTATCTGGAAGTACCTTATTTGGTAAAAGACCTCTCCGCTGCCAGGTATCTTTAGGTTTATTTCTCTTAATGTTCTTTTTGCTGTGATTGATTTTTCAGGGACATATTGTATTGCAATTAAGAGTTCTTTATCTTTATTGAAGAAGGCAAGGTTAACGGCAAGGGATCTTTCTTCGTATGTAAGGTTCTTGATGCTAAACCTTGAGTTTATATCACCAACGATTTTGTCAAATCTAAGCCCATTAATTTCAAAAATCCCGTCAGAGTAATTCCCATAAAACCCGACCTTAAATCCCTTCCAGCCAGACGAGAAATTTGCGACTGCAACAGAGTATGTGCCAATTGAAAAAATTAAAACAATGAGTAAAAAAAGGACTATTTTTTTTAGACAAATTACCACTGATACTTTCATGCTTATCTACCACCCTTTAAATTTTATGTTTCTTCATCATTCGTTGAAATACCATATCTGTACACGAGCCCCACAAAATTTTGAGCAACTATGATATGTTTATGAAAAAATCTTTGATTGTCTTAATAATGTAATCTTGCTCCTCTTTTGTTATTTCAGGAAAGATCGGAAGTGATAGTATTTCTTTAGCAGCCTTTTCTGCCTCCGGCAAGTCGCCCTCTTCATATCCTAAATATGCAAGGCATTTTTGCAAATGTTGTGGAATTGGATAATGTACTGCGCAATCTATATTGTTTGCCTTTAAGTGTTCTACAAGCCTGTCTCTTTCTTTTATCTTGATTACATAAAGGTGAAACACATGTTTATTAAAATTGATTACTTTTGGCATTATTAGGTCCAGTTCCTCCATGTTTTTTGTGTAATACGAGGCCTTTTGTCTTCGTTTCTCACACCAAAGGTCTATGTACTTGAGTTTTTTTGTGAGAACAGCCGCCTGTATCGTATCCAATCTGCCATTAATGCCTAAGACGGGATAATAATTCTTGGGTTTTCCACCATGAATCCTCAGCATGTAAATCATTTCTGCAAGCTCATCACTATTGCATGTAACCATCCCCCCATCTCCAAATCCACCAAGATTCTTGCTTGGGAAAAAAGAAAAGCATCCTAAATCACCCATAGAACCTGATTTTCTATCTTTATACTCAGCGCCAATAGCTTGTGCAGCATCTTCTATAACCTTGATATTATACTCCTTTGCTATTTCTAGTATTGGATTCATGTCTGCGCACTGACCGTATAAATGGACAGGGATAATGGCTTTTGTATTTTTATTTATACGTTTTTTTATTAAATCCGGTCTTATATTGTAAGATTCAGGGTCAATATCCACGAAAACGGGTGTTGCACCTGTATTGCAAATAGAGCCTACTGTGGCAAAAAAGGTAAAGGGGGATGTGATAACTTCATCACCGTTTCCGATTCCCAATGATTTGAGAGCAAGAAGTAATGCATCGGTTCCCGAAGAAACACCAATTGCATGTTTAGTATTGCAGTATGAAGCGAAAAGTTTCTCGAATTCTTTAACCTGTGGGCCTAAAATGAATGATTGGTTTTCAAGAACATCCTGGATTGCTGAATCAATCTCTTCCTTAATGCTATAATATTGGCGTTTCAAATCGACTAAAGGAACCCTTACTTTTGTGCTTTCGCTGAGCGTAGAATTCATTTTATCTTCCCAAATAGTATATGCTTAAGAAACTTTCCTGACTACAGACAGTAGGAGTGTATTTGTCAAATTAAATTTGTAAGTATGATGCTTACTTTTTCTTTTTTCTTGCTCGTTTTTTTAGGATGTATTTTTTCCTATTAAGTCGATGTTTCTTCTTTCCTTCGAATCCATTTGCCATAAAGACCTTCCCTTAATTTTGTAAACTATAATCCTAACAACTACATATCTTGAATATATAACTGTATTCTGGTAAAATTTAGATAGAGGGACTTTTAGAATTGTTTTCTCCTTTCCCCTATCGGTAAGCCTTTGACCTCCTCGAGGCTTATTGGTAGGCTTTCAATTCCTAAGTCCCTCACTTATTTGACACGCCTTTTATTTTTTGAAATTATACTACTTGTAATTTATATTACAAGTGATTCTTTACTGTAACCTAAGTAGAGCGATTTATGCCCGCCCGGTCTTGCCGTTCGGACTGGCCAGGCAAGCGCGTTCGGGCGGGCATAAATCACTCTACTTAGGTGAAAGTAGCCTTAACCTCCTTTATTATATAGAAGACTACACAAGCCTATCTTATATTGGACCAAAATGCACCGTCCATTAGTGAGGATTGTACTATCATTTGTAATCGGCATATTTATAAATTATTATGCCAATATTCCTTCCTTTCTTATTCTCCCAGCGATACTTACGACTTTAATTGTGTGCTTGTGTTTGTATATATTCCATTTAAGAGGCTGTATATTAACTCTTTTGTTATTGACCTTTCTGACAGGTGTTTCGTATCACCATTTTAGATTTTCTTCTTATCCCGCCGATAGCATATCGAATCTTATAAGTACCAAAAAAACTCCCGTTCGTTTGCATGGTACAGTCGTGTCGCAACCTATTAGCAAATATATGCCAAACCCTCCGTTATCTTCGTTAAAACAACGCAAGAAGGTTGTTACGTTCTTGTTGCGAACAGATGCAATAGAAGGAGGAGGAAATATTTCTGAAAATCCCGTGGACGGGGCATGGCGGGGAGATTGGAAAGACATTTCAGGTGTAATTAAAGTAAGTGTTTACCCAATAAAGGAAGAAGAAAATATGCCAGGCAGTGAAAGGGATTATCTTGCAAATAAACTAGAGTATGGGGACAGGATAGAATTAATGGGGAATATCTCAACACCTTCAATGCCTCATAACCCGGGCCAGTTTAATTATAAAAAGCACCTTCAGAAACAAAATCCACGTACTGAGGCAATACTCAGTGTCATAAGCGCTAAAAACGTAAAGCCAATATCAGAAAATCATGGTAATTATTTTTTTACATTTATCTATAGCCTGAAGAAAAAACTGAATCAAGTTATAAAAAAGTGCGTTAAAGAAAGGAGCGTTCCTCTCGTCAGTAGTATCTTGCTTGGTGATCGCGAAAAGATACCGGAAGGTCTTATGGATAGTTTTGTGAAAACAGGGACTATTCATTTCCTTGCAATTAGTGGTTTGCATGTTGGCATATTGGTTGTTTCCTTACATTGCCTGTTAAGATTGCTTGGGCTTGGTACAAAACGCTTAGCGATAATTATTGTATTTGTTACATTTCTATATGCTGTCATTACGGGTATGAAGCCCCCAATCATTCGAGCCGGCATAATGGTGGCTGCTTATTATGGCGCATTTATATTTAACAGGCGTTGGGATCTCCCGAATAGTATTGCGGCAGCGGTATTTGTAATACTTTTGATAAATCCTTCCGACCTGTTTAATGTAGGTTTTCAACTTTCAGTACTTGCTGTACTCGGGATTATATACACATCAAATAGACTTGAAAATTACTTTTGGAAATCGACTCTCTTTGTGGAGAAACTGCAGGCAAAAGAAGAAAGAAACGAGATTTGGTTTCGATTTAAAATTTATTGTAGAAAAACGTTTTGTGTTTCCCTTGCAGCTTGGATTGCCATAATGCCACTTATAGCATATTATTTTCATATCGTAACCCCTCTGACAGTGCTTTTGAATATTGTGGTCTTTCCGTTAGTGTGGCTTATACTGGTTGGTGGTTTTATAGTATTAATAATAGGTCTTGTACTTCCTGTACTGGTTGCGCCATTTGCGTGGCTAGTTTCATATTCTGAGATAGCGTTGGAAAATTTGATTTTGCTATTTTCAACAAGTTTCAGGACTTTTTTCTATACATCAGGGTCACCATGGATATGGATATTGATCTATTACGTGATAGTTATACTTTTCATACTAAGGGAGAGATTAAGGGTTAAAATGGTTCATTTGTTGATTGCGATTTTTGGTATTTCAAATATATTTATCTTTTCGGGTTCGTTTGGTCATAGTCAAAGTTGTCTCAAACTTACGTGTTTTGATGTAAGGCATGGGACTTCTATCTTTATTCAATTTCCTAACGGCAAAAACATGCTCTTTGATACGGGTACGTGGAGTAATTATGATGTTGGAAAATTTATTGTTGATCCCTTTTTGAGGAGGGAGGGGATAAAAAAGATAGATGCCATAGTTATTTCTCACGAACATGATGACCATTGTAATGGGATACCGTCTCTTATTGAAAGGTTCAAGATTGGCAATGTTTTCATAAACAAATTTTTCTTGGAGTCCGGAAATAAAGAGAAATTATTGAGATTAATTAGTGAGGAAAAGATTAGCACAGGGCTGTTGGCTAAAGGTTTAGAAATTAAGGGATATGAACCGGCAAAAATCAATATACTCAATCCGCCTGATAAAGACATGTTAGAATATGAAGGTTTCCCTGTAAATAACTTAACCGTGAACGATTCATCCAGTGTGTTTTTGATTGAATATCTAAGTTACAAGATACTACTGTGTGCTGATATTGGTGAAAGGGGAATCGAAATGCTTTTATCAGGTAAGGATGGCCTTAATGCAGACGTATCTGCAGGTTTAAATGTAGACGTGATCCAGGTACCACATCACGGAGGTTTTTGCGTAAAAACTGAAGATTTGATCAGGCATGTCAGGCCAAAACACGCCTTAATAAGCGGAACAGAAAAAATTGTTTCGACATCTACAATTGATGCTTATGAGAGGAATGGATCAAACTTATTTAAGACATACCATGATGGAGCAATAACGTTTACGTTAAGTAAGGATGGTATCCAAGTATCAAGATTTCTTCAAAAAACAGATTAGTTTTCTTTCGTTCGTTATTTCCAGGTTCCGCCTACGAGGTGGAATGGTTACTTTACCCTTCCTATATAATTGCAAGAGAAACCGTAGTACAAACACTTAAATATGGGTAATTATTGCTTGACTTAATGGTATATATAACATAAAATCATGTAGTCACAATAAACACTACAATTGTAGATTTAACAAATAACATAAGGAGTAAATCATGAGCATTGCAACTAACATACTCAAGTCACCGCATGTTGGGATTAGAGACTTGAAAATACATCTTTCAAGTCTTTTGAAAAAAGGGACACTAATAGTTACTGAAAGAGGAAAACCGGTTAACGTAATCCTTCCGTATTCAGATATGATAGAACTTTTGGATATGCTAGATGAAATTACTGATCCAGAAACAATAAAGACTATCCAGGAGGGAAGAAAAGCAATAAGTAGAGGTGTTAAAGGAATACCTGTATCAAATGTCTTTAAAAAACTTAACTAAATAAGGGTAAATGAAATATAAAGTTCTTTTCCCTACCCGTTCCATTGCTACCAAATTCGCTAAAACACTTTCAAAGATTCCACAAGTCCAACTTCAGAAAAAAATTACTAAAACGGTAGAAAGCCTTGCCACAAACCCACGTCCATTTGGCAAAAGTCCATTCAAAAAACTCAAACCACCAGTACAATTTTATGAAATGACAGCTCAATACCGTATAAGAATAGGAGATTACAGAGTGCTATACGATGTGGACGATAAGAAAAAAATTGTATGGATATTAGCGTTGAGAAAACGCAGTGAAAAAACATACAGACAATAGTTTCAAGCATGTCAGGCCAAAACATGCCATAATAAGTGGAACAGAAAAAATTGTTTCGGCATCTACAATTGATGTCTATGAGAGGAATGGATCAAACTTATTTAAGACATACCATGATGGGGCAATAACGTTTACGGTAAGTCAAGATGGTATCCAGGTATCAAGATTTCTTGAAGAACAAATTAGTGAATGAGGAATTCAATTTTGCCTAAATTCATATTTAAAGATCTGATCTCACGTTCCTCTTAAAATCAATAACCGCTCGCTACCCGCCCGGAGGGTTGTTTGTCGGAACCCTATTATCCTTCTGATGTTTGTCCCCTACCTAATATCAAGCTCATGCAGTCAAGGGGAGACTCGACCCCTTTTTAAAAGAATGTGTTTTTTTTGGGCCGTTTCAAATATACAACAGGAGAACCGTATATTGGATTAATAATAGAATTCAAATCAGGATGTTCAATGTCTTCTAATCTACCTAATTTACTCGTCCATTTCCCAGAATCTAATTGCTTTGTAACATGGGTTGGATTCCCATTAGAATCGGCATATATAGCTACCTTTTCAAAATCACTTTCGTATTCAGGGCCGTCACAAACGGAATAACCTAGAAGCTCAAAAGCCTTTATAAAGGCATTTATAGTTACGGCTCTTGGAATTTCAGGAGGCCAGTAATATTGGTAGAGAGGGTCCGGCCACCACCATGCCTCGGTATCACCAGCGGCCCAAGCAATGCAATTATATTCTATTGCTTCGGGGCTAGTTATTGAGTAACCACCTACTGCTAGATTGGGAAATGATTCATCTATCTCTTGTTTAGTCATAAATAAAACCTTGTTCTCTTCTCCAATTAAGCCATGCTTTTGTCATTTCCTCTACCTTTCCTCTTTGTTCCGGCAAAACTGGATCTTCTCCAGTAATGGATTTTAATGCCCAAAACCAATGTCCCGGCCTCTCCTCCATCTCAGCCAGTATTAAGGGAATGGCGCTCCGTCCCATTCCGATTATTTGTTGGTATGCGGGATGCATAGCAATCTCAGTAATGGATGATAGTATTGCCGTCTCAGCTTCCCATCTTGATTTGAGTTCATAAAATTTTATTACGCAATCAGTCTCTTGTCTTGAAATTGGTATGAAGTAGTGTTCGGCAGAACGTTCTGATTCCTTATGTATTTCTTTAGATTCATCGGATAAGGCAATATCATTCATATCCCACATCTCATAAATTCGATCTAATATATTAGCGTATACTGTAGCTGTATAACTCATTTGAACAGCTCCTTTGTTTTCTCTGTTATACTGTTAAAAAAAACATCATTCTTGAATTTACGCAGTTTTTCAAATTCTTTCCACATTTCTTCATCGCTATTGATAAAGCCCATTTTACTGAAAACGTCTATATCGAGAATTAGTGGCAATCTCTGGTTTTCAGTAGGATTTTCCATTGTTTGTGTAATTAAGGCAATTGCATGTATATCAGGATTTGGGATTTCAAGCCGCATGAAAAAATGGTTTAATGCTTGCGGTAGTTTTGGCGCAATCTCTGGAGTGGTTAAAACATATTCCTTAAAATCTTTTATAGGCAAAGGAACCTCTATCCGATTTATATATCGTAAAGCAATGCGTGAAATTCTAATAGGATTAGTTATTTGGAAGTATATATCCCATAACTTACGAGCTTCGGAACGAAATGCATCCCAACTTTTATATGGTTTCAATTTATTAAAGGTAAATCCATCTATTCTTGCCTGAACAATTTTCTTTGCAATAGGTGATTGGAAAAGATATCCATCAGGTCCACCTATAGCTGGAAGCGTAGAAATCTTACCTCCTGGAGAAACCTTGACACCACTTTTAAACGATTCCCGCCTTTTTTTTACAGGAAAACGTTCTTTTATATCGTTATGATCGTGGAATTCCTCCAAAGTCTCAAGATTAATATCCTTGGATAACTCCACTCTAATATCCAAAAGAGCTTCAGTAATAGGTGCATTTTTTAAAACCGGGTATTCTTCCAACATTATAATTTTAAACAATTATATCAATAAATAATTAGTTCTTTTGTCCTCTTATCTTAACTCATTTATTTCAAATTTATTAATTAAAAAATTTGATCTACATTTTTTAGTAAAGCATATTAACTATAATTATATATGTTTTACACCCCTTCTATCAAGCAGCAAATTTTGTACAAAATAATTATGGACACAGACACTATTTATATAAACCGTAGATCAGGCATTAACGGTCGCTGTTTACCAGACGATTAGTTTGGAGGGCTCCGTTTTTGTAAAACAGGCGCCGACCCTAATTTCTGACATTAAAAATATTTTCAAATAGTTTTTCTACGAAGCAGAGCATGCAAAAAAAGACAGAAAAAGAATTTTTGGAATGGTGAGGGAGTGTTATCGGAGCACTGAAAGGTCTCTATTAGATAGACGGGAGGAGTAATTCCGAAGCATTGATCTTATCAAACACCGTGCCGAACAGTATTGGGTCTGTCCCCTATCTAATGCAGTCAAGGGGAGACTCGACCCCGATACCAGTATAGGTTCGTCTAGCGTCTCAGGTATACCGCATCCATCCTCAACTGTGATCGCAATAAAGGCATCATCTCCCTCATATTTTGTTTGTTTTGTATACCACAGGCAATCTCCACCACTTGATGATTCTGCAAAATTATATTTTTTCATAATATTTTCGACACTCATTTTCTTCTCCATTTCAAATGTTACTTATGCATATTGTTATATTTATAAATTATTTTGTATCTTTTGTAAACTAGTTTAAATACCCAATCCGGCATAGTAATGACAACTTTTTTTCAGTGGACATAGTTCGTGAAGCGGTTTTCTTGGCGTGCAAATAAGTGCAGCAAAGTCAATCAACGCAAGGTTTGCATATTTTGGATTTTTACATTCAATATAAGCTTTTGCTAGAGCAATTACATGTTTATCTCTTCTGCCCTCTTTAGTTGTTTCAATACCAAAGTATCGTTTAAACACTCTTACTACATTACTATCTACTATCCATTCTTTTTTGTTTGAAGCCAGAGAAAGTATTGTACCTGCAACATATTCTCCAACACCTGTTAATTTTTTCAATTCTTCCCTTTTATCAGGAATTTTTCCACCGTAAGATTTAGTTGATTCTCTGGCGACTTCAATAAATGAATTGCGTCTCCAATGTAAACCTAATGAATATGTTATTTCATTTATATCATCAATAGAAGCATAATTTAAGGTTTTAATATCGGGGTATTTTTCTATGAATTTAGAATAAACTTTTGCAACTTGATCAGCTTTTGTTCTACGAAGCATCAACTCAGCTATCAGTACTTTATACCTATCAGAAGTTTCTCGCCATGGATATTTTCGTTTGTTTTTTCCGAACCACAGGTGAAGTCTCTTTCTGAATTCAATAATATCTCTAACATTTGGAGTTCTCACTTTTTGTTCTTTTTTCATAAATTGTCTTTAATTTTTTTAATACGTATTTAGTAATTATCTTCGCAAGGTGAGGAGATACAGCATGACATAAAAGGGACACTATTTATATAAACAGTAGATCGGGCATAATATTTTTTCTAACAGTCGGTGTTCTTATTTCCCCTTATTTTCAATTTTAATTATGTTGACTTTACTCAAACCTTTTTCCCAAGTAATTTCATTTTGCATAAAGTGTATTATGAATGGATTTAGACTATCACATGCTTCGGTTACCTTTTTGTAATCATTAAAATTATGAGAAGATAAATGTGGGGGGCGAGCAATATGTGCAACTGCATCTCTATAATTATCTTTAAAATATTTCCCTATATTAATTCCCTTATCATATTCTTCTTTTAATTCTTTACTTGATTCAACTAATTCTGGATTAGTTTTAACTGTTGAATCTATCCAATCAGTAGCTTTCCTACTTTTAGAATTAATAGGTATTTCAAGTATTTTCCAATAACATAAAAATTTAAAAAATGGGTTATTACTGCTCGTTGCATCATTAAAAAGAGAAGACACCAATGATTGTTCTTCAGTATCAACTTTTTTTATGTAATTTAAAGGAACTAAAACTGATCTAGAATTCCTAGGAATCTTAATAAATGGGTTTTTATCGAAAATATCGATTTTTTCATGGAGACTCATAGCACATGAATCTAAATAAGCAAAATTACATGAATTACATGCTACAAACGATAAGCAGAAGTTAAACGCTACTTGTGAGAAACTATCTCTATCCTCGTACTTGTCGAGAATTGTTTCAATAACATCTGCATAATTATCACCACCGTTGTGCAAAATAAATTCACACCCTTTATGACTTATACAAGCTTTAGAAAACTCAAATTTACAATTAAAGTCAAACGCCATTGAATAAAGAAACATTTGTTTCCTCAGAATTATTACATTTTAAATATCTATCGTCACGGTTAAGTTGCATGCAAAGAATTAAAAAATCAAGCGGATATCGTCCTTTTTTTAACTGTCGCTGACCCTATTTTTATTAAAGATAGTGGTAGCGCCTATTGATATATCAGCATTACGGCATGAACGTGAAGTCAGACATGGGCATCACATGCTTGCACATTTGCGGACTGAGGTATATCCCGTTTACAAAAAAACATTTTTCGCGCCTGGTCAACATACAAATGAGCAAAATCTTGATGAAGAAAAAAATAATCAGGTCATTACAGAAGCAAAAAAGAATTTTAAATGTTGAGAAAAATTTCAATTGTTTTATTTATTCTTTTTCTTGCGGGCTGGCAGAAAAACAGAAAGTGGTTAGAAAAATGATGGCAAAGATGGAGTAAACAGGCGCTGATCCTATTTTCCCAGTATCACAAACCAGCCTTGCGTTGTTTTATTTGTTTGAAGGTCATACCTTCCGGCAGACGTGTACGTCCATCAACGATGGCCTGCGCGAGCTGCTTCATCGTTATGTTTTTCACTTCCCGCAGATCGGCCCCGCGTAAATCTACACTTCGCAGGTCCACCCCCGACAAGTTTGCTCCGGTCAAGTTTGCCGCCAGCAATTTTGTTTTATGCAGGTCTGCGCCCGACAGGTTCGCACCTTGAAGGTCTGCTCCTGTCAAATCAGCTTCCTGTAAATTTGCCTGCATCAGGTTCGCTCCCTCTAGGCTTGCGTTCTTCAAATTTGCCTTTTGCAAATCCACCTCAGACAGGTTTGTACCGTGCAGGTTAGCTGCCGACAAATTTGTTTCCGACAGATTTGCTCCTGTCAGGTCAGTTCTTTGGAGGGTTGCCCATTGCATATCCGCTCCTTTAAAATCTCCCCATCGCAATATCATTCCTTTCGCTTCCACCCCTACCAGTGTTTTAACACCCAAAGTGCTTCTCAGTCTGTCCTTGTTGTATTTGGGTATATCCCCAAATGTTACACCTTCTGGAAATTTTGTTTCTTTATCATAGACTGCTACAACAATCTGCCTGAGGATGAGATTTTGCACTCCGGTCAGGTCTGCTCCCCGCAGGTCTGTTTCTTCCAAGTTTGCCTCGGACAGATTTGCTCCACGTAGATCGGCTCCTTGCAGGTTTGCTTTTCGCAAGTTTGTCCCTTTAAGATCCGTTCCTTGCAGGTTTGCCTTTTTCAGATTTGCCTCCTGGAGATAATTCCATCTCAGATCGGCGCCTGATAAGTCCGCTCCTACTAATGAATCAACGCCCAGTTTTCGCTTCAGCTCCTCTACATCGTAACCGACGTTGTCATCCTGTAATGCTACTGTTTGTCCTTTCAAAGTAGCTTTTTCATGCAAACCAGCCTCACTCGCATCTGAGGTGGGCATCCCGAAAATTGTACACAAAACAATCCCGAAACCGACAATAAAGGAATCCTTTTTTAAACGTCTTTTCTTCATGTTCACTCCTCACCAGCTAGTCAATAATACAGAGATACTACACTACTATAAAAGAGGGTCTGGGGTCACCTATTGAGATAAATGTCAAGAACAAACATACTGTTCCTACCAGAT
>JBHHYH010000049.1:0-24144 GCA_046757465.1 Candidatus Scalinduaceae bacterium | reverse complement strand
AGAAGAACCACTGGTATCCTCTTTTGTCGTTTAATTATGACACAGTCTCCTTTTTAACGGGTGCTGCTTACCCGACGATTTGTGTGGCGGGGCTCTAATTTCCTACCCCTTTTCTTCCTAATAAGATATACCGGCATTTTCTAATTGACAATAACTTTTACATTTGTTATTCGGAAATGTAATAAGGTTGAAAAATTTTAATATTATTAATAAATATGTCAATGCTACCTAAACACCATAAAACCAGTTTCTTTCTTAAAGCTGGGTTATTTAATAATCTTTCAAGTTTTACGGAATTAGAAAAGCGGATTGCAGATTTACCCACCGAAAAAGAGTGTGGCGATGCTTTTGAAGTATTTGCCGAAGCTTATTTCTTTACTCAAAAGATTGAACAGGCAGAAGAAGTATGGCCATTTAAATGTATCCCTGCCAGAATAAAGAAAGACTTATCTTTAGGTACTAATCAGAAAGACATGGGTGTTGATGGTGTGTTCAAAACAGTATCAGATGAGTTTAATGCTTATCAAGCAAAATTCCGTACAGACCGTAAATCAATTACATGGGGTGATCTGTCAACATTTATGGGACTTACAGATAATGTCAGCCAGCGTGTTTTATTTACTAACAGCAATGACATTACTTCAGTAATAAACGAACGTACAGGATTTTATTGTATACGAGGCAATGATCTTGATCGTTTGGATCGAAATGATTTTGAGACTATTCTAAAATGGCTACAGAGTGGTGTTTTAGATATAGAGCGAAAGACACCTCAACCTCATCAAGATGAGTCCATTAAGGATATACTCATTGCCTTAAAACATGAAGATCGTACTACCGTCCTCATGGCTTGTGGTACTGGCAAGACACTTGTTTCTTTATGGGTTTCTGAGCGAATGGGATGTTACAATATTTTAGTTCTTCTTCCATCCCTGATACTTGTCAGGCAAACCCTGCATGAATGGCTTAGAGAGACAGAATGGCAGCATCTTTCCTATTTATGTGTTTGTTCTGATCTTACTGTTGCAAGTAAGGAACTTGATAGTATAAAAGTTAATCGGTCAGATCTGGATTTTGCGGTTACTACTGAAAGCAGTGATGTAAAACAGTTTCTTTCTCAAAATACTAAAAGTGTCAAAATTTTATTCTCTACATATCAGTCTGCTCACATTGTCGCAGAAGGAATGGACAGTAATTCTTGGTTTGATCTTGGAATCTTTGATGAAGCACACAAGACAGCAGGGAGAGGAGGAAAAAAGTTTGGCTTTGCACTGAAAGATGATAATTTGTGCATCAAGAAACGGCTATTCCTTACGGCTACTCCCAGACACTACAATTTAAACAAAAGGAATGAAGAAGGAGATTTTGCCCTTGTTTACTCCATGGACAATCCTGATGTATATGGCGAAGTTACACACCAATTATCCTTTGCCAAAGCTGCTCGTCAGGACATAATCTGCAATTACAAAGTAATTATATCAGTGGTCACTTCAGAACAGGTCAACAAAGAACTTCTAAAAAGAGGCGAAGTATTAATCAATGGCGATGTGGTAAATGCCCAACTGATTGCGAATCAGATTGCTTTTAAAGAAGCTATAGGCAAATATAACATCAGGCGTATATTTACTTTTCATAGATCAGTAGCTACAGCAAAATCGTTTACTGGGCAAGGTTCTGAGGGAATCAATACGCAATTACCTGAGTTTAATGTATTTCACGTAAACGGGACTATGCCTACTGCCAGTAGAGAGAGCATTATAAATGAATTTAAGGACTCTGATTATTCGGTTATTTCCAATGCACGCTGTCTTACAGAAGGTGTAGATTTGCCATCTGTTGACATGGTAGCATTCATGTCACCCAAGAAGAGCAAGGTGGATATAGTACAGGCAACAGGGCGGGCAATGAGAAAAGACCCTCATAATCATGATAAAGTTCTTGGGTATATACTGGTTCCACTTTATCTGGAAATAACAACAGGGGAAAGCATAGAAGATGCCGTAGCCAAAGCAGATTTTGGAGAAGTCTGGAATGTATTACAGGCACTGCAGGAACAGGATGAAGTCCTGGCTGATATTATCAGACAAATACAGGAGGATAAGGGAAAGGGAGACGGAGATGGTGGTGTAATTGTTGATCCTATAGATATTATTGGTGTAGATATCTCACTCAAGACTCTTCAAGAATCAATTACTGCAGTGTGTATAGAAAAGTTGGGATTTACATGGGATATGAGATATGGAGAGTTAATAAAATACAAAGAACAATTTGGAGATTGTAATGTTCCTCAACGGTGGCAAGAAAACAAACAACTTGCTACTTGGGTAGATTTTCAACGTGCAAAATATAGGAATGGAAAACTTAGTAATGATCGTAAAAAACGTTTGAAAGATATAGGCTTTATGTGGAATCTACATGAAGCAGAATGGGAAGAAATGTTTACTGCACTAAAAGAATATAAGAATAAGCATAAACATTGTAATGTGCCTGCAATATGGCCGGAAAACGAACAGCTTGGGACTTGGGTAAATAATCAACGTGCAAAATATAGGAATGGAAAACTTAGTGAAGACCGCACCAAACGATTAGAAGATATAGGCTTTGTGTGGGGTCAGCTTGAAGCACAATGGGAAGAAATGTTTGCTGCACTAAAAGAATATAAGAATAAGCATAAACATTGTAATGTGCCTACAATATGGCCAGAAAACGAACAGCTTGGGACTTGGGTGGGTACACAACGTACAAGAAAAGCGAAACTTAGTAAAGACCGTATCAAACACTTAGATGATATAGGTTTTATTTGGGATCAACTTGAAGCACAATGGGAAGAAATGTTTGCTGCACTAAAAGAATATAAGAGAAATCATGGACATTGTAATGTACCTGCAAGATGGCCAGAAGACAAAAAACTTGCTACTTGGGTTAACAGACAACGTAATAATCATCGAGATAATAAACTTAGCAAAGATCGTATCAAACGTTTAGAAGATATAGGTTTTGTGTGGAATATTCACAAAAGATAAAGCATTTTCCACACTTGCAGAAAGATATTGAAAAAGACCGCAAACGTAGATTTACGCATTACTTTTGTAGTTAAAGAGGAAAACAAGTATTCTAAGAAAGAAGTAGCGGGCTCGCAGCATATCCTTTGTCGGTTCTTCTGGATATCATTACAAAAGTGGTGTTATCCAAAAACTATATCATAGCTTGTAGAGTTATCAAGATGCAAGAAATCAGTGTAAACAATTGGGAAGAATTTGAAGATAAGATTAAAGCTATCGAGAACGATCGGCTTCAACAGAAGTCCAGGTCGAAGTTCCTTTATCGTGGACAGAGCGATCATAATTGGAGCCTCTCAACTACTATTGAGAGAAATTGGCAAGGCAATGGACTTTCACTGAAGAAATATCACCACTTGATTTTTGTGGTGAGGCCGCAGATTGAGTCTTACACGGGAGTCAACTGGAGTACACTTTCGTACCCGGACCAATTCGAAAAATGGCTTAACGAAAACAACACGCTTATGCCGCATGCACTTGGTTCATCCACTGATTTCCATGATACGTATAGCTACATGGTTTACCTACGGCACTATGGCTTTCCGTCACCATTTCTCGATTGGAGCAGTTCACCATACGTTGCAGCTTACTTTGCATTTAGACAAGCCACACGCTGCAAGAACGACGTGTCAATCTATGTCTACTTGGAGTCTAGCAGTTCCATAGGACTAAAGAGTAGGGGCAACGACATACCTTGCATCTATATATTTGGACCCTATGTCAAGACAGACAGAAGGCATTTTATTCAGCAGAGCCAATATACGGTATGTATCGTTCAGGATAATGACGAATGGATGTATGTATCACACGAAGCCGCATTTGCGCGATGTGATACGGACCAGGATCTTCTGTGGAAGTTCAATATTCCATATTCTGAACGGTTGCAGGTCTTAAAGATGCTGGATCGTTACAACATTAATGCATTGTCACTCTTTGGCTCGGAAGAGAGCCTCATGGAGACCATGGCATTACGGGAAATTCATTTAAGAGATAGAGAACTCTAACATATCGTTTAAGAGCAACAACCAAAAGCTGGCGCTTTCAGTTGCGCCTTAGCTCGGTCGTTTTATGTATGTGTATGAAATATGAATAACCCAAGAAATCATCATTATGTTTCCAGGTTCTATTTGTCAGGTTTCACCAAATCTGGTGGGTCTAAAGGTAAAATTTACGTTTTTGACAAAACACGAAAAAAATCGTTTGAAACAAACCCGCGTAATGTTGCGTCACAGAGAGACTTTAATCGAGTCGAAATCAAAGGAAATGAAAACGAAGTAGAAAATGCTCTGTCAGGGTTCGAAGGCATTACTGCAACTGCTTTTAAACGAATTATTAATAATAAGCAATTCCCAGATGAAGAAGATTTTTCATGTTTAATAAACTTCATGTGCCTTCTTGCAATTCGAAATCTCCGTTTCAGGGAAAACTTTGGAGATGCGAAGAAAAGAACTTACGAACAAATTATGGATATAGTCGTTTCAAATGAAGATATTTATATGAGTCAAATGAAAAAGCTGGAGAAGTCAACTGGTGAAAAGTATGATCTAGATTACCATGCGATGAAAAGCTTTATTGACGAAAAGAGATATACTATAGAAATACCTTCGCATAGTTTCGTATATACGGAACTAAGTGTGTTTGACAAGGTTCTTCCGTCTTTTTTTAAAAGGAACTGGACGATGCTAATATCAAATTCAAAAGTTGGCGAGTTCGTAACATCAGACCACCCGATAACTTTAATTTCTGCAAGCGAATCGAAAGCTATTGCTCTTGGTTTTAGGCATAAAAACACAGAAGTAGCTTTTCCAATTTCTAGATATTTGGCAATAGTTGGCAGATACGAAACTGGTTTGCCTGCAACTCTTAAAGCCACTCCCAGATTGGTAGCAGATATTAACGGTAGGACAATAAACTATTCTAAGAGCCAAATTTATTCATCTGATAAAAACTACTACTTTATGGATTTTGATGGTGAAATTAAGAATTCGAGTGTAATTATAAACTGACGCACAATTTCCCATTTAACTCTTTAATCAAAACTTATGTATTTTTAAACATCAAATCTACAATCATCAATATCCAATCTTCAATTGTGAATTGCTCACCTAAGTTTTAATGTGACATTATTATCATGTTTGCCGCCATGACAGTAGGCCAGTATGTCTTCAGCTTTGCCTCCTGCGTATTCTTCAGCATTTTTGCTTGTTAATAAAAATTTCTTTCCCAGTTTAATAATCCTTTGCTCTCTGACCTGATGGAATTGAAGTCTTGCTTCATTTCTATTAATCGTTATCGTCCTGAAGGCGTGTGGGTACTGAACAGCTGCAGGAGATGCAATATAATGAAGTCCATTAACTGTCTGAATCTTTGAGATGTGATGATGTCCTGTTAAACACATCTTGACCTGAGAGGTACCCTCAAGAATAGTATTGACTTCCTGATGGTTCTTCAGGAGATATTTCTTCTTCCACTTTGGTATATCCTTGCTTCCCCATGTTGGAAGGAAGAGATGATGACTGAGTGTGACAATCATGTCGTGTGGATATCTAGTAATCTCTTCCGTAATCCACTTGAGTTCCGTCTGTGGGATTTCACCATTATCATGATCGATTATTGAGGTATCTAATCCCAATATTCTCAGGCCCGGCACAGGTGACACGCTCCATGCATAACAGCCTGCATCCAGTCCATGGCCCTTCATCTTCTCGGCATACTGCTCCTTTGATAGTGCGATCCCGGGAGGAATGGGAGATGACTCACGATTGCCGAATTGGGCAAGGTAGGGAACCTTAACACCTGACATGATATGCATGAACTCATCAAATCCTTTTGTACCCGGGTCTGTGTTATTTATATTATCACCGCCAAAGAGGATGAAATCTATGTCGCCCATCTCGTTTATCTGGCCTATGATATCCCTGAAGATGTTGAAGCTTTCCTCCTTCAGGGCAGTACCATTCTTGCCTACAAATGTAACATGTGTGTCTGTTATGTGGGCAAACTTGATAGGCGTTTCCTTACCAGCCTTAGTTTTTTTGACTTGTTTCGACGCAGTCGTACACCCAGTGAAATTCCCGATTAACACCCCTCCTATGAATATGGCTTTACCAAGCCCTACTCCGTATTTCATAAAATCTCTTCGATTTAATCCTTCTTCAAGTTGTGAAATTGTATTTTGTACTGTTTCTTCTTTCATTTGTAAACCTCCTTTAAGAATATTGCTTATTTCTATTCTTCTCTTTTATTGGGTAATGGTGGATGATTGAAAATTGAATGCCTTCTAAGGAAACTCTTTATCTCTTCTGCCTCTTCCATTGATATATGTTGTTCAGCCTCTTTTGTCTCGAGCATGAAGTCGACTATCTTTGTCCAATCGTCTGGAGAATAAGGATATGCCTCAATGTCCGGCAACTCATGACATTTAGAACATTTGTCTTGAAAAACATACCGATCACTTAACCTTGTATCTTCATTGTAAATATCCCTTGAAGTCGTCATTGCACAGCCAGAAATAAGTGGCTGAATAAACAACAGAAAAACGGTTAAAATTGTTTGGACAAGATAAAGTGTTTTCATTTTCCAATAATTATAGTCACACCGGTAGTCATTCCCCAGTCGATGCTATCGCTATTAAGTCCCCAGAAGGTAGCAATGTCAAAATCCATATTCCATGGCCCCTCCCACACAATTCCACCTAATACCTGATGTTCGATGTTTTGCTTTTCCACCTTCTCCAGACTGTATTCCGATACGAGATGAAGACCCTTTGTCTTGCTGACTTCATAATCAACTATACCTCCATATATAAGTACGCCTCTCGTCTCTTCAACCTCAAACTCTTCATCTCCGAGCGTCTTTGTCCTTCTCTTTCTCTCTGTAGCACCTCCTATAGTTGTATGAAACGTTACACTTTCTAACTCCCACGTAAATATGCCTATACCCTCAAAATCAATCCTTTCTCTATCTTTTTCTGTAGGGAAGAGTATACCCGTCTCAGTGGCAAAACTTGGTATAATCCCCTTCCCCCGGTGCCATACCTTCTTTAAAAACGCTCCGGTGTTTGAAAATTGTTGTTGCCTGAATTCAAGGCCTCCTTTTCGTCCTTCATCTATAAATTCTCCCGTGGTTTGTGTATCGAATTCCATATCCCACAATAATCCAAAGTTTAAATTTAAATTAGGTAATTCTATTGTACGCACTTCACTACCATGAGTTTTTTCTTCTTTTATTCCGAAAAAACTATATACGAATTCTATCTCTCCTCCTTTCATTACATCAGCATCAGTTGTTACAAATGGACGCAGTGCAAATGCATTATTAATAAATATGGTAAGGGGTAAAAGAGACATAATTAAAACCCTGAATAAACCCATATTATTTCGCTAAGATATTTTTGGCTGTAGGAGCAGCATCTTGCCCGTACCGAATGGTACGTTTGGGCGGGAAAGCTCGTTGGATAGGAAGTACGCAAAGATTTATCCTAAATTTTGTTTTACCTATTGAATTTAAAATCTTGCTTCTTGCCTCCAAACCAAAACGAGTCGGAAGTGGAATTTAGGCTTTAGCCTTTTATAAAATCCTAAAGGATTAATTCCTGAATATACTTATTTTTTTCACCAAAATTGGTCAAAATATTTCTATTAAGTAAATAATCCTCCAATTCCTCAATCCTTTAATCCCAAATCGACAATCTACAATCTTCAATCGTCATAGGTACTCTGATATCTCTCTAACATTTCCTATCTTTTGAATCCTTCCATTTGCCACGACCACTATTCTTGTAGCTAAAGAGAATGCTTCTTCTCTGTCATGTGTAACATAAATCAAGGTTATCGCAAGTTCTCTCTGCAACCTTAGTATTTCCTTTCTCAATGTTAGACTAAGATCAGCATCAAGACTTGATAAGGGTTCATCCATTAAGAGTATCTTAGGTTGCATAACGAGGGCACGGGCAAGGGCTATCCTCTGTTGTTGACCACCGGAGAGTTCTCCAGGATATGCTTTTTTAAATTCGGCCATTTGAGTCTTTTCAAAGACCTCATCAATACGTTTTTTCCTTTCCATCTTTGAAATCTTCTTTGCCTTCAGACCAAATTCAAGATTTTTATAATTGGACATATGCGGCCAGAGGGCAAGGTCTTGAAATACCATACCTACCTGTCTTTTTTCAGGTCCCATGATACATTTCCCATCCTTTGCCACAACCTGATCATCTATAATTACTTTTCCATTATCAGGATGGATTAATCCAGCTATTATCCGCAATAACGTAGTCTTGCCGCAACCGGATGGTCCTAAAATTACAACCCTCTCTCCTTTCTCGATATCAAGCGAGATTGCCCTGATTACGGGAATTTTATTATATGATTTAGAGACGTTGTCTATCTTAACTATCATTTTTGTACCTTCAGCCACACCTGCCTACCCCTGCCTGTCGGCAGCAATGTCATTTAATTAAGACGTAGCGGAAACCTTCAGGTTTCCATTACCATGTCTAAGTGTATAAATGGAAGGCTAAAGCCATTCCGCTACAGTTTGTTAGTATACACCGAATTTATGAAGAAATTCCTGTTTTGTAACATTTTAATTTTGGTCATTCGGTTTTGCTTGCCCTGTTAAATATATATCCTGCATTTTAATTGGCTTTTATAAAAAATACGACTTTTGAAAGCTGTAATCACATCATCCTAAATAATTTAACAGGGTAAAGATATTCGATATTCGTATTTTATTATTTTGTTTGTAGCTTGCCGAGCTATGTTATATATTTATTTACCAATCCCAGTCCACCAAGTGGTAAAAGTGTTATCGTAATCATAATTACGCACAGGGCCGAGATAACATCCTCAGGGCTATTTGCCATAAGGGTGAAGATTCGCACCGGGAGTGTATCGTGAGCCGGAGGATAAACCATCATGGTAATACCAATATCCCTTAAACAGAAGATAAAGCAAATAAGCCAGGTGGCAACAATACCCCTTTTTGCCATGGGAATCAGAACGCCTGATAATCTACGAAACCAACCTGCCCCAACAATTTGAGCTGCCTCTTCCATTGAATGTGATATATGAGAAAATGTTGCAGCCATGATTCTTTCACCCAGTGCCGTATATTGAGCGGTATAACCAAATATGATGATGCCCATAGATGCATATATAAAATTTGTCTCCGGCGTATTCCATAAACTAGACAATCCGATACCTATTACTGCACCTGGTAAAGCAAACAAGAATATGGCTATAGAGTCTGCGGCATAGGATAGGCGAACAGCCTTGCGCTCAAGAATATAACCAAGAAAAAAACCAAATACGACGAGGCATGTAGCGCCAATTGAGGCATAAACCAGACTCCTCATAATACTACCGATTGAACGAACAAATGCCTCAGTATATGCAGAAATAGAGACAGATTTATGCAACAATACACCTAAAGGAACTATAATCAAAAAGCAGACAAGTAAACTTACAGCGGCAATGAAAAATGGTTTTGTCTTCCCAAGACGTATCGTTATTATTTTTTGTCCTGTTCCCACTGTCCTGAATATAAATGTCTTCTTACGTAAAAAAACCCGTTCTATAATTAAGACAACAAGTGTAATTATTCCCAGGGGTATTGCCGCTGCAGTAGCAGTATTAAAATTGTAAAATGCCGAAAACTGTGTAAATGATTCAACAGGATAGACATCAAAATGTAGCGAAGATGGCACACCAAATTCACCAAGAGTGAGGATAAAGACAATGAGGCTTGCAAGGGCTATACCAGGGGTTATGAGTGGAATGGTTATTTTTCTCAAGACTGTAGTCCACCGGCCATAAAGCATTGCAGCCTCTTCCAGGTTTGGATTAACCATACGTAAATAAGTTATAGTTAGTATGATAACTATTGGGAGAAGCGCTGATACCATCACAAAAAGTGTGCCTGTGAAGCCAAAAAGAAGATTCGAAGTAAGAACACCAACATCTGCATTAAATATCATTGCCACAATCCCGGACCGACCCAGGCAGTAGAACCATGCAATTGCCAGGATGTATGATGGAATGAGTAGTGGAATTACAAAAAGTATCGTAAAGAATCTTTTAAGTGGGAGGTCAGTCTTTCCTAGAAGCGTTCCAAGAGGGACTCCTAATAACACTGTTATGAGTGTTGTTGCACCTGCCAGGGCAAGGCTGTTAAATAATAGTCTCCATTCTCTATTTGACTGAAACAACGTTCCATAATTCTGTAGTGATAATCCGCCATCAACAAATAGAGATTTAATTAACATGGAGGCAACAGGGGCAAGTCCTATTCCCACCAATAAAAATATCGTAATATATAAAGTGAACCTTTTAGCCATTTTTCAGTTCAATACTTCTTGATTAACATATCATCTCGACAAAAGGGAGAGATCTTTTTGCATTTGCTTGAATTCAAGATTTCTCGCTGTGCTCGAAATGACATATAGTTTACTGTCATTTCGACTGTATGGAGAAATCCTTATTTTATTTAAAATTCTCACCATTCTAAACTTAAGTCCTTCCATGTTGGATTCAGCTGGTTCACCAATTGATTCTTCTTCTCTCTTCGCCATTTCTTAATTTCCCTTTCTCTGGCAATAGCAGCAATCACATCTCGGGTTTCTGCAAAATAAACTAGCTTGTTCACATTGTACTTTTTAGTAAATCCTTTGACTAACTTACTTTTGTGTTCATAAATCCGACGCTCCAAGTTATTGGTTACTCCCACATACATTACTTTATTGTAAGCAAATAAACATAATAACTTCCGTATCTAGGCACAAGATTTCTCCACCCGTCGAAACAGGGATTTCTCCCGGAGCCTGCCCTGAACGATACATAAAATAGATTCTTCGCTTATGCTCAGAATGACATAGTGAAGGGGTCGAAATGACATGTATGTGTAAAATTAGTAACCCATCCACTCTTTAAGGTATGGTTGAATCTCTTGAAGTTTCCTTGCTACAGCCTCAAAATTCACGTTCATAGATTTTAACTCTTCAATCTTTATGACATCATTCGGGGTTTCAACGCCCTTATGTAATGGAATCTGTGCACAATCAGCAAAGGCCAGTTTGCGTTCTGTTTGAGGAGATAAGAGATAATCTATTACCTTCTTGCCATTTTCGGGGTTTGGCCCCCCCTTTATCAAGACCGCTGCATTAGGCAAGACAAGACATCCCAGTTCTCCTTCTTCCTGATCAGGATAAATCTGCCTGACAGGTTTCCCATCCCTTATTGCATTTGCAGCGTCGTCACTGTCAACAAGGCTGAATACAAATTCCTTATTAGCAACCAGCATCGTCGACTCACCATTACTGGTTGATATCTTTGTTCCATTTTCCTTCATTCTTTCCATAAAATCTCTTGCCTTATCCTCCTCCCAGATAGTAAAGAGTGCAGCGACCCAGGAAGTAGTCGTTCCAAAAAGTGGGTTTGCCACCACACCTTTATTTTCCCATCTCTCATCGGTATAGGCAAAGATGGAATGGAGTGTCTCTTCTTCTGCATTTACAATTAAGACCCTTGCCCGCGCAGAAAAACCGGTCCAATATCCCTGCAGGTCCTTAAAATTAGTAGGAATTCCTTCAGCGTTAGGTGAGAAATAATATGTAGATATCCCCTTCTGCTTTAATACAATGGTACGTATAGGCTCATTAGCCCAATATACATCTGCCTGTGGATTGTCCTTTTCTGCAATAAGGCGATTCATCGCCCCTGTGCTCTTTGTCTCTTCTGTATCATAAACAGCCCTTACTCTTATACCCATATCCTCTTCAAAATCCCTCAAGATCGGTTCAGAAAAGACTTGATCTTCCGAGACATAGACTACAACTTCGTTAGTATCTTTTTGACTACATCCAGTGATGAAAGTTAAAGACATAAGTCCTACAAAGACAATATGAGAAATTATTCTACTTTTCATCGTAAACTATCTCCTTTTTAGGAAAGACTATGTAAGGTGGGCCATGCCTAAGGCAGGTCTGTCCTTCGGCACGACATTGCCCACCCTACAAAAATCTCCCTGAATATATTATGAGACGCTAGATTATTCTGTCGGTCTCTACTTAGTTTCTGTTGCAGAAATACTATATTGTCACCCTGAACTTGTCGCCTGTGGCGCCCCTTGAAGCAACTACGAGATCCGACACGGGATTCAGAATTGATATATATAGATTTTGAAATCCCAGCCCTGCCCGCCCGGCAACGCCGTTCGGGCGGGCAGGCAGGGGAGATCCTGAAAGAGATGCTGAAATAAATTCAGCATGACATTTTTCAGGACCTGGTTCAGCCCCCACTGCTAGCCCCGTACGGCCTTCCCCCTAAAGGGGCCTCTTCTGGTAGCCTACAGGGCGAGCAAGCTGTGGGGGTAAAAATGACATTTTTGGACATTTCAGTTTTCCGCAACAGATACTACTTATTCTATTGGCCTGACTTCAAGATCGTCGAAATAGGTCACAGCATCAGCCTTTGTCCAGAGGCCGATTTTGCCTCTTTGAAAGGTATCATCTGTTACTTCTAAACAAGGCTGGCCATCGTAGAAGCATTGGATTTGATCTTTTCGGACGACAATCTTAATCGTATGCCACTCATTACTGGTTACCTTTAGACGAGCAGAATCCATTTGAATGCGATTGCCATTAACTACCTTGTAAACCCTGAAATTATTCTCCAGAGGGTTAGCCCTTGCAATATAATAGTTATTGGCATCCTGATAACGCCATACTGGGCCTCCGCCCTGATCTTCCCTTCCTTTGACTCCCTTAAATTTTACAATCAATTCTAAATCTTCATAGGTTTCTTTTTCATTAATCGCCATATTGAAATGATAACCAAAATATTCCTGAGATGTCTGTGCAAGGGCATTGGGCGTGCTCGGAGCTGTTTCGTCTCCAATTACTTCCCATTTCCCTAACCCATCTTTGCCTGTCATTTGACTCGAAAAACCCTCTGGTATCTTCTTGATTTCATCACTTTCAAAATCCCATAAATGGGTTTGCCCTTTGTGGGCAATTTGTTCGTTTCCATATTCACTTCCTTCACTCTCACCGTAGTCTTCCTCACGGTTTCCATAACATCCGAAATTTAAGAAAAAAAACAAAACGAAAATTTCAAATATTATTGTCTTTTTCATATCGCTATCCCTCCTATTTATTTCCTGATAATCGTAAGATAATCACTGAGGAGACAGAGTGTTCCCAGTAGAGTTCGTCATTGAGGACTGCAATGGCACAGATATTATCCTTAGTTGAATCAATCACAGTATCATCATTGTGGCCTGTATTGAACTTGCGAGACATCTCCAGCGCCCATGTCTTTCCATCATGTAATCCTTTGCCTCGAACATCAGCAAGACTGCCGCTGGGCTGCCTATGTTTAAAGGAATCTACTACATTTCCCTCAAAAGCTAATGGTTTGGGTTTCAAGTAATAAGAAGATTTACCTTCATCCGGGATACGTGCTATATACACCTTTCCATGACCACCCATTGAGTATTCAAGCCCGCCATAGTCTGGCTTTTGACTGATGATGTGCCGTTTATCATCCACCCAACCGACGGGATTACCACGCCCGGCCTTCCAGTGCCATACGTCTGCTGTATACTCGTGAACTAGTGTCAACATACGAGTGTCAAATGCCCCTGTCATAGGAAATTCTATAGCAAACTGATCATCAGGCATTGACGGACGTTCGTAGTCTTTCTTTTCGACATTCCACACATACGGATTACGCATATCACTCTTAGTTTCGTCAGGCCATTGAGCCATTACATAAAAGTTATCGTCGGTATGGAGGGCGCGAAGGACTACCGGCTTTGGGTTATGGCCGCCTATTGCTTCCCTTACCGTAACAGTGAGGGGTTTAGCTTCCCCCCAAATCTCATCCATTTTCCCATCAATGGTTGGTGGAGTCTTCGTATAGGATGACTCCCAGATAAGAGGCGTAGATTCGGAACCCAATCCATATTTTGAGCAAAAAGACAATAAAACGAGTACTGATATTACAAATTTTTTCATGCCGCACCTCCTGTTTTGAATATATTTACTTTTGGCTAAGGTTTTATGGTAAATGTTTATGTTTGTTAAGTTCTTCGTATAAAGACTCAAATACCTCAAATCCTTTTTTAAGCAATTCGTTATCATTCTTAACTCTTTCCATTAGACCTCGCAGGATGCAATCTATACCTTTAGCTTCATTTATATCAAACTTTTCATCCTTTAAGTCAATATCGTGCACTATTTCTGCAATGTTTTTAAGGGTTTTATCCTTTATATTAAAACGATTTAATATAGTTTCAAATGTGCAGTTATCACCCTGATGACTGAATTCTCCATGGTACATATCAAAAGGAATTCCGTTTATTTTAGCAGTATCTTCATGCACAAATGTAAATTTGGCTTTTGGGTCAATAAATCTTTTTATTAACCATGCAGTAGCTATCCTATCCACATGGGGCCTCTTTCTCGTAACCCATTTTTTCCCTTGAAAATCTTTTTTTCTCAATGTTTCTTTCTCTAATATTTTCTTGCCAGTAGAAGTCGTAATCTGATTTAGAATTTGAGTTATATGCTTCGTACTTGTATTGAAGTTGTTTTGTGCCTTTTGAGATAAAGGGGATTTGAAATAATCGATTTCTTTTGTTGTATTTAGTTGATTCGCAATCACCTTTAATTCGTCCCTTAACTTCAACTGATTCTCAATTCCCTGATTGCTAGCTGCCAATACCTTTTTCGAAAACGCTACGAATTTATTAATAATAAACCTATAATCTTCATCCCTTGCCTTATTGAATAATTTGATTACGTCTTTATCTTTAAGATTTTCTATGTTTGTTACTTTTACAAGCGTAGCCTCACCTTTCATGGTCTGGATTTCCTGACATAACCATTGAAAGTTTTCATAAGTCTCGGAGTTGAATGGGAGAATATAAACTGATTGTTTTAAAGAGACCGCACCAAGGCTCTTCAAGCTTCTCCAGATACTTACCCTGCTTCTTGAAGGTTTAGGAGGTAAATTGTAAATCAGCAAAAGCCACTTATAATCTTTTTTATATTTGCTCATGTTACTAATATTTGTAACAACCATTACTCATGAGGTCAAGCTAAAATATAAATTCGATTATACTATTTCATTAAAGTTGTTATGTTAAATGTAGGAAAGAGTTGTCGTTTTAAGTATTGTTGGTAGGTGTGATTAGGCCTGAAAATGTAGAGGCTGATGCCTTCATCAGCCTTTTGATGTTTACACCAGACATGACAAGGCTCGTTCGCCCGCCTGCCAATGCCGTTCGGACGGGTCGGGCAGGGGGAAACGAGCCCTACAATAATATGAAACACCTGATGGGTTTATGGCAATTTCACGTAATAGTGAATGGTTTAGTCCAAATAATGCAGCAATTTTAGGAACTTCTGCGGTAAACAATGAGTTACGGTGCCAAATTCTATGTTTAACAGCTAGAAGTGAGATATTATAACTCACTGATTTGATTCAAGTAGCCTTCGTAGTTTCGAGTCACTTCATTAATACTATCGCCACCAAATTTCTCCATAAAGCATCGGGCTATTTCAAAGGCAACAACAGCTTCACAAACTACGGATGCGGCAGGCACTGCACAGATATCAGAGCGTTCTGTTGATGCGCTTACTGGCTTTTTAGTTAAGATATCCACGGAGCTTAAGGGATTCTTTAGTGTAGGAATAGGCTTCATAACTGCCCTGGCAATTATTACCTCACCATTTGACATGCCACCTTCAATTCCACCAGCATTATTAGTTTTCCTTTTGAAACCACCTGTAGCTGAAACACCTTTAGTATTTCTATGATAAAATATCTCATCATGTACCTGAGAACCAAACTTCTTTGAAAAATTAAGTCCCAGACCAAACTCGACTCCTTTTATTGCCTGAACAGACATTAGAGCCTTTGCTAAAATTCCGTCTAATCGCAAATCCCACTGTGTGTGGCTTCCCAAGCCCGGTGGAGTCCCAAACACCATTATCTCTATGACTCCACCCAGAGAATCTCCTTTTCTTTTGGCCTCATCTATTTTTTTTATCATTTTCTCCTCTGCCAACTCATCAGGGCAATAGACTTTACTTTTGTCTCTCTTTTTTAATAACTCATCTGGATCTTTTATGATTTTTTTTGAGTTTATGCCTCCAATGTCTTTCACGTAGCCCAATGCTTTTATATTAAACTTTGAAAGCAAAATCTTTGCCAGAGCTCCAACTGCAACTCTTGCAGCAGTTTCCCTTGCGCTTGCCCTTTCAAGAATATTTCTTACGTCTCTTTGACCATATTTGATAATTCCGGCTAAGTCTGCATGACCCGGCCTTGGCCTTGTAACATCAGGTAAAGTGTCTATTTTGAAATCTTTATTTTCGATTTTTAAACAGATGGGACTTCCTATAGTCATCTTTTTCCTTGTACCCGATAAAACACACACCCTGTCGCTCTCAATCTGCATTCTCCCACCCCTGCCATAGCCTCCCTGCCGTCTTTTTAGGTTCTTATTAATGACTGACTCATCCAATTTAATTCCTGCGGGAAATCCATTAACTATGGCAATCAGACACTTTCCATGTGATTCACCAGCGGTGGTAAATGTCAGCATAATATAAACACCTTTCAGATTTGGCAAATAGGTTAAACTGAAAACGATATTTTATATTTAAATATAACTTCTTTTACAAGTTTTTTCTATATATAAATGGAGCCCCATGGGCGAAATCCCTGTCCGCCGTACAAGACTTTGGCAGGCGCAGCGCCGAAGCAATAAGGTAACCATCCTCCCCGCCAGAACGATGTCTGTCTGGCTCCAAAGCTTCGGAGGGTATCCACTTCGCATTTCCATCCTCCGTAGTCCTCGTCATTCGTAATAGTCCTACTACGGAGCGAGGACTACTTAGCCCGAAGGCAACGGGTGGACAGAGGACGGGCATCCACGGGCTTCGAGACTGTGTCGCAATGTCACAGGCTGTCCGAGAATTGTCATTCCGGACTCGATCCGGAATCTAATACTTCTGTAATATTTATAATTGCAGATTCTGAAATAAATTCAGAATGACAAAAAATGATGCTTTTGCTTATTCTCGGACAGCCTAGTCATCTCTGAAAGCGCTGATTATGTCAAGTATGTTTTTAAACAAATTTTATAACCTATTGTAAATATTAGATTCTTCACGGAGTTTATCCTGGGCTCAAACTAGATTCTTCACTTCGTTCAGAATGACAAAGAACGAAGGGTTAAGAATGACATTAATGCGCTTCTAGAATTGTGAAACAGCCTCTTCGCCCATGGGGCTCCATTGATTCTCATATAGGTATTGTAAGGATTTTTGATTGCTTACATCTGTATTCTTATGATAGTATCTCCAGAGTATTTATATTTGAGAGTGTAAAAATGTATAAACTGTTTATAAGCCTTAGATATTTACGCAGAAAAAAGATTACATTTTTTGCAGTTGCCGGAGTTTCAGTTGGCGTCATGACATTAATAGTTGTGCTATCGGTAATGAGTGGTTTTGATAAAGAATTGCGCAGCAAAATAAGAGGTACATTAGCACATATTATTGTCATGAAGAGGGGTATTTATGGTTTTGACAATTATGAAGAAGTTATAAATAGAATAAAGTCTTTTGAACATGTAGAGGCATGTTCTCCATATATAGAAGGACCTGCACTACTCAATGTAAGAGGAGCAAAAGAGTTTGCGTATTTCAAAGGCGTAGACCCTATTGCAGAAACAAAGGTAGGTGATTTTGAAAACTATATAAAACAATTTGGCAACGAACCGCGGGATCTGTTAATGGTTCATGGAGAAAAAAAAACTCCCAGTGCTTTTGGTGGTACTGAATTGTTACGAATTAGTCCGGGTGATCCTGAAACAAATCCAGAAAGTTTTGTAAAAAATGGAGAGAAGGTTGTACTGGTTGCAATAAAAGGATGGGACAGGATTAATGTAAAATCATTCATCATTACTGGAAAATTTAAATCTGGCATGTATGATGTTGATAAAAACTATATTTATATACCGTTAAAGGTTGCACAAGAACTAGTAGGAACGAAAGATTCTGTTACGGCCATAAGCGTCAAATTGGATGACTATAAAAATGCACCATTGGTACGGGATCGCCTTCAGAGAGATCTCGGCATTGGTTTTTATGTTCAAACCTGGGAGGACGCACGGGAGACCTTCTTAAAAGCTGTTGCTTTGGAAAGGCGTGTTATGGCATTTATTTTGTTCTTTATCATAATTGTAGCAGGTTTCAATATACTTGCAATATTAACCATGATTGTATTTGAGAAATCAAAGGACATTGGCATCCTAAAGGCATTAGGCGCTACAACTAATGGCATAATGTCAATTTTTCTTTTAAATGGCTTGCTTATTGGTCTTTTTGGCGCAGCTGTAGGTACAGGACTAGGCCTTGCTTTTATAAGTAGAATTAATTCGCTTGAAAGAATCGTATACAAGTATTCAGGTTGGAGACCATTTCCACCAGAAGTGTATTATTTTAATGAGATACCAACCGATGTAGACGTTAAGAGTATAATTATAATTGTTTCAGTTTCTATTGCGTGTGGCGTTCTCTTTAGCATTTACCCAGCATCAAAAGCAGCACGTTTAAATCCAGTTGAAACTCTTAGGTATGAATAAAAACTTTCTAAGTTGTATCTGTTGCGGAAAGCTCTAATCCATTTGTAGGAGCGGCTTCTAGCCGCGAAATATCGCAGCAAGATGCTGCTCCTACTGAGGGAAATGGCTTTCCGCAACAGATACTAAGTAGTTGGAAAAATGAAAACCGTTGACTTGCCAATCCACCGATGTTAACATTCTCTTATCAGAAGTGTTTAATATCTAATTTTAGTGTGAAAATGAATTTCATGTGCCAAATAATTTACAAACAGCATAAAGACTTAATTTATAAGAAAGGTAATTGAAATTGATTAATTATTATCAAGTTTTGCAAGTACAAGAGGGGTCTAATAGAGAGGAGATTAAAAACTCGTTTAGAAGGCTTGTAAAAAAATATCACCCTGATAAAAACAAGACAAATGGGGTTTCCTCAGAGGAAAAAATTAAGGTCTTAATCAAGGCATATAAGACGCTTACTGACTCTGAAAAAAGACTTTATTACGATAAATCTTTGCAAAGTAGAAATGTAGAAAGATATTACTATACAGAAGAATATAAAAATGATGAACTTGGTTTAAGGATTCAAGCGAAAAGGGTTTTAAATGACCTCTTAAACAAAGATGGTTCCAGAGCTGTCAAGAATTATGAGCTTCTAAAAAAAGAGAACGAAGGGTTTGACCTTCTTGCCTTTTTAGGTTTAAAGGATTATCTGGATTGCAAATTTCTTCTTGCTGAAGAGTATGAAAAACAAGGAAATTATACGCTGGCATTTAAGTTATACGAGGACGTCTATCAAAAAGAAAATGGAAATCCTGCACGTCGATATTTGAAAGAAGAAATCAAAGAAAGAATTCTTCGCATATCATGTAAGAAACTAGTCAAGCTGATGCAAGGTAGATCAGCAATAGCTTACTTAAATAGAGTTTTAAACATTAAGTTAAACAAGGTTGAAAGGGCTTTTGTTTATAAGAAGATTGCTGATTGCTATTTAACCCTGGGTGAATGGGATAAGTCACTGATAAATTTTGACATGGCCATGTCACTTTATCCAAAGCTTAAGGGTACTCAAACATTGCGCAATAAATTACATAAACATTTCTCACAAAAGAACTATTTTGTATAATAATTATGCCAACCGTTAGTGATTCCGTGTTATTAAAAACAGATATTCCTTATCTGAAGCTTTATAATAGTGGAAAAGTAAGGGATATATATGAGATAGATGGCAATTTGTTGATAGTTGCAACTGACAGGATTTCTGCTTTTGATTCAGTCATACCGAATGGCATTCCATTTAAGGGCAAAGTACTTACACACTTATCTGAATTTTGGTTTAAGTACATTGGAGATCTGACCGAGAATCATCTGATCACAACCGCAATCGAAGAAATAGATAAGTTGAAAAAGGAAGATGTAGGCTTGTTGCGGGGACGTTCAATGCTCGTAAAAAAGGTTGAGGTGATTCCAGTTGAATGTGTTGTGCGGGGTTATCTGGCTGGTTCAGGTTGGAAAGAGTATAAAGAAAGTGGGACTGTTTGTAAGGTTAAGTTGCCTGTCAACCTGAAAGAGTCTGAAAAACTACCGGAACCTATTTTCACACCTGCAACCAAAGCAACTTCAGGGCACGACGAAAATATGTCTTTCGAAGAGGTCGTAAAGATTATTGGAAAGGAACTTGCCGAAGAGCTGAGACAAAAAAGCATTGAGATATACAAAAAGGCGAGTGAATACGCCCTGACCAAAGGAATAATAATCAGCGATACTAAATTTGAATGGGGAAAATATGAAAATAAGATAATTTTAATCGATGAGGTATTAACTCCAGACTCATCTCGTTTTTGGCCTCTGGAAGGCTACTCACCAGGGAAGTCTCAACCGTCATTTGACAAACAATTCGTGAGAGATTATTTAGAGTCATCCGGGTGGGACAAGAATCCACCTCCACCCTCACTCCCGGAAGAAATAGTGCAGACCACCTCAAAAAAATATCTTGAAGCTTACAGCAAGCTCACAGGAAAAAATATATTAAAGGGAGACTTTTAGATTTTTTTACTACCCCATTTCCCCCCGCAGCTTTCTTGCGAAAGCAAGAAGCGGGGGGATTAAGGGGAGGTCTTCTTCTACTTATTGAGAACTTACTATTTTTCGTTTTCCATCCAGGTTACACAATCAAGGACATACATAGAACTTGCGAGGTATCTACTCAATAAAATGTGGAAGATTTGAAAAAGGTTATTCGATATTCCCTCCCTTTCGGTAGAATTCCAGTACTGGACGAAATCCAGTTGAGACAACGTCCCTTCTGGATTCCTTGCGAAAGCAAGGTTTGTTATGTGCATGAATGTTTGACTTCCATAAGATATTTAGCAATTACCTTACGAATTTAGCGCCGATTTTAATATTGGAATAATGGGTTTTGTGAAAAAAGGAAGTATGCATTGTTGGAAAGCTGCTATAAAAAGAATTTCTTATTTTAAAATATTATAAATGTATTATGAAATCTACAAGTAATAAAATTCATTTCAGATGTTATTATTAAATAAGTTAATTAAATCTATTTTTTATTGATTGTAATACGTTATTAATCTAAGATTTTGAATACCAAGAAATCGTAATAAACATAATATCTTATATTAATAGTTATACCTCGGAGTAAGACAAACGATGGACCTTCCTCAGATAAACCGTCTCATTAACGCCGTGGCTGGCAAGACCCCTTGCTTTCCTCCCACTGACATCTTCAATGAAACATGGATGCTTCGCGTTTGCCTCGATTGGTTTCACGAAAATCGCAAAACCGAATTCCCTATGTCGCCTAACGCAGGGGCATCCTGGTACTCGGAGGCCTTGCTTCCGTCCGCTTTTCTTGCGCGTTATAGCGGCGACAACCTTGCCGAGTCCTGGACTCATGCTGACGCTGTCGTCGGGCACTTCCAGATCGGTGCGGACGCTAAGGGCGATTGTAAAATCGACAACTGTGCATCCCAATTCGTGGTATGCGAAGCGAAGGTATTTAGCAAACTGTCCCCCGGCGTCAAGAACGCTCCGTACTACGATCAAGCAGCTCGCAACGTTGCATGCATGGCAGAGGTTTTACGAAGAGGGTCAATAAACCCATCAAATCTTACTGATTTAGCGTTTTATGTCGTTGCGCCGGCGGAGATGATTGACTTAAGCGTTTTTACGTCGAACCTCACAAAGGAGTCAATCGAAAGAAAAGTTCGCCAACGTGTCGGCGAGTACGTATCCGTAACCCACGACGCGTGGCTCAATGACTGGTTCTTGCCCCTCCTTAATAAGATTACCATTGACAGCATATCATGGGAAAAGATCGTTAAGTTTATCGGACGACACGACTCTCTAGGCGGTAAGGCTATCGGAGCGTTCTACGAAAATGTTCTGAAGTTTAACCGCCCCGCGGGATACGAAGTATAACAACGCGATGCACCGGAGCGGGAATACGCGTGTCGAAAATGGTAAATTAACTCTCCCCCCGCCCGGTGATCGCCAACGTTCTCTACAGCGAAGTTAAGAAGCTCAGGGCCGTCAATTTCATCCCTTAATATTTCCTGCATTTTAAAGCAAGTATCACAATCCATCTCCTCTATATCAATACTTTCCATACATTACATTCAATTAATTTCGCTATGCAATCCAGTGAGATTTGATGGAAGTAAGGCTTTTCTTTAGACTTGAGCCATTCAGGACTGACTATCATTTTTCCTCTTGATTTTGATAATTACCTGACTATTATAAACATCAGAATTTCCACAATCTACTAAATTGTCATATCATACAGACATATACTCCATCAAGTGATGGATATGCTTTCATAAAATGTTGAAGTAATGTATAAGATCAGACAAATAACAATTATAATCCTAATTCTGTTTTCAGTTTTTTGTGCCGAAATTTCAGAAGCAACAGCACTTCTTCCTGGATTAACATTGCACAAAGAAAAGGATAGTGTGGTTGTTCTAGATGTAGCAAGAGGAAGTAAAACCTGGGATGTTGGTATAAGAATAGGAGATATACTATTAAAAATTGATGATCAAGAAATAAAGACTTTAGATGATTACGTTAAAAAGACAAAATCCACAAGTAGTGATGAAACAGTTACATTGATTTTCTTGCGTCATGGTGAAGAATATGTGATTATTAAAGATAGTAACAATTACCATAAAAAAAATAAGGTAATTGAACAAAATGAAAAAACAATTACTCCGGACAATGAAATATCAACTGAAAAACAAAGTCCACCTTATGATGGTATTAAAGGAGATACCAACGAATTGATCATAAAGTTAGATAATTGTGTCGCCGGAGTAATTGTATATGGCGCTTTTAATACTTTTGGCATAACTTTATGGGGATTAATAATAGAGTCAAACCTTTATACGGACGGTGCAGGTAAAGACATTAAATTGGAACAATTGAAAGTTAAAGATAATCAAGTGTCTATTCATCTTATTACTGATTACAGTAATGCGGTGTTCAATTATCTCATTGATGGTGGGTATGCTTTTTTAGTGAATGCCTCAGTCTCAGGCGTTGATAGGTGGAGTGGGCAGTTTAAACAATTTGATGCAGGTGCTAGGGAGGCCTGGATATTGCTGACTGTTATGAGGGAAGATATAAGTGCATCTAAACTTACGGATAAAGAAATAGAGAAAGCAACAAAGAAAGCTATAAAAAGCTTAGAGAATGCTACTAACTAATATCTTTTAAAAAGTATTGACTAAACAGCGACTGTTTTTTATTTGGTGGGTTCGACTTCGTCTTAACCCACCCTACTTAACTGTTAACTGTGGTTAGATAAAATTACATGAGATACTATACAGAAACTATATAATAACTTGTTAGGAGACAAAAAAATATGAAAGGCGAAGTTGTCAACCTAAATGGCGATCTTTGTGCTGTAGAAATTTCAACTGGTATTACAATTTTTGAAATTCTCGGAGCGCATGCAACTGAGATTGACGATATTATTTCAGGAAATTTAGAAAATCTCGGACACGAAACCCTTTTTAACGAAACAAAAAATGAGAAAATTAATACATTCATTGAAGATTGCCATTGCTCGGAGGAGTTTGCTAATGATTTTTTAAATCGCTAGAGATAACAAATTCATTAAATTTGCTTAGACAGTCTCTATATGCTTTCAAGCCTCCTTTGTGAAATTCATAATTTGTATGCTCTACAGCTCTTTCATTTGCTGCTATTATTCGCTTTAAAAATTCCGTGTATTTATTAATATTTTCTAGATTCATGATCAAAAACTCCTAACAATCTAGTCGAGGTAACCCCTCTATCTCGTACGGTTTTTAGGTTTTCAGTTTCCTTTAAGGTGAGGAAGAGGGTCAAGGAAGAGGGTCTTGCAATATCACAAATAAATTATAGGGTTATCCGCTTGACTACAACTATCACAACATCTTGAGGGTTCAACTTA
>JBHHYH010000048.1:0-24364 GCA_046757465.1 Candidatus Scalinduaceae bacterium | reverse complement strand
TTTAAAGAAGAACCACTGGTATCCTCTTTTGTCGTTTAATTATGACACAGTCTCCGTTATGTCGGGCAGGGAGGGAATATTGGAAAATACGGCTGGTAGGACAAATTTGCTTAATGACCATTATTTGTCAAGTTCTGCAAGTGACTTGATTGGTTTTAACTTTCCTTGACGATATTCTTGTTCGCCTTCATTTATAATTTTCACACACTCTGCTTCTTCTAAAAGTCTCAACATTTTTTTGTAATCCTTAAAATCTATTATAACCGCTTTTTTTTCACCTTTTTCATCTATAACAAATTCTTTATGAAATACTTTACGCATCTTACTAATGAGAGCATGAAATAGATTACACTTTAGCAAACAACTCAAATCCCCCATCCCCCCCTTTGCTAAAGGGGGATCAAGGGGGATTAGCTTATAATCATATAATAGTTTTTAGAAACAAGGTAACCTATTTAGTGCTCTGGGTAATAATACTCCTTTGCTGTTACGGTAGGTAATAAAAGAAAGTTTTCCATTGCTAAAATTGTTAACGGTAAGGTGCTGATTTTTCACAATGCAGTCAAAACGCTTTTCTTCCTGCTATCTTTCAGATCATCTTCGTAGTATTCTCTCACACCCTTCAAGGAACACACACTACCACACATTGTGCATGTATCATCTTCTAAAGGCGGCCTGCCATTCCTTATCTGTTGTGCTCTGTCAGATGTAATTGCCGTTTCATACTGTGTTTTCCAATCAAGATCCCTTCTTGCAATACCCATCTTTAGGTCTTGACTCTTTACCTTGCCGTTGAGTTTCACCATATCACCAACGTGAACGGCCACCTTGGCAGCCATAACACCCTCCCTGACATCATCAGGTGTGGGAAGAGCTAGATGCTCCGGTGGTGTTACATAGCAAATAAAGTCAGCCCCGTATCTAGAAGATAAAGCTGCTCCAATCGCGGCTGAAATATGGTCATACCCGGGAGCAACGTCAGTCGTAATAGGTCCAAGCATATAGAATGGGGCGTCATTGCTCAATCTCTTCTGTATAATGACGTTTGCCTCTATTTCATCTATTGGTATGTGTCCGGGACCTTCAACAATTATCTGGACACCCTTCTTTTGGGCATATTCAGCAATCTCTGAGTTAATGATTAGTTCCTGAATTTGCGCCCTGTCGGTACTATCATGTATGGCTCCAGCCCTTAATCCATTTCCAAGGCTCAGGATTACGTCATATTTCTTCATAATATCTATAAGTCTATCAATTTGTTCATACAAAGGATTCTCCTTTTTATTGTGATTCATCCATGCCGTTAAAAAAGAACCCCCCCTACTTACAAGGCCACCAAATCTATACCCCTGTTTCCTTAAACGTTCCAACGTAATCAAATTAATTCCACAATGTATTGCCATAAAGCCGATTCCATCCTCTGCCTGTTTCTCTATAGTATCAAACAGGAAATTAGCATCCATATGAACTACAGAACCTTTTTTATGAATCGTTTCCATTGCTGCCTGATAAAGAGGCACATTTCCAACAGTTAAATCGATTGCATCAAGTACCGTCTTCCTAATCTTGTCCAGGTCTCCCCCTGTTGATAACTCCATTAGTGTATCAGCGCCATACTTTTCTGCAACCTGTGCTTTTTCGACTTCCATATCGATATTAATAATATCCGGGGAAGTCCCTATGCTCGCATTTATCTTTGTCCTGAGACCCTTACCGATACCAACAACTCTCGATTTCCTTTGAGGATTACCATAAATTACGATATGACCTTTTGCTATACCTGCACGAATAAATTCAGGACTTACATCGTCATATTCTGCCGCCTCTCTCATCTCTCGTGTAATTTCGCCTTCCCTTGCCTTATCAAGCTGAGTCTTCATGATATTCTCCCCTTTCAGATATATAAAGAAAATAGCAAGTTGATAAATCCCCCTATCCCCCTTTACCAAAGGGGGATTTAGGGGGATTGTTTAATTCATTTACTATATTTATAATTAATTTCTATAGCAAATGTGAAAATTCTAGGATAATCAGTAATAATTGTCAAAAGATATTTGATCCCTGTATCTTTGGAGGTTTATTTGTTTTTATCTTTAAGGTTCTTCCACCACTCATTTGGATCAGAGCGTTCTATTGTAGATAGTAGTCTCTTTGCTGATTCACTTCTTAATGTACTTTTAGCTCTCTCAAGCCAATCTATAGCGGCTTCATACCCCTGGGCCTGATACTCTCTAGCCTGCATTGCACATTCTAGAATATCAGCATCCCTGGCCACTATACTTTCTTTACTTTTTTGATTTAAAAACTCTTCTAACGTATTTTCGATTTCTTTCCTCTCAGGATTATTTAAAGATTTTATCTGTTCTTGCGATGCCTTTTTCTCAGCCTCCTTAAAGTTCATATAATTTTGTGCTACTTTATGGAGGTCATTTATCCTGGCTTCATGCACGTCATGAAATAAACACATAAAAACTACTTTAAATGTATCCACATTTTCCAATTTCGCTAAAAAATACCCTAATATTGCACAGCGAAAGGAATGCTCAGCCACACTCTCCGGCATCTTGTTCCCAAACAACCACCATCCACTTCTATCTACGTTTTTTAAATGACCCACCTCAAATAGAAATTGCATTAGTTCCTGCATTAAATTAATCTCCTAAGTGCTCTTTTTCGTAAATTCGGTGACGTATTTAGAACAAATAATACTGAGACTCTTCACTTCGTTCAGAGTGACATACGCTGTCATTCTGAGGAATGAAGTGACGAAGAATCTCTCACTTGAAAAACCAATACGTAACCATATTTATGAATACGTGTACTAAGTACCCTTTTTTTCTCCATGCATATTATACGTTTACAAACAATCTCAGTCCATTGCAAATGGAATATAACATTTGACAAATTAGTTTTACACTATAAACTATCTCCTTCTCCGCTTTAAATAGTTTATGTTGCGGAAAACTACAACCATTTGTAGGAGCAGCATCTTGCTGCGATATTTCGCGGCTAGAAGCCGCTCCTACAGGGGAGAAAGGCTTTTCCGCAACATAAATAAGTAAAAATCTCTTTGATAGTTCGATTGATAATGTCAGCATCTGATACGTCAGCATTTATCTTAAGGAAGTCATGTAATGCGTTTTCCAAAATATAGACCCCGCAGATTAAGAAGTAATGAACTCTTAAGATCGCTCATTCGTGAAACGCATTTATCCGTAAAAGATTTAATTATGCCACTATTCGTACGTCCTGGAAACGGTATCAAGAATGAGATATCTTCAATGCCTGGAAATTATCAGTTTTCTACTGATACATTAGTCGAAGAGGTCAGAGAAATTGCTAATCTTGGAATACCGGGCGTAATCTTATTTGGTATTCCCGAAAAAAAAGATGAGTTAGGCACTGAAGCATACGCTGATGATGGCATAATACAAAAGGCAATCAGGACAATTAAGGAGAACGTTTCTGATATACTGGTCATAACCGATGTCTGCATGTGCGAGTATACCGATCACGGACATTGCGGCTATGTAAAGAAAGATGAAAAAACAGGCGAACACATTATAGATAACGATGAGACGCTTAAGCTTTTATCCAAAGAGGCGCTATCCCATGCCAAGGCTGGCGCTGATATAGTTGCCCCAAGTGACATGATGGATGGCCGCGTGGGTGCAATCAGAAAAATCCTTGACGAAAATGGTTATGAGAATACCCCCATAATGTCGTATGCCGCTAAATATGCCTCAGCATTTTACGGCCCATTCAGAGACGCCGCCGAATCACCACCCAGTTTTGGAGATAGGAAATCATATCAGATGGATGCTTCAAACTCAAATGAAGCACTCCGTGAAGTATCTCTGGATATAGAAGAAGGCGCTGATATCGTAATGGTAAAACCCGCGCTTCCATATCTGGACATTATCAGACTAATAAAGGATAAATTTGGATACCCGGTAGCTGCCTATAGCGTTAGTGGTGAATTTTCCATGGTAAAGGCTGCCCACGAAAAAGGATGGCTGGATGAGAAGGCTATTATTATGGAATCCCTCACAGGAATCAAAAGGGCGGGAGCAGACATTATACTCACATACTGGGCAAAAGATGCTGCGCGCTGGCTGTCGTCAAGTTAGGTTTCATGAAAACCTGAAAGGTTACTTTGCCAAGACCTTGGTTTCGGTTCCTGCAATAATTCTCTTTATATTAGATATGTGTCTAACAATTATTAGAACAGCAACTGCTATGGACAGCGCTGTAAGATATTTTTCACTCCCAAACGGTGCCCTTCCCAGTCCAATAATACCTCCCACAAGGGCAATAGTACCTACCATTGACCCAAGAGATACATAACGAGATATTGCGACTGTTAAAATCCAAACACCAAATGCCATTGCTACAGGTATTGGAGACAACCATATAAATACCCCAAAACTTGTAGCAACCGCCTTACCACCTTTAAATCCTAAATAGACCGGAAATGCGTGACCAAAGATTGCACATAAGCCACAAAGAATCACTAGTAGATTGTCAGATGTCGTTGGAAATTTTGTTTCGCTGACAAGTATCGGTACGAGCAACACAACAACAAAGCCCTTAAGCAAATCCAGAACGAATATTATAGCTCCGTACTTTCTCCCGAGTACCCTACCTACATTTGTTGCACCTATATTTCCGCTGCCTTGCTTGCGAACATCCACCCCCTTCGCAATGGCTATAACATAACCAAAAGGAATACTCCCTATCAAATAAGATATAACGAGTCCAAAGAAGTATGATATTATCACAAACAAGTCTCCCTTAACTCAAGTGAACTATGCCCCTCACCCTTCCCTGCCCGACGCCCGCCTGTCGGACGGGCAGGGAAGGCGGGGAAACTCTTTTACCCTGTTAGATATATTTTATTCTTAACACTTATAAAAATTATTATCCTTTTTATTATTTAACACACAATTAAAAATCAAAGTTATCTAACAGGGCGAGCAAATCCAAAATTCAAATTTACAAATATCCGAAAGAGTGTTCGTGGATTGAAATACTTTTTGTTTTGAATTTAGAATTTTTTTTATTTGATATTGTTTAAAATTTCGTGCTTCGGATTTTGATATTTACGTAAAATGATGTTAGCATATAGAACCAATCTGTTATTTCAATAGTTAGCTAAATGAATTATTGCCTTATTATAAGCCACCAGAATCTATGTAGCTTGTGAGTCGTCTGATATGTCCTAAGGTAGGACCTCAGTGTTTTTTGAGATTCATTGTTTGTTCTTATATATTCCCTTAAAAACCTCATTTTGTCTGTGTTGGTTACCGGCAAGGCTTTTCTGTCAGAAGCATTCCTCTTAAACTTTTCCAGTGACCTGTCAAGACGCAATATATTCTTCCTTCTTCTATTAAGACCAATTTCCTCAAACTGTCTTGATTTATCCAAATCTATTATATATACCTTAAACGCACCATTGCCTGTGGGCTGTATAAGAATGTTTTTTAGATGCAAATCTGCATGATAAATTCCGACATCATGCATCTCTTTTATGGCCTTTGCCACTTCACTAATAATCTGTCTTTTTCCTGCAAGAAGGGAGTTTTTATCAGAACGCAGAAGTAATTCAATTAAGTCGACGGTATCTGTAATTTCCTTTGAAACCAACTTGCATTTATATAATGGACCAACAATATTTTTCATAACAATCGCTATTATCTCCGTAGTCAGTATGTGCCTTTCATTTGCAATCTCGCATACGGATAATTCCCTAAATGGGCGTAACCTTTGCCACAAATAATCTCTTAATATCTTCCCGAAAAACCCACCATGCACGTAATCTCTCACCACCAGCACTTCATTTTCAAGACTATCCATCAAAAGACTCTTGCAAGGTGACCTTCCATGGTAAACCGTATTCGATTCGTTTGAATTTTTATATAAATCAAAAAATATGTTTATGTCTTGTTTTGACAATTTCTCTTTGTATTCCTTTCTGATATATAAAGTTATTTTCCCCTTATTCAGTGTGGAAAAATAAGCGGGCAATATCTCCTTTTTCATCGCTTGAGGATTATACAAGAATGACCTGAAAATGTCAAAATAGAGTTAAAAACAAAATATTTCCATTCACTACTGAAAATATGTAAAATAACCTTATGTCCTCCAAAGGTAATGCCATGGAATTAAGCTATTTTAATAAATGTCACCATAAACTAGCAGACTGTAGTAGCGGAAACCTGGTTTATTCCATGAACAGTTTCAAAAGCAAATAAGTACTAGTTTTAATCATAAATATGCATATCCATATTTCTTGGAGGTCTGAAGACCTCCGCTACATAAGAATGATTATTTGTAACAAAATAACATTTGATGGTGGCTATATTGGAACAAAATCATAATAAAACTATATCAAGCCCTGAATATATTAAAACAAGCCTTGCCTCTGCAATTGGGTTGAGATTTAAGTCCGGAAGATTTTATCGTGATGCGAAACCCCTTTGCATCAACTTGCTCCTGAGCTATCCTGATAATTGCTACGCCAATTGTGCATACTGTGGACTCGCAAGGTCAAGGCCACAGAATAATGGAGAAAAATCTTTTATCAGAGTGGATTGGCCGGTCTTAAAGACGGAAGACGTTATAGAGAGGTTAGAGAAATACCAATCAAACATAAGGCGTGTTTGCGTATCTATGGTTACACATAAAAATGCGGTTAGTGATACTTTTAGTATTACTAAACAAATAACGCAATGTTGTCCCTCGCCAATTTCTGTCCTTATAACGCCCAACCTCATGAACAAGGAAGATCTCATAATGTTGAAAGAAATAGGGGCCGACACTATAGGCATAGGACTGGATGCAGCTTCAAAGAGGGTTTTTGAACTCACAAGAGGTAAAAAAGTAAAAGGTAATTTAGTGTGGGAAAAATACTGGGAAGTATTAGAAGATGCAGTTGACGTATTCGGTAGAGAGAAGATAAGTTGCCATATAATGGTTGGAATAGGTGAAACAGATAGTGAACTTGTTGAAATATTCTTCAAACTTCGGGAATGTGGCGCCCTGGCACATCTATTTTCATTCTACCCTGAACCTGATTCAACTATGTCTCTAAAGAATAGACCTTCTTTGAGGAGATTTCGAAGGATACAATTAGTTCGGTATCTGATAGAAAATGAAATAATAAAAGAGGAACATTTATTGTGTGACGGAAAAGAGAAAATCAGTATACTCTTAACAAATAATAATATAATAAATAGTATCATTGAAAGTGGTAAACCTTTTATAACAGGGGGGTGTAAAGGTAAAAATGGTGAGATTGGTTGTAATAGACCCTTTGGAAGCTACAGACCTGGTGAACCGTTTCGCGACTTCCCTTTTCAACCGGAATCAGACGATATTCTCAGGATTAGGAAAGAGACTAAATTATGTGAAATAATAGATAAATCCCCCCCCACTTCTTGCTTTCGCTCTTACAGAGCCTACTTTCGGCAAGAAAGCAGTGGGGGGGGAAATTAAGGCATAGGTGTTAGGTTAAGAAGATTTTTTTAATAGGGTTAGAGCCTGATCGTTATTGTAAGGTCAATGATTTCAACCCTGTGGAATAAATTCAATTTGTCCTATTCCACAGGGTGAAATAGTGGCAAAACCAGTTCCCGTAGCGGAAACCTTTAGGTTTCCATGTCCATGGTATGGATAGCAAAGATGGTTATATGAATGTTTAAATTGGGTTTAATCCCGCGGTGTGTGGAGGCCTGAAGGCCTCCGCTACAGATTCTTTTTATTGCAGATTCCATCTTTTAGATTGAACCGAATCGTTTAGGTTTCATTCTTAACCTAACACCTATGGGAATTAGGGGGGTTGGTATCTTAAATGATCAAAAAGCTGGGTATATTACTTACTACAAGTACTGAGAGTGAGAATACGCATACTGTCGTAAAGCTTACTGAGGCTGCAATTAATGAAGGTGTGGAGGTTGACATATTCCTCATGTGTGATGGAGTCTATCACTTAAATCATGAGGAGCTTAAGGAATTAGCAGATAAAGGTGCACGTGTTGTGGTATGTGCTCACAATGCAATTGAAAGAAAGGTTGACAAAAAGGATTTTGCCCTGTGGGGAAGTCAATACGATTTAGCTTGTATGGTCAAGGAATGCGACAGGTTCCTTGCATTTAATTAAGGAAGTCTAATTTGAATGAAGTTGTCGTCGTAATTCGTAAGTCACCTTTTAATACAACTCGCAACTCCGAGATGTTGAGAATGTGTGTGGGATTGACGCTGGAGGAAAACAAGATTACGGTAGTATTTCTTGGTGACGGTGTATATTTAATGCTAGAAAATAAGCCTGGGCTAATAAATTCAGGAGTTATCCATAAACATATAGAAACTCTACAGCTTTTGAAGCATAGGCTTATTGTCGAGAAAGAGGCATTTGAAAAATTGGGGAAGGACAATATTAAATATGACGATGTGGAGATTATGAATCAGTCTCAAATAGCAAAGGTTATCTCCACTGGAGACGTGGTTATTACGTGTTAAACGCTCATGACCAGTTGGATCATCACGAATGGTGAAAACTGGATTCCGTGCAATTCTCTGAATTGCCTTAAGCAATGGCACCTCCCCGCCAGAACGACTAAGAGACTGTATCACAATTGTCATCCCCTCCCCCCACAGCTTGCTCGCCCTGTAGGCTAGAACGCCGTACGGGGCTAGCAGTGGGGGGGGATCTCTTAGGTTGCTAAGTTATTGAAATAATTAGATACTGAAACAAGTTCAGCACAGGATTCAGAATGACGTATTATGTGTTTTCTCTATTGTGATACAGTCTCTTGGTCGGGCAGGCCTGTCGGGAGGTCGTGCCTGAGGCAGATTCGCTGTGGCGAACGTCCACGTCCGCCCTGGCGGGATTCCAGCTTGGCCGTTCCGGTTCGGACGGGAAGTAATTTTTGTGTTATAAATGAAGATACTCTTTATTGTAAAAGAAAAGAAAGATTTGAATTTCTTATTAAGGATGTATGAAAAATCTCAAACAGGAATGACCAACAGGATTACGTTTCTTCTTATTCATGATGCTGTTTTAGTTGAATCGATTCCCAATAATGATTTTAGAGTATTTGTCTGTAATGATGATGTAAAAGCAAGAGGCGTAGATACGTTATTCAATACTTTAGATTATGTACAAATGTTAAAGCTTATAGCTGATTGTGATAAGGTTATATGCTGGTAATGTTCAATGCGGAAAAGGCCAAAAAACTTGGTCTTAAACACCGGAATTAGCAGCAGTATTTTAGCCTGCCACATTGGCACTCGCTACAAAATTAGGAAATGGGCAACTGTCATAATGACACTTTATTTGTTTGTATTATTGATTATTTAAGGTAATGATTTTTTCTAAGATATATATATACAATGAGTTAAGATCATATGAGATATTGCAGGTATATTGGTACATATTTTGCTTTAGTAAACTAATCAAAGAGATTGTGTCTATAAATTAGATAAGGAGGAAACTAATGGCGGCAAAACAGTTGGTGTTTAGAGAAGAAGCTAGATTGGCCATAAAAAGAGGAATCTCAAAGCTAGCGAGTGCAGTTAAATGTACTTTGGGACCAAGAGGCAGAAATGCGGTTCTTGATAAGGGATGGGGTGGTCCCACAATAACAAAGGATGGAGTAACGGTTGCAGAAGAGGTGGAGCTAAAGGACCCATATGAGAATATGGGTGCAAAACTGGTAAAGGAAGTGGCGTCAAAAACAAGTGATGTTGCAGGGGATGGTACTACTACTGCAACGATATTGGCTGAGGCTATTTTCAATAATGGTTTAAAATGTGTTTCAGCAGGTGCGGATCCAATGGCTCTTAATCGTGGAATGAAGGTAGCAGTTGACAAGGTGGTTGAAAAACTTAGGGACATGAGTAAGAAAATAAAAGAGCAGAAAACAGAAATTGCTAATGTTGCTACTATTGCAGGCAATAATGATAGCGAAATAGGTAATATGATTGCTAATGCAATGGAAAAAGTAGGTAAAGATGGTGTTATTACTGTTGAGGAGGGAAAAGGTCTTGGTACAGATGTCGAGATAGTTGAAGGTATGCAATTTGATCGTGGATACCTATCACCTCATTTTGTAACCGACAAAGATAATATGAAAGTAGAATTGAAAGATGCTTATGTACTGATACACGAGGAAAAGATTTCTGCTATTAAGGGAATTGTGCCTGTACTTGAGAAAGTTGCAAAGGCTAAAAGACCTCTTTTGATAATAGCAGAAGATGTTGAAAGTGAAGCGTTAGCTACCCTGGTCGTTAACAACCTTCGAGGCACTGTATCATGTGCTGCGGTTAAGGCGCCAGGATATGGAGATCGCAGAAAAGCAATGATGGAAGATATTGCTATACTTACAGGTGGTAAGGCTATATTTAAAGATTTGGGAATACAGTTGGAAAGTATTGAGTTGAATGAACTTGGAACTGCAAAGAAAATTAACATAGATTCCGAAAATACAACTATTATTCAGGGCAGTGGTGCCTCAAATGCGATTAGGGGACGTATAGATCAGATAAAAGGGGAAATCGAGGGAACAACCTCTGACTACGACCGTGAAAAATTGCAAGAACGGCTGGCGAAATTGGCAGGCGGTGTAGCGCAAATAAACGTCGGTGCATCAACAGAGACTGAAATGAAGGAAAAGAAGGCACGTGTAGAGGACGCGTTACATGCTACTCGTGCAGCGATAGAAGAAGGTATTTTACCGGGTGGTGGCATTGCATTGTTAAGAGCTTTGGAGATATTAAATAATCTTAAATTGAAAGACGACGAAAATATTGGTGTTGACATAATAAAGAATTCTCTTAGCGAACCTGTAAAGCAAATAGCTAGAAATGCAGGATTGGAAGGTGCGGTCGTAGTAAAAAAGATTTTAGCATCTAAAGATAAGTCTTTTGGTTACGATGCTGAGAGAGAAGAATACTGTAATCTTCTTGAATCTGGCGTGATTGATCCTACAAAAGTTACAAGGTGTGCATTACAAAACGCATTGAGTATCGCAGGAATACTTCTTACAAGTGATTGTCTTATTACCGAAATTCCTAAGAAGGAAGAAGGAATGATGCCACCGGGTGGTATGCCTCCAGGAGGAATGGGAGGAATGGGAGGAATGGGAGGAATGGGAGGTATGGGTATGGGTGGAATGTAAAACCCCATAAATTATAAATGAATATTTATTATGATTATTAGAACAAAAAGGAGGATTAGTTATGGCAATTAGACCTTTAGATGATAGGGTTGTTGTTGAACCCCTGGAGGCAGAAGAAAAAACAGAAGGTGGAATTGTTTTACCTGACACTGCAAAAGAAAAACCTACAAAAGGAAAGGTAATTTCTGTAGGTGAAGGAAAACTTTTGGATAATGGCAGCAGAGCCAAAATTTTAGTAAAAAAGGGTGATCAGGTATTGTACGGCAAATATGCAGGATCAGAAATAACGGTTGGTGGAAAAGAATATCTTATTTTAAGAGAAAGTGATATATTGGCGAAAATTGAATAATTAAGTTCAGGAGGTTTTATTATGGCAGCAAAACAGCTTTTGTTTGATGAAGAGGCAAGGCGTAACATGAGAAGTGGGGTAAAGAAATTAGCAGATGCTGTAAGGGTAACTATGGGTCCTACTGGCAGGAATCTGATTCTGGAAAAGAGTTTTGGGTCACCTACCGTTACGAAGGATGGTGTGACTGTAGCAAAAGAAGTAGAGTTGGGAGAACCATTCGAAAATATGGGTGCAAAGATGGTTTGCGAAGTAGCTTCTAAGACCAGCGATGTAGCTGGGGATGGTACAACGACCGCAACAATTCTGGCTGAAGCAATTTTTAATGAGGGTATAAAGAACGTTACCGCAGGTGCAAATCCTATGGCCCTAAAACGGGGTATAGATAAGACCGTAAATGCGGTGGTTGAAGAAATAGAAGGTTTAAGTAAAAAAGTCAAGGATAGGTCTCAGATTGCCCAGGTCGGCACGATTTCAGCTAATAATGATTCTTCAATAGGAAATCTACTGGCAGATGCCATGGATAAGGTGGGTAAGGATGGCGTTATTACGGTTGAAGAGGCTAAAAGTATTCAAACAACCTTAGACGTTGTTGAAGGAATGCAGTTTGATAAAGGATTTATTTCGCCTTATTTTGTAACAAAAGCTCAAACTATGGAAGTTGTCTTTGAAGACCCATATATATTGATTCATGAAAAGAAAATTTCTAGTATGAAGGATATTCTTCCACTTTTAGAGAAGATAGCAAGCATTGGTAAACCCCTTTTAATCATCTCTGAGGAGGTTGAGGGTGAGGCGTTGGCTACGTTGGTCGTCAACAAATTACGAGGAGTTTTAAACTGTGCGGCTGTTAAGGCGCCTGGTTTTGGTGACAGAAGAAAGGCCATGCTTGAAGACATCGCTATACTCACAGAAGGGCGCATGGTTTCAGAAGACATCGGGGTAAAATTAGAAACATTGGGACTTGAAGACCTTGGTAGAGCAAAACGAGTTACGATCGATAAAGATAATACTACAATCATTGAAGGAGCAGGAAAAAAGGCAGACATAAAGGGTAGAATTTCTCAAATCCGAAATCAAATTGAACAAAGCACATCTGATTATGATAAGGAGAAACTTCAGGAGAGACTTGCAAAACTTACAGGTGGTATTGCAGTCATAAACGTAGGTGGTGCTACTGAAGCTGAGGTGAACGAAAGGAAGGCGCTGGTTGAGGATGCTCTTCACGCTACAAGAGCAGCAGTAGAAGAGGGGATTATTCCAGGAGGCGGAGTTGCTTTTATCAGGATAATTCCAAAGATCGGAGAGATACGTAAGAAACTAAAGGGTGATGAAAAAGTAGGTGCTGATATAATAGTAAAAGCCATTGAAGCTCCCTTAAGGCAGATTGCGTCTAACGCAGGTGAAGATGGGTCTGTAGTTGTAGAAGAGGTAAAAGAAAAAGGCACTAATATAGGTTTTGATGCCAACACGTGTGAGTATGTAGATATGTTAGAAAAAGGGATAATTGATCCCGCGAAAGTTGCACGTAGTGCTTTACAAAATGCAGCTAGCATAGCAGGATTAATGCTGACGACCGAAGTTATGGTTACAGAGTTAAAGGAGGACGAGGATGAGGAAGAAGGCCCTGTTGCGGGAAGTGTATACTAATTAACGTCTGGGATTTATATAATATGTTTTGAAAAAGGCCACATATAAAATGTGGCCTTTTTTTATCATGGTACAAAAACGCACTCTTGTTAGTAACAAAACATGCTTGACATTTTGCATATTGCCTGTATATATTATTAGAAAGAATATTTCATAGTTTTAAGTTCTTTTATATTTAAGGGTTATATAGATCTGGAAGTGATTTAGATTAATGTTGAATTTATAATGTATTTTAAACGTCATGCTTAGCTTGAGTATAAATATATGCGCAAAGAAGATTATTACAATGTTCTTGGAGTTAAAAAAAATGCTGGTCAAGAGGAGATAAAACGTGCTTACAGAAAACTGGCTCTAAAATATCATCCGGATAAAAACCCTGGCGACAAAAAAGCAGAAGAAATGTTTAAAGGAGCAGCCGAGGCATATGAGGTTCTTAGTGATCAGGAAAAAAGAAGAAGGTACGATCAATTTGGTCACGAAGGATTAAGGGGAGTAGAAACCAGAGGGTTTGGTAATTATGATGATATATTCGATGCATTCGGTGACATCTTTGGTGGGGGTAGTATATTTGAAGAATTTTTTGGTGGTAGAACCCGGGCAAGAGCGGGCCGTCGCGGTGCAAGTCTAAGATGTGATATTGTCTTGGATTTTAGTGAGGTTGCTACTCGTGTAGAGAAAGTAATAGAAATTACCAAGAAAAATCTTTGTGAAGAGTGCGGGGGTACAGGAGCAAGAAAAGGAACATCGCCAGTATCCTGCCCATATTGCAGGGGCAAAGGGGAGGTGCACCAAAAGCAGGGTTTTTTTACGTTAAGGACTACATGCCCAAGATGTCAGGGTAAGGGGAAAATTATAGAAACTCCCTGCCATAGATGTAGGGGGAATGGTATGTATCCAAAAAAATCTGAAATTAAGGTTCAGATACCTGCTGGTATTGAAGATGGAACCAGGCTGCGTGTGGTAGGACAGGGTGAACCTGGGGAAAACGGTGCACCCCCAGGAGATTTATATTGTGATATACTTATAAGACCACATCCTATTTTTAAAAGACAGGATTATGACGTAATTTGTGATTTTCCTATTACGTTTTCTCAGGCAGCATTGGGGAGCGAAATTGATGTACCTACAATTTCAGGGAAGTTTGTAAAGGTTAAGGTTCCTTGTGGAATACAAAATGGAGATATCCTTCCAGTTAAGGGAGAGGGGTTTCCGCATGTTCGTGGTTATGGGAAGGGAAATTTGTTAGTGCATATTATAGTTGAGATTCCCGCTAAATTAACTCCTAGACAGGAACAATTATTAAGAGAGTTTGCAGAACTGGAACATAAAAATGTAACACCTAAACGAAAAAGTTTTTTTCGAAAGGTAAAGGAACTTTTTTAAGTAATTCATTTCATTGAAGTATGGGGGAATTTGTTGATATGTCTGAAGTACAAAATGACCAGAAAACAAAAGACACTAAAGATGAACCCGTAAAAGAGGAAAAAAAGCAGGAACCGAAGGTGCAGGATGAGTCAGAAGGTAAAGGGGAAGCGGGAATAAAAGACGCGGAATCAGGCATTGAAGAAGAAGTAGTTTTAAAAAAAAGTGAGGTTGATGAGTTAAGAAAAAAAGCAGAAGAGAGTGACTCCTTCCTGGATAAATTATTAAGAACCAGAGCGGAGTTATTGAATTACCAGAAAAGAATGCGTAAGGAACACGAGACAACTGCTCAATATGCTATTCAAGACCTTATACTCGACCTCTTACCAGAATTTGACAATTTTGAAAGAGCTGCAAAATTGGCAGAGAACTCAAAAGATATTGATAAATTTGTAGAGGGTGTAAAGTTAATAGAAGACCAATTGCTTAAAGTTTTAGAAAAACATGGGGTAAAAGCTATCGAGACGGTAGGGAAGCCATTTGATCCTAACCTTCATGAAGCTGTAGCTTGGGAGGAGGATAATGAACATCCCCATCATACAGTTATTGAGGAATTACAACGGGGGTTTCTTTTGAAAGAGCGTGTTGTCAGGCCTTCAAAAGTAAAAGTTTCCAAGAGAACCATTAATGAAAAGGAATCAGACGTAACTAAAGATGACAGATCTGCGTCTGAATAAATTTTGTTGGAAGGAAGAGAAGAAATATGCCGACTTACGATTATAAATGTAATGCATGCGATTATAAATTCGAGTTGTTTCAACCAATATCTGCCAGACCTATTAGAAGATGTCCGGAATGTGGAAAACCGAAAGTGAAGCGACTTATTGGTGCGGGTAGTACGATTATTTTTAAAGGATCCGGTTTTTATCAGACTGATTACCGAAGTGAAGAATATAAGTCGCGCTTAGAAGCAGAAAAGACACCTGCCACTTCAGATAGCAAAAATAAGAAAACAAAAAAGAAGAAAAATGCCAAAGATTAAGTGCCGGAATTGTAAAAAAGAACTTATCTATGATTGTATAAGCGATATTCCTACATTTCCTTTTTGCAGTGAACGTTGCAAACTAATAGACTTGGGCTCATGGCTTGACGAGGAACGACGCATTGAAGAACCGATTACGGATGATAAGGCGGAATGATATAAAATAAACAAGTCGCGCAGCTTTTACTTGACAAATTGGATGAGTTGTTATAATTAAAGCGCTTATTTCCATTTCTAACTTACAAATTACAAGGAAGGAGTAAAAGATGCAGGAAATTACACAGGACTTTCGTGATATACTGCGCGGATTTAAGATGACGGTTGATTTCAACAAGTTAATATTTGCCTTTGTTGGAATTGTTTTCAGTATAATCTGGGTTTTAGTAGTTCTTGCCTTTCTCTCTGCTTTGGAATTAATTAACACTGATCCGTTTACAATAATCGATAAGGTTTTGGTTTCACCTCGCCTTGGCTTATCCTATTTATTTAGTGCATTTTTGTCTGGAATGGCAACTGTTGATTGGGCTGAGTATCTTGGTCTTGTTGTTTTGGTTGTGGGATTATTGATAATCTGGTCTATTATTGGTGGTGCAATTACTCGCTTAGCGGCTTTGGAATTTGCAAGGGACGAAAAAATAGGTTTTAAAGAGGCCCTTTCTTTTGCATCAAAAAAGTTTTGGTCATACTTCTGGTCGCCGATTACGCCTGCCTTAGGCGTATTATTCTTTGTTGCGTGTAATATTATCGGAGGACTTTTTGGTCAAATAAAATATATAGGTGAGATTGCCGTGGCAATCGGATTTCCTTTGGCTATTCTTTCAGGCTTCTTAATTATCTTTATAGGAATCATTGGTGCAATAGGGTTTTTTCTCATGTTTCCTACAATAAGTGCAGAGGGTTCAGATGCATTTGATGCAATGAGTAGAGCATATAGTTATGTAATTTCAAAACCTAAGCATTTTATATCATTATTCCTTGGCATAATAATTTGTGGTTCTATTTTTACTATTTTAGTAAGCCTTGTTGCTTGCCTTGTTATGCAGACTTCTTTTTATACTGTTGGATTTGGTATGGGAGAAAAATTTGAATCTATAAGTGCGGTTATATTGGGAGGTGATTATGGCAAGGCTCCGATGGCATCACTTGACCTTTTGTCAATGAAATTTACCGCTTTGATGCTTATGATATATGTAGTGTTAGTGAAGGTAGTTATTGGAAGTCTGGTAGTTGCGTTTGCGGGTTCAGCCAGTACTATAGCTTATTTCCTATTGAGGAAGGACGTTGATGGTACAGATATAAATGATGTGTATATAGAGGAGATAGAAGAGGAAGAAAAAGGAGAGGGAGAAAAAGAAGAGGGAGAAAAAGAAGAGGGAGAAAAAGAAGAGACTAAGGTTGAGACAGAAGAAGTTGAAACAACAGCCACACAAGAGGAGCAAACAACACAAGAGGAGGAACTAAAGGAAAAACCTCCTGAAGAACCAGGTGAGTCCTCACCTGAGGAACAGACTTAAAAGGATAAAGGGACTTATCATTTAAAATAATTTTGACACCTTAACCACAGATTTTCACATAAGGCAATAAGCTATTTACCCAATTAATTATGGATATATCATGGTTTAATACCTGAGCCTTAATAATGTTCCTTCCCATCGTAGCCATTATAGGGAGACCAAATGTTGGCAAATCTTCCCTCCTGAACTGCTTAGCCAGGAAACGTATTTCAATTGTTGATCCCACGAGTGGTGTTACCAGAGACAGAATATCCATAGAAATTGAACATGAAGGAAGACTATTTGAGCTGATTGATACAGGCGGTTTAGGCATAAAAGATGATGTGGAGCTCGCCCATGAGATAGAGGTTCAAATAGAGATAGCACTCCAAAAAGCAAATCTAATTATCTTCGTTGTTGATGTTCGTAAAGGAATCACCCCATTAGATGTAGATGTCACAGAAAGACTCAGAAAAATTAAAAAACCACTCCTTCTTGTTGTCAACAAGTGTGACACGCCAAAATTTGAGCTTCAGGCGGGTGAATTTTACAAGCTAGGTTTGGGAGAACCGTTACCGATTTCCGCATTGGAAAGACATGGCAGATCAAATCTTTTGGATAAGATTGTTGCTACCCTTCCAGAAATAAGTGAAAAGCAAAAAACACTCAAGCCATTAATGAAGATTGCAATTGTTGGGAAAAGGAATGCCGGAAAGTCTACGCTTATAAATACGCTTGCTAATGAGGAAAGGGTTATTGTTAGTGAGATAGCTGGTACTACCAGAGATTCTGTTGATGTAAGATTTGAAATAGAGGGTAAACCGTTTGTTGCAATTGATACAGCCGGGATAAGGAAGAAGAAGCAAATCCAGGGTTCTATAGAATTTTACGGCATGTCAAGAGTAGAAAGGTCTATCCGTCGGGCCGATATCGTACTTTTATTGATAGACGCGCCCAGAAAGATTTCTCAGGTTGACAAAAAAATTGGTGATTTTATTAAAACTCAATTTAAACCCTGTATATTGGTTATCAATAAATGGGACCTTGCAGAAGGTGTTGAAGTTGGCCAGTTTACGGACTATATTCAATCTCGGTTGCCCGGACTGTACTTTGCTCCTTTGTCATTTATAAGTGCAGTAAATGGGCAGAACGTGATTGAGACCATTGAACTGGCTCAGGAGATTTTTCAACAGGCGCATACGCGTGTATCGACATCTGAACTAAACAAAGTGCTTGAACATGCCTTTGCTCTACATCGTCCGAGAAAAAGAAAAAATAAAATTGCCAAAATGTATTATGCTACGCAGGTATCTGTCTGTCCACCAACATTCGTACTGTTTGTCAATCACAAATCTCTTTTCAATGCTGATTATGAAAGATATTTATCTAATCAATTGCGAAAGGATCTACCCTTTCATGAAATACCATTAAGGTTTTACTTCAGACCTAAAAAAAGAGGGCAACTAATTGAGCATAAATAGCCCCTTTTGTGTTTGCGGTAAGCCGTAGCCCCGAATGAAAGAGGGGGAAGCGAAGCAATCTAGTCTTTTGCCCTTGTGATATTACTTCATCCCGACTGTGTCGCACCTAGAAGTTGCCTCCCGCACGAGGCGGATCTGAAGCTAGCCAACAGGGTCGCCCCAGGCGACAAGGGGCGCCTCGGGTGGCCGCCACTACGGATTCGCAATGACCCCTATTTTCATCTTTTTGTGGTGCCCCTTTGGGGCACCCAAAGGGGTATGAAGGGTTAACATGAATAATGATATGTTAAAAGACAAGTTCATCGGTTGCATGTTGGGTACCCATGTCGGTGATGCATTAGGAATGCCTGTAGAAGGGTATGATTATAATACCATAGAGGCCAATTTTGGCGAATTAAGGCAAATGCTTGATGCAAGGTTGGGGGTGGGAACATACACTGATGATACCGAAATGATGATAGGAATTGCTGAGTCAATGATAGAATGTGAAGGATTCAATGGTGCGGACATGGCAGATAGATTTATTAATCTATACAATCCGGAAAGGGGTTATGGTCAGGGCACCGTAAATGCCCTTTCTCTGATAAAAAATGGTGTTGAATGGAACCTTGCTGGTGAGAGAGTATTTGGTGGAGGCTCCTACGGCAACGGGTCTTCTATGCGAATTGCCCCGATTGGCGCATTTTACTATGATGACCCTAATAAACTCCGTGAGGTAGCTTATGATTCAAGTAGTATTACGCACGCTCATACATTTGGTAGAGAGGGTGCAGCGTTGCAGGCGTTTGCTGTTGCAAAGGCCATAAACTTAGACCCCTCGGAAGAACTGGATAAACAATCGTTTGTTTCGGATTTGATTGTGTTTGTTTCAGACGAAGGAAATATTTATAAGGCTAAGATGCAACAAATAAAAGAGCTTTTAGGATGTATGCCCGATAAGGCCGAAGTAGTAAACAAATTAGGACATGATAGCAGTGCTCCCAATTCCGTACCAACGGCTATATATTCTTTTGTTTCTCATAATCATGATTTTGAAGATTCAGTTGCTTACGCTGTTTCCCTTGGGGGTGATACCGATACAATAGGCGCAATGACAGGCGCAATAAGTGGTGCCTATCACGGAAAAAGAGGCATCCCTAAGAGATGGTTAGATGTATTGGAAAATGGTGAAAGAGGCAGAGATTATATAGAAAAACTGGCTGAAAAGTTATGGGAAATGAAGATTAATACTGAAGAATAAACCATAATTTTGGAAATCTATATTATTATTTTATTTCTAAATAATTTTACTACTGGAGTATCAACACGATTTCACATTAATTAATTTCCTGTAGTTCTCTTTACATTGAATAGCAGCAAATGAAAATAGTTCACGTTCTAAATCATTAAGCTTTAATGGCTCGATATCGGTTAGCTTTCCATCTTCCATGTGAACTGGAACACCCAACGAGATACCAGAAACTCCAAATGGATATCCGTTTAGAGGTACACTTAGAGAAAATGTACCTGTACTTTTTTTGCACATCATTGTCAATAAACGGTCTAGCTCAGTTATTGGTCCGTAAAATGGTATTGATGTATAGCGAATAATCGGCTCAGTAAATCTAAATGCATCTTCCTTAATTCGTTTATATACCTCCCGATTAATTCTGCTTTCTGGTAAAATGTGAGACAACAACGGCACAATATTTGTGCCGTGTTCACCGATGCATGGAACTCGTATTAGCTTTTTACCATAACACTTTTTAAGGATACGAGCAATTCTTCGCTCGTCAAGTGAAACTCCTACTCCAAAAATTCTTGAACTTCTGAATTTATGCGCAACGAAATTTGTTACAAGATCAACAGGATTACTTAGTATAAACACATCCCCAAGATTTAAGGGATTAAGGGCGGATGCAATTTCAGCAACAATAGAAAAATTAGACTGTGCCTCGATCCATCGGTCGTTTACACCAATATTTGGTTTCCAATTTAAAGTTGAAAAAGTGAAGAATGTAAAGTTCACCTTACAAGGTAATTCATACTTATCAATAGGCACGACTTTCGAATCTGGAAAAGCCTCTTGCAAATCCCTTGCAACTCCGAATGTCTTTTCCTTTGTCCTCCCTGCTATATAAAGGCGTTTTCCCAAACCCAACTGCAAGGCTCTAAAAGCAACATATCCACCTAGACGCCCTGGTCCTACAACAAAAATGCTATTCATTATAGTTCTCTTAAAATCAGACCCAGACATTATTTCACAAATGCCTTTTGTTTCCAAAAGACGTAACTACTCCCCAGTAGAGCTACAGAGATGTTGAGATCCAATATGCCCACGCCGATTAAGAAGACATAATTATTGTGTGCCAGCCTGGATAAGGTTGCGCCGGCCAGGATCATAACGGTTAAGATTGCAAAGAACCACGGCCTGAAAAATTGCCAGATCCTTGGCTGATCCAGGACACCTATTCTGGCCAGATTCCTTTGGCAACTTTTGCTGAAAAGGAACCTTGCCTCTATGCCGCCAATGAACGGTCCGGCAACGGCGGCGAGCCAGAGCCAGTCCTGTTCTGGTTTCAGTGAATGTGCTTCGACCAGCAGACTGCTCCCCTTTAGCAGCAGCACAATGCCCCCGACATACCAGATAAAAGCGGCCAAGATATTGAGTGTGCGGGTGGAAGCGGTTAACATTGAATATGGACACGCATTAGGCAAAGTTATTCATCCCTATGAACTATATTCGGGGAGAAGCCTGGACAGCATACGGCAATATATTCAGCACCTTCCGGATTTGTAGTGCTATATTGCACCCACTCTCCGGCAAAGGCAATATTATTATATGATTTCCGTGTATTATCAAATGTTTATGGAGATTGTCAACTTTTTATCAGTTTCCTTATTTATGAAATAAGATGTAGGAGTAGCGGATACCTTCAGGTTTCCATTTTTTTGATTGCTAAATTATAATGGAAGGCTAAAGTCGTACCGTAGGGAGATCTGCCTCTGGCATGACCTTCCGCTACAGCCTGATGGTTTATGTTGATAGTATTAAAGTTTTTGCTTTTATGTTGTGAGGTTTGTTAGAATAATGTGTCATGAGTAATTCAAAGATACTTCTTGATATTTATGATCGTTTGTTTAAATCATTTGGCAAGCAACACTGGTGGCCGGGTGACACTGATTTTGAAATAGTAATCGGCGCAATCCTTACCCAAAATACAAACTGGGGCAATGTTGAGAAGGCTATTAAGAACTTAAAGAAAGCGAAGGTGTTCACGCCCAGAAAATTACATGAAATTGACATAAAGAAGCTTGCAGAACTTATCAGGCCTTCAGGATATTTTAATGTCAAAGCTAAAAGGCTTAAACACTTTATAGAATGGCTTTTCCTGAAATATAATGGTAGCTTAACAAAGATGTTTAAGCAGGATTATGTTAAACTACGCGAGGAATTACTCTCTATAAATGGTATAGGGAGGGAAACCGCAGATTCGATACTTCTTTATGCAGCAAGGAAGCCTATGTTTGTTATTGATGCATATACGAAACGAGTCCTCGTAAGGCATGAGTTAATACCGGAAGATTATGAGTACGAAGATATAAAGGTCTTCTTTGAGGAAAATCTGCCTGAAGACGTATCTCTTTATAATGAATACCATGCCCTTCTGGTAAGGGTTGGAAAATATTATTGCAAACCCAAAGAACAATGTGAAGAATGCCCGCTGAAAGGCATTAACCACTAAGGCCGAATTCACCAAAATTCTGTATGATAATATATGAGTCAATATATAAGAGTTTACCAGCGAGGAGGCTGTTATTTTTTTACGGTTGTGACATTTAAGCGGTTTAAGTATCTTGCTAAGGCTGAAAACATACAACGCTTGCGTGATGCATTTCGACATGTCATGTTGAGGTATCCTTTTCACATGGATGCTATTGTTGTATTACCAAATCATCTTCATTGCATTTGGATGTTGCCAGAAGTCGATAACGATTTTTCAGTACGGTGGAGATTGATAAAACGTTATTTTTCTATAGGAATTAATGTACCTTTGACGAAGAGAGGTGAAAAGAAAGTATGGCAACACAGGTTTTGGGAGCATTTGATCCGTGATGAAAAAGACTGGCAAAGGCATATGGATTATGTTCACTACAATCCTGTTAAACATGGTTTTGTAACGAAACCGATTGATTGGCCGCATAGTTCTTTTGAAATGGCTGTTAAACAAGGCTTGTATGAGAGAGATTGGGGTAGCAATGAACCTGTGACAATTGAGGATATGGGCTTTGAATAGAATGAAGGTGGATTCGCCCCCACTGCTAGCTTGCGCTAGCAAGCTGTGGGGGCTTAATCCACCCTACACAAGCTCCTTCGGAGAAAAATGAAACACATAAAAAGCCAGATTAACGTCTATTAAGATTCATGCTTATGCTGGTCAAACAAATATTTCATTTTGAAAGAAGCGAAAAAAGTTTAGAAAAATATGGTGAATAACAAAAATAACATACTCTTAAAAAATGGCTATGTCATAGACCCACTGAAAGATATGGATTCAGTATCTGATGTATTAATACTGGACGGTAAGATATCAAAGGTGTCAAAAGATATAGTTCATGAAAATGAAGACATTGAAGTCGTTGATGTATTTGGAATGATTGTTGTACCGGGATTAATTGATTGTCACGTGCATCTAAGAGAACCGGGATATGAAGCTAAAGAAACTATAGAAACAGGTTCAAGGGCAGCGGCAAAAGGGGGGTTTACCACCATTATGTGTGAACCTAATACAAACCCACCAATAGATGATATTACAAAAGTTGAGAACCTCATGAAAAAGGTTAAGGAGAAAGGTTTAGTAAATATATATACGAAGGCGTGTATAACTAAAGGATCAAAAGGGGAAACCCTTACGGATATGGAAAGGCTTGGTAGCCATAGTAGCATTGTAGCCTTTTCGGATGATGGAAATCCTGTACTAAAAAAGGATTTGATGGAAGAGGCTTTAAGGGTAGCCGCACAGAAACATAAGCCCCTGAGTCCTCATTGTGAGGATTCTGCCTCTTTGTCTGCAAAAGATATTTCCAAAGCAGATCTGGGGTTTTCTCCAGGGGAGATTTTTGAAAATGAGGCAAATTATATATTACGAGACATTGGTTATGCCAGGTCAACAGGCTGCCATGTGCATTTTTCTCACGTTAGCCTTAAGAAGTCCGTAGAACATATCCGTAAGTGGAAAAGCCAGGCTAATATAACCTGTGAAACCACTCCCCACCACTTGTTACTTGATAGGGATTATGTAGACAACAATGGTGAAAGACCAAATATGAATCCTCCGCTTCGCTCTAAAGACGATGTGCAGTCAATTAAGAAAGGATTAAGTGAGGGAGTTATTGATGCTATCGCATCAGACCATGCTCCACATGCTTTTGACGATAAGAAAGCGGGCGCCCCAGGCGTAATAGGTCTGGAAACGACATTGGGATTGGTAATTACAGAACTTGTAAATCCCGGGATAATTTCCTTAAAAGATGCAATATTAAAAATGTCTACAAATCCTGCAAAAATATTTAGAGTATCAGGAGGAAGTTTGTTGCCAGGGACGCCTGCGGATGTTACTATTATTGATATGAATAAAGAGTGGATAGTGGATGTTAGTAACTTTGAGTCAAAATCCAGAAATAGCCCTTTTCATGGATGGAAATTGAAAGGTCAGGCTGTCATGACCATAGTAGCAGGCAGGATCGTTATGAAGGATAGTATTGTTCTTGGGCACAGATAGCCATGGGCAATAAATAGTAGGCAATTGGCAGTAGGGAGTAGGGAGTAG
>JBHHYH010000047.1:0-24398 GCA_046757465.1 Candidatus Scalinduaceae bacterium | reverse complement strand
GAGTAAGGTCTCTTTCTACATCTCTGAAAACAGCAATTCCTTTTGGTGATGAGACTACGGCTATGGAAGACCCAGCTTTTTTATGGCGCCAGCTATCCTTGCCTTTTTTATCAAACTCAAAACTATGAACATCGTGTTTCACGGTAGCTACCTTATAATGTCGCCGCACTAACTCAGGGATGAGTTTCTCCATCAGGGTAGTCTTACCACTTTCAGTCTTTCCAGTTATAGAAATAATTGGTATCATCGAAATATTTTCCAACTCAAGTTTTTTGTATAATATCATAATGGCATTAATAATACAATCCTGAAAAAGGTTAAAGGTGTTAGCTCCTTAACTTAATGGCATTTAACTTACCTTATATGCAATGTCTGTGTCCAGTTCTTCATAAGTATTTGTTAATTCTTTTGTAGTGATCGTCGTACATTGTGCCGGGTCAGAGGAGGGAACGTACTGGTTGAGTGTTATTTGTTAGAAGATAACAGTGTATGTATAATAATTTACATGCCTTTGTAAGATTCCAGCCCTCCTGCCGAGCGGGCAGGGAGATTGTGTGAGGTATGAATTGCATTTTATCGTGTTATCCTGTAAAAACATATCTTTTTAAGATTTTTATTTTCGCAAAGACAAGCATCAGGTATTATTTTATATTTGTGTTGATTCTACTAATTATTGAGTTAGTAAACTAAAATATATCAGGTGTTTTCCTTGAAGCTTGAATAAATGAAAAAAGCACATCCCGTCTTGCAACAATGCCAATCAGCTTGCCGTTTCTAACTACTGGAACCCTGATTAAATGTTTTGTCTCAAGGATATTTATAACCTCCATTGAATTAGTTGCCTCTGAAACACTGACAATGTTTTTAGTCATTATATCACCAGCAGTAATATTTTTTACATCCCTCCCTTCCATTAGAACCTTAAGAAGGTCAAATTCTGTAACTATTCCTAATAAAGTTTTGTCCTTATCTATTATGGGTACATCACCAAAACCACCATGTGACATCAAATCTGCTATTTGCTTCCATGTATTCTCTGGTCTACATGCAACAACGTCCGCTTCCATTACCTGAGAGGCCTTTAATGCCTTAAAATCTTCACCTCCCAACATAAACTCGGAACGTCTCATATCGATTCTCCTTTCACAAATTACATTTAAAGGAATGCATATAAATGAAAAATTAATCGAAATATCATATATAAATAGCTGGTTATATTGCAAGGAAATATTTCATGTGGCGATATATATAGTCCGGCTGTTTAATTTTGTGTCTGTATTTGCCACCAGTGTTTTACATAAGATTATGGTGTTAAGGGAATAATGAAATCCTTGAAGATGGAAAAGCTTAATGAATATTTAAGACAAGCACCAGATTTCTATACGCTGGTAGGGCATCTAGATAAAACTGCCATTTATGTCCTGATTGAGCAATGCATGTGCAGGTAGGGCGAAATAAGTTCAGTATATATGAGGATATAGAAAATGGCCTCGAAACAAAAACTTCTTAATTTCGATAAGTTATGGTCACCATCCTGAGCGAAGTCGCCCGCACTCCGCAGGATGTAAAAGATAGAATTTACGAGACGTAATTATACCTATCGAAAATGATGACATATTGTCAGTTAGAATTGAGATAAATTATTTCCAAACGACATATTGTCAATCAGAATTGAGATAAATTATTTCCAAATGACAACTTCTACGATTTTAACAGCGCGCCATCGTAACTTTTGTTTTTATATTAAGTGTAATATAACTTCTTATCTTGAATCTATACATATACTTAGTATAATATTTGTTCATTTATAAACGGTTTGTATGTTTGCGTGGCATTATGTTTGCGAAACGCACATAGAGTATTCGCTCTAGTTTTTTAAAAAAAACACCTTATGTTTTGTTGTTGACAATTAAAAGAATTATTGTAATTTACCTGTCTTTGATCAGGTTTCTGGAAACCCAAATACAGGTATTTACTCATTCCTTCTGTCATTTGACTTAATTGCCGACATTAATCATTGGGGAGGTGATTAATGCAAAGTTCGCTTTTTGCTAATATCAATCCATATTTTTTCTCACCACGATTTGCTTTCTCTGATGAAAGCATTCCATCCTATATTTTAAATATCTCGTTTCTCTGTTCACGAAACGTTTTAAATACAATCATCGAAACTTTCTTATTTTCAATATTCCTTTTTCTCGATTACGAACATCTAAAGATTGTAACAAATGACGTAACTCTAGAACCAGGAAAAGCGTCAAATGTAGATTTTTTTTAAGGAAGAAGAAAAGTGATAAATGAGCAGCCAAATAACATCAGAAGAAAGAGCGCCTACCAATTCTAAAGTCGTGAACTGCAGAAAACATCTCTATCCACTTGGTTGTGGGTTTATAGGCGTATTCTTAGCTACGACACTTGGTTCAGCAATCAGGTTCTTTTTCCCCCGCATCTTGTATGAACCCCATACAAGGTATAAAGCAGGTTACCCGTTTGAGTATACATCGGGGGTTATATGCTTTTTTATGATTATATTACTTGCAAGTTTTTCTTGCATTTCTAATCTTGTAGCACAGGAAGAGATTAAGACACTTACAGAAGAAGAAGCTAAGGAAGCACAGAAGAAATTAGAAGAGGCACGGAAGTCGTTAAAAAGAGGGATAAGGACAGAAGTTAAGGTTGAAAATGGTGGTACTATTAAGGGGGTTGTGAAATGTAAAGAAGTCAGGAACCCTGAAAATGTAGTAGTTTATATTGAGGAAGTAGGTGGCAATAAATATGCTGCTCCGTTGGAACATGGGGTTGTGGATCAATTGAATTTGACTTATGTTCCACATGTTATAGCCGTTCAAAAAGGTACAACGATCGATTTCCCGAACAGTGACCTTGTACGTCACAATGTCTTTTCGCCTCCTGAATGTTGCAAGCAGTTTAACCTTGGTACTTATGACGTTGGTGTTGTAAAACACGTTACATTCGACGAGGTGTGTGAAATACCTCTCTTATGTAATGTTCATGCAGAGATGTCTGCATTTGTGCTGGTGCTTGAGAATCCTTATTTTTCAGTGACCGGAAGTGATGGGGTTTTTAAGATAGATAACGTACCTCCAGGTACTTACAAATTAAGTGCCTGGCATGAAAAGCTTAGGACTATAACAAAAGATGTAACAGTGGAATCAGGAAAGACTGCAAGTGTGGGGTTTTTCCTAAAGAAGAAAAAGTAATATTTGACTTGAGCAATCAAACAACGGTTGGAGAAGGAACGGGAGTAAAGACTATTACAAATAAAACATGGTGTTTTGTAGCTATTTAATATCTTTTGCGGAAAGAGGGGAAGCACATTATGTATAGAGTGAACATGCCTCCTTGCCAGGTGGCTTGTCCCAGCGACACTAACATTTCCAAATACATTCGGCTTATTCTGGAGGGTGATCTCTATGAGGCATGGAAGGTCAACCGGGTGGCTAACGTCTTCCCCAGTATCTGTGGTCGTGTCTGCGTCCACTACTGCGAAGGTGAGTGCAAGAGGCAAAACTTAAATCCCCGGGTGGGGCCGTATGTCTCCACGAAGCCGGTAGCTATCAGGGGACTAAAGAGATTCATCACCGACAATCTCACTCCTGACTACGTAAAGAGGTTTTTGGATGAGACCCTGCCCATAAAGAAGAACAATAAGAACGTAGCCGTGATAGGTGCTGGCCCGGCAGGGCTCACCGTCGCTAATGACCTCATACTTTCTGGTTGTGAGGTGGAAGTATTCGAGGCCTTGCCTGAGCCGGGCGGTATGCTAAGGGTGGGTATCCCTTCTTACCGCCTGCCCACGGAAGTGCTAATGGAGGAGATAGATCTACTAAAGAAATTAGGGATAAAAATCAGGCTCAACTCTGCCCTGGGTCGGGACGTAACCTTAGAGGGCCTGAGAAAGGACTTTGATGCCGTGTGCGTAGCTATTGGAGCCCACAAGCCTATGTTGTTGATGATCAAGGGTGAACAACTGGAAGGAATATTCCCGGGCATTGACTTCCTCAGAAAGCTCAGCCTGGGCGAGGATGTGGATGTTAAGGGTAAGACAGTTGCCGTAGTTGGGGGTGGTTTTACCGCTGCCGATGCAGCCAGGTGCGCCCTCAGGCAAGGGGCCAACACCTTCGTTCTTTACCGAAGGGGCAAGGAAGAGATGCCTATGGATGAGGAGGAGAAGGAAGCCCTTGTCGAGGAGAATATACCCATCCATTATCTGACGGCCCCTATAGAGGTAATAAGCAATGATGGCAAAAAGGCAGCCAAGCTGAGATGTGTGAAAATGGAGTTGGAAGAGATAGAGGAGACAGATTCTCAGAAGGACCGGAGACGTAGACCCGTACCCATCCCTGATAGTGAATTTGAGATAGAGGCCGACATAGTACTACCGGCCATCGCCCAAAAACCAGATCTTTCTAACTTCCCCGAGGACTTTAAAATCAACCCCGATGACTTCAGCACTAGCATGGAAGGGGTATATGCGGGAGGTGACTTCCTCTATGGCGCTACAACCGACGTCATAAAGGCCATTGGCCAGGCCCACAAAGCTTCCATTAGGATACTCCAGTTTCTCGGCCAGAAGCCTAAGTCGCCTGACATACCCCAAAAAAAGAAGAGAAACCGCTCCCCCTGGTGTTTTGAGGACACGCAGAGGCTCCGCAGAGAGAAGGTCTATGGCGGCTGGCTGGACTCTTCCAAGGAGGCTTACGAAGAGGTAGAGGAGGGTATGAGCCAGGAGCTTGCCGCTTACGAGTCCTCCAGGTGCCTGCAATGTGATTTCTTTATAGAGCTAAAAAATGATGAGACCTGCCATCGCTGTGGAAATTGCGTGGCTAGTTGCCCACAGGGAGCGCTGGAGATGGTGCGTAAAGAAGTTCCAGTTCCGCCCGGCCAGCCTGATGCCTGGTTCAACAGCGGCCATTGGAGAACCGACGAGACCTCAAAGGTCCTCATCAAGCCGGAACTCTGCATCCAATGTGGCACCTGCGTACTGATATGCCCTAACAAGTGCATATCCTTCGTCTACCGTGAGTGATGTGATTGCGAAATATTTGAGCACAAATTTTGAGTCGATCTGGCGCTAATCAGTTGCATGGGGTCTTGCGTGGGACAAAACTCAACATAATTAATCAGGGGCTGAAAGGAACCTTAAATGAATCAAAAAATCATCGAAAAGGTCAAGAAAATTATAACAAACTCACAAATTTGGTGTTCAATCTTCAGGCGTAAGCATGATGAAACCAATCGTAGTAATGTATTGGCGATTGTTGGTAATTTTTTTATGCACATGCATCCTATTGAGATTTCGAGACGTGCGTTGGCGCTTAAGTATACATGGTGTATGGGGGGTGTTACATTTTTCCTGTTTCTTTACCTTACAGTAGGAGGGGTGCTTCTAATGTTTTATTATCATCCAAATGTCAATGATGCTTACTGGGATGTAAAAGACTTACATTATAGTGTGCCATTTGGAAAGATATTACGCAACACCCACAGATGGGGAGCGCATTTAATGGTAATTACCGTCATGGTTCATATGTTCAGGGTGTTCATGACTGGTTCATATAAGAATCCAAGAGAATTTAACTGGTCATTAGGTGTTGTACTACTGGTTTTTACTTTTCTGCTTAGTTTTACAGGTTATCTCCTGACATGGGATCAACTGGGGATGTGGGCAATTACAGTAGGGACTAATATGGCAAGGGCGACGCCTCTTTTGGGTCATGAAGGGCCATTTGGAGAGCAGTTGGGGATGACGGCATACAACGATGTTCGTTTCGCCTTATTGGGGGGTTCGGTTGTAGGGGCAAATGCATTGTTACGGGCGTATATCTGGCATTGTATTGCGATTCCATTAATTGCCACCTTCTTAATTGGCGTACATTTTTGGAGGGTGAGGAAAGACGGATTCTCTGGTTCTCTTTAATCTTTTTTTAATATGAACATAGCTACACAAATTGATCAATGTGGTAGGGTGGATTAAGGCCGATAGGCCGAATCCACCAAAATAAAATGATTCGTGTGAGAAAAAAGGTGGATTCACTATCGCTTAATCCACCCTACATAATTCGAAGATAATTTATATAATTCATAAACGTTATGTCAAATTTCTTTCATATTTTATTTCTTAAAGATAACGAGGTTATTGCCCTCTTCGGTATTATTGTATTTTTCTTCGCCGCAGTTGCTTTTTATGAAGCGTTTAAATATGACCGGATGAGAAGCAAAGATAAGCGACCTGAAGATAATTCTGGAAATGATAATCTATTGTCCTGGCCTTATCTTGTTAGAAAGGAATTTTTGGTTGCTATTTTTCTTACAGCAGGTTTGCTCGTTTGGGGTATAGTTACAGATGCGCCTCTGGAAGAATTCGCCAATCCATCTGTCACCCCAAATCCTTCAAAGGCGCCCTGGTATTTCCTTGGATTGCAGGAAATGCTGGTTTATTTCGACCCGTGGATAGCAGGAGTTACTTTTCCATCCTTGATTATAGTTGGTTTAATGGCCATTCCATACATTGATGTTAATCCGAAGGGCAATGGATATTATACATTCAGAGAACGATGGTTTGCGATTACTGTGTTTTCTTTTGGTTTCCTGTTTATGTGGGTAATATTGATAACTATTGGTGTGTTTGTGCGTGGACCCGGCTGGCTGTGGTTTTGGCCATGGCAGGAGTGGAGCCCACACAGGATAGTGGCAGAGACGAATTACGACCTCACTCAGTTTATGGGTATTGATTCAAAATCTCTATTGGGTTCTGTAATAGGCGGGGGAGTTGTAAGCATATATTATGTTCTTTGTATGACGATACCATTTTTTTATATGAAGTATAAGAACAGTCAGGTGCTTGAGCAATTGGGAATTATAAGATATTCGATAGTGGCTTTTTTATTCTGGACGATGCTGGGATTGCCGATAAAAGTATTCTTAAGGTTGGTATTTCACCTGAAATACATTTGGGTAACACCGTGGTTTAACATATGAAAAAAGAAGAAGAAAGATCTTATGCGTTTTTGTTCTTTATTGCGAATATTGTACTGATATTTGCTTTTGCCTGGGTAGCCTGGGATGAATTTTATACAACAAGGCCATGGAAGGAATATCAAAAGAAGTATTATGCGTTAGAACTTCAGAAACTCAGGGACGATTATAAGGATGAATTACTGGCATTTCAACACCCTTACATTCAAGAAAAATATAAAGAGGTACAAGGGGGACTTAACAAGGCACAGGAAAAATTTAGAAGTCCTGTAATACAAGATGAATATAAAAAGACATTAAAAGAATTGCGTGAACTGGATACAAAAGAGTTATCTCCATTAAAATTTAAAGGGATAGTTACACGTAATGAGTTAATGGAAGAAGCGTATTTATATGGAAAGTACAGGAGTGAAGAATCAAATAGAAAAATAAAAGAGTTGGGAAAGAAAGGTGCAGAAATAAGTGAAAAAATGGCATCCATTGAGGCAAGAAGGAAAAAACTAAAGGAGAGATTAGATGAAATTAAAAGTGATATAATGATGTATAATAAGCGAATAGAATTATATACAAAGGCGATAGATAATGCCAATGAGAAATATGAGAAACTAAGGGCAAAACGCCCGGAATTACAGGTGCATCAAGTGTATCTTAAAGAGATAAATAAGGCTGATAGATGTATGACGTGTCATGTAGGAATAAATGAAGAGGAAAGTGTTTCAGAGGAACAGCCTTATGCCAGTCATCCGAGGAGGGAAGTGTATCTTGGTAATCATCCTCCGGAGAAGTTTGGTTGTGTGTTGTGTCATGAGGGACAGGCGAGGTCTAACACGGATGTGGAAGTGGCACATGGTGAGGTGGAATTTTGGCCGACGCCAATGTACAGGGGTAAGGCAGTGCAGTCGTCATGCATAAGGTGTCATGATAACAGTGTGGAGTTGGCAGGAGGCGAGGAGATTTGGAAGGGAATAAGGTTGTTTGAAGAATTGGGATGCTACGGCTGTCATAAGACAGGGGGGTTTGGTAAGGATCAAAATAGGATGATAGGGCCTGATTTGACTGAAATACGCAGTAAGGTTAATCCTGAATGGTTGGTTCCGTGGTTAAGGGGTCCGAGGAAATTCAGGCCAACTACTAAGATGCCCAATTTTATGCTGGAAGAAGAAGAGGCAAAGGCAATAGCGTCATATTTATGGCAAAACTCAACAAAGGGGATTAAATCTCGTGGTAGGGAAGAATTTGATGATGAAACGATAGAAGAGGGTGCGTACATATTTGAAAGTGTAGGATGCCTGGCATGCCATAGTGATATAGAGGATGAAGGCATGGTACATGGTCCTAATCTTGCGAGGATAGGGGAAAAGGTAAACTATAAATATTTGGTTAGCTGGCTGTTGGATCCTAAGGCACATCAGCCGAGGACGAGGATGCCAAATTTAAGACTGGATGAGGAAGATGCGAGGTTTCTGGCGGCATATTTGATAACTTTAAAGAGCGAAGGGTACGAAGAGAAATTAACAAAAGAGGCTGGATGGTTGGAGGATAGTAAAAAAGCTGAAAAAGGAGAGAGGCTGATAAACAGGTATGGTTGTTTTGGATGTCACAAGATAGAAGGGATGGAGGATAAGGATAAGATAGGAGTGGAGTTGACGGAGATAGGCTCTAAGGAGATAAGCTTATTTGATTTTGGTTTATTGGAGAAGAAGATACTTGGTGAGGTTGGGTTGGAGCATTCAAAGGAGAATGTGGGGAAGGCAAGACATGCCTGGATAAGTGCGAAGTTAAGTGACCCGAGGCAATTTGACGAGGGCAGGTACAGGAGACCTCAGGATAGATTAAGGATGCCGGACTTTGGGTTGAAAAAGGATGAAGTAGCGGCATTATCGACAGTATTATTGGGTTTGAGGGAAGAAGAATTGCCGGAGAGTTATGTGAATAAGCTGTCAGAAGAGGAGAGATATCTTGTGGAGGGTAAGCGGATAGTGGATAAATATAATTGTATGGGGTGTCATCAGTTTACTATAGACAGGTTAGGTTTAGATGATGGAAGTGAAATAAAAGGGATAGTTAAGCTCGAGGAAGAAGATAGTTTATATTTTCAGTTATGGGAAGATAATGGAAGACTTGGGCGGAAGGCCGGTGAGACGGCTAAAATAAAAAAGAAATGGTTTAGAAGCAGGATAAGGTCGGAAGGTGGTGATATAGCATCGTTTATCATAGATTATCATGTAGAAGTAGAGGGAAGGGTGCCTGAAGAGGCAAAGGTGTTTACGCCGCCATTATTATATGGAGAAGGCAGCAAGGTACAATTTGCATGGTTATATAGATTTCTCAACAAACCGGTTAACTTGAGGCCATGGCTTGAAGTGAGGATGCCAACCTTTAATTTCCAAAGTAATGAGGTTGCGTCCATTGTAAGATATTTTGCAGCAATAGATAGAGAAGAATATCCATACGGATTTTTTAAGGAAACTTATGAAGGGTATATAGAAAAGAAGGAGAAAGAAACCCCGGGATATCTGGCAAAAGCAAGGGGTCTGTTTGAATCAAAGAACGTAAACTGTTCATCATGTCATGTCAGGGGAGACGTAACACCAGAAGGTGGGGGGCCGTCAGATTGGGCGCCTGATTTATCACGGGCGAGTAAAAGACTGAAACCTGGCTGGATAGTAAGATGGTTGCAAAATCCACAATTAATCCAGCCCGGTACAAAGATGCCCAGGTTTTTTAGAAAAGGATCCTTTCAGGATATTTTTCCCGGAACACCGGAAGCACAGATTGAATCAATCAAGGATTTACTCATGAATTTTCCACCAGATATGCTGATATCAAAAGAACCTGATAAAAGCGTTAAGAATGAGTCAAGTAATTCAGTTGAAAAAATCAAAAAATCCTAGTAGGAATTTCGTCGCTATATAGTTTGTCATTCTGAACTACCCGTCCCCGCCAGAATGCAGACTGTGTCACAATTGTCATCCCGAACTTGTTTCGGGATCTCTTAGGTTGCTAAGTTATTGGAATCATTAGATTCTGAAACAAGTTCAGAATGACAAAATGCCCTTTTTCTGGATTATGACACAATCTGATGCTCGTCGGGCTGGCGAACGGCTTGGCCGGGCGAAGTGAAGAATCTCTTTTTCGTAGTGGGGGCTCAGGGTGACACATTAGAATGCGCAAGTATTTAGGACGCTATGTATAAATAACAGTTATGGAAGAAACCAGAACAAGACCAATCGAAGATAAAGTCGTAAGCCGTAGAATGCTTTTTTATTATTTGGGATGGGGTGTTATGGGTATATTCCTTTCTGCGGTGGCTGGTTCAATTATCAGATTCTTTTTTCCACGTCTTTTATATGAACCGCCTACAAAGTATAAGATAGGTTTCATATCCGAGTATACATTAGGGATTAGTGTAAAGTTTAAGAAACTAAAGCGAATTTGGATTGTTCGGGAGGTGGACAAACTGTATGTGATAAAGGCAAAGTGTACACACCTGGGTTGTACACCTAACTGGCTGGCATCAGAGGGTAAGTTCAAGTGTCCGTGTCATGGTAGTGGTTTTACACCTGATGGGGTTAATATTGAAGGGCCTGCCCCAAGACCGTTAGAAAGGCTGAAGGTTGTATTGGCAGATGATGGGCAGGTTCTAGTTGATGAGAGTATAAGGTTCAGGGGGGAACGAGGTGAATGGGGCAGACCAGGTGCATTTATTTCAGTTTGACCACGCTAAGCGTGGTTTGATGTTAGTATAAGCTGTATCTTCATAAATAGAGGGGAGTCAAGAAATGAAAAAGTATATTGGTCGTTATATGTATCTTTCTTTAATGTTTGCAGCACTTTTGTTAAGCCTGCTTATTTATAATTCTAAAGACATCATGGCTGCATATGAGGAAGGCGACGTTTCCAATGGTGGAACAATAACGGGTACTGTAAAGATTGCTGGTGATGTGCCAGAAACAAAAATGATAACAGTAGATAAGGACCAAAAGGCATGCGGGCATGATCCTAAACCATCCGAGGCATTATTGGTGTCTTCTGATAAAAATGTAAGGAATGCAGTGGTGTCTATTACGAATATTTCAAAAGGAAAAAAGTATGAAAAACCTGCAGAAAATCCATCAATAGATCAAAAAGGATGTGTCTTTATACCTCATGTTGTCATAATTCCGCCGGGGAGTACTGTTGATCTGCTTAATGGTGATGATGTAATGCACAATCTCCATTCATGGTCTATCAAAAATACATCATTTAACGAAGGGGTAGCTGGTGGGGGAGAACTCCCAAAAACTTTTGAATATCCCGAGACTGTTAAGATGACGTGTGACGTGCATAAGTGGATGAATGCGTGGATTATAGTACAGGATAATCCGTATTATGCTGTCACCGATGCAAATGGAAGGTTTCAGATTGGAGACGTGCCGCCAGGTACATATACAGTGCAAGTCTGGCAGGAATCTCTTGGGAAAGCTAAACAGGAAGTTACCGTAAGTGCTGGTGGAGAAGCTAAGGCAGATTTTGAACTGAAGAAAAAGAAGAAGAGAAAAAGAAGAAGGAAAAAGAAAGACTGAAAGTTTCTGAAATTCTATAGAGGACCCTGATTTTGGAAGAAGTAGCTTATAGGACATTTTTTGGAGTAGACTCACGTCTCGTAGTCTGGATGGTGGCTGAATTACATTTGATGTTTGCCGCCTTTGTATTGGGTGTTCCAATCTTTGCCGTCTTGATGGAGGTTATAGGGGTAAAGACCAGGGACGAGAGATACGATAAATTAGCCTATGAGTTTACGAGGCTTCTCTCTGCAGCTTATGCCACAACTGCAGCCCTGGGGGGGCTTCTGGCTTTTTGCCTTTATGGGCTTTATCCAAAGTTCATGGGATATCTAACGGGGGTGTTTAATCACTCGATGTATATATATGCCTTTGTTATTATCGCAGAGACGTTTTGTCTTTACCTGTATTATTACACCTGGCATACCCCATACATGGAAAAAAGGAAATGGACACATATCTCGTTGGGTATCGGCATAAACGTTCTTGCTGTTATGGTTTTGGCCTTATCCAATTCATGGACATCTTACATGATGAGTCCTTCAGGGATAGACAAAGAGACTGGAGAGTTTGTAGGCACCTTCTGGCAATCACTTAACAATCCACTCTGGATGCCTCTGAATTATCATCGCTATATCGCTAATATAGCCTTTGGAGGTTTGATATGCGGAGCTTATGCCGCCGTGAAGTTTCTCTGCTCACAAAGCCCGGAGCAAAAGGCACATTATGACTGGATGGGTTACATAGGGAATTTTGTTGCCCTTGCGGCCTTGATACCTCTTCCGTTTGCCGGTTATTATATGGGCAGAGAGGTCTATAGCAACAGTGTTGTGATGGGAAACAACATGATGGGTGGTGCTTTCTCCTGGACGTTTATTATACAGGCTATTTTTATAGGATTTATCTTTCTTGGCGGTAACTACTATCTATGGTCAGGTATGCAGCGGATAAAGGGGGGAGAAAGGTATGAGAAGTATATAAAGTATTTATTAATAATCCTTATTGTATGCTTTGCCATCTGGCTTACACCACATAACTTGCCTTTAAGCTCTGAGGAACAAATAAACATTGGAGGGCAGTATCACCCGATATTGAAGTACCTGGGTTTGATGTCTGCCAAGAACGCAGTCGTAAACTTCATAATCCTTACAACCTTTTTCTGCTTTTTGCTTTATAGACGGGCAAATAAAGGTGCAACGCTTCCATTCTCCTGGCATGGGATGAGCGCCAAGATTATAGTCGGTATAACAGGGGCGCTGGTAGCCGTTTTACTCGGCTGGTATGGTGTTATCACATACACGCTCGACCCATCTACGCTGGATTTATCTGCTGAGAAGGCAAAGTTTTTTAAGCTGCCTGGAGGACTGCTGTTCTTTCAGATAATTGCTATTACTGTAGCTATTATAATAACATTTCTAAATAAAGGGAAGCTTGCCCAGATTATTCTATTTGCGGTTACGCTTATGAGTGTTGTACTTGTCCTCGGTATCTATGGTTTTGTGATTATGGCAAATGCCAATCCATTTCTGAGAAATATTGCAGTTACTCAGGTATTAATGGTGCTGAGTTGTATTGCCGTAAACACAGTAATTGACATATATTTGTTTAAGGGAGCGGAGATAGTAGGAGGGATTGCGTGGGGGAGGATGAATGTAAGGTCACAATATACCCTTATCCTCATGTGTGTCTCTATCGTTATGCTCATTGCCTTGATGGGTTATATAAGGTCAGGGCTCAGGGAAAATTGGCACATATACGGGGTAATGCAGGACACCTCTCCATGGGCTTATACACCAACAATGGCGTATATGGGGAAGGTAATTGGTGCGGTTACTCTAATTTTTCTTGGTATTGTTACGTTTCTTTTCTGGCTTAGTGGTGTTTCAGATAAAAAAATGCATAGAGCCGTGCGTGAGTCTGCTGAAATTTCTGAACCCGCACTTACGAATACAGATGGTGGGGAAGTAATAACAGAAGATTTTGATGTTGATACCAAGCAAAAGAATAGATTTTTTAAGGAAGAGGGATAAGGCGTGAACAGACCTTTCCTCAATGTGGTTATTTTTACTTTGGTATTTGTTGGTGGTGTCGTGTATTTGTGTGGGTTGTTAAGCAGGATTTCCGGGGAGACGGCGAGTGCAGGCACTATTGCAGGTGTTAGCCCTGAAGCCGGGGAGAGTATTTTCTGGGGCAAAGGGAAGTGCCATACCTGCCATCAGATCGGAACAAGAGGTAGTGCAGTTAGATGTCCTAACCTGGACAATGTTGCAGTACGTGCCGAAGAAAGGGCTGCAGAAAGAGCAAAGCAGGGTAAACCCGGTATGACGGCAACAGATTACTTAGTAGAATCTGTTTCATTTCCAAATAATTACGTCGTCGATGGTTTCAAGGGTGAGATGCCATTTGTGTATGAGCCTCCTATTTCCTTAAACCAGGAAGAGATTACGGCCGTTATAACGTATTTACAGACGCAGGGGGGAGAAGCTGACCAATCAACCATTAAAATACCTCAGGAAGTGGTAAAAAAAATAAGCGCCGGCAAGGGAAAAGCCGTGGCATGGGCGCCTTACATGGAAGGTGATCCCGAAGTTGGAGAGTCTTTGTTCTTTGATACAGAGAGTAATGCGGGTTGTGCCAAATGCCACACAGTAAAAGATAAAGGTGAAAAGATAGGACCTGAACTGACTACTGTTGCAGGGACCAGAACAGCACAATTTCTGGTTGAATCAATCCTCAAACCAAGCGCCGTGATTGCAAGTGGTTTTGAGCCGTATCTGGTTATTACTACTGATGGAGAGTATATTACAGGTGTAAAGAAGAGCGAAGATGAAGAATGGATTGAGTTGGCTACTCAAGAAGGTGAGATAATCGAAATACCAAAGGACGAGATCGAAACAATTGCCCCGCAAACGACGTCTATTATGCCAAACTTTTCAAAGACATTAAACATGGAAGAATTCCATAATATCCTGTCATTTTTATTAAGATTGCAATGAGTGAAAAGAAAACAACATTATCTGTATTCTGGTATTCTGTTATAGCATTCATAATAGGCCTTATAATAGTAATGGTGATACCACGTTTCTATTTCGCACTGCCAGTTACTGCAGTGATAATGTACATAATGCTGCTTGTAATTGGAGTTGTCTTATACATTACATATAACGATGAGAAACTGAATGAATTTGTGTCTTCTATAACTGAGTTTTTGAGAAGGAAACCGGGGGAAGCTAACTATGGTACGATACAGATAGTTATATTGGTAATAATTCCACTCTCGGTTGGATGGTCAATATACTCCTTTAAGGCTCCAAAGGCACAGTCACCCACAGGATTGAGGATACAGCATCCGACTATCCCCGGAAAATACGAAAAGCTTGAAAACCCTCTGAGAAATCCCGAGGATAAAATCGTAAAGAAATTTATTGAAGAAGAAAACATGGGAAATATTGGTTTAGAGAAAGCCAGGGGGTTACTTGTGGAGAAATACATAGATGAGGGAAGAGCCCTTTATCAGATTAATTGCCGGCCTTGCCATGGTAGTAAGGCAGATGGAGCAGGTCCTATGGCGGGAGGTTTTCGCCTGAAACCTGTTAATTTCAGGGATCCGGGTACTATTGCTACCGTGGTAGAATCATTTGCTTTCTGGAGAGTAACTGAGGGGGGGCCAAAACTTCCTGTCCAATCTACGCCCTGGGATTCAGCTATGCCTATATGGGGAGATGAACTTACTGATGTAGAGAAATGGAAGATAATTATGGCAGAGTATGATACTGCAGGTGTTGAACCCCGTATACCGGAGGAATTACATTAATTATATGGAAGATTGAAAAAGTTAATCGATATTTCCTCCCTTTTGGGAGGCGTCCTCGACCACCCTGGCGGGATTCCAGCAATGAACCATGGAATCTCCGCCTAGGCGGATCTGCCTCAGGCACGACCTGCGAAAGCAGGGCTGGTTAATCTTGCAAAGGGGATTAAGTATTTTAGTATTCCATTTGTTATTGAGTAATTACCATTTTGCCTACTTGCCGGTAGGCAGGTAGGGTGTAAAACTCATTTTGTGTAGCAAAATGTAATAAATTAGTAAACGGAGTGAACTAATTTATATGATTATATTAATTAGGATATTATTTCAAGGAGTATTAGGGATTTTGATAATTACTATGGTTACTGTAAGTACTCAGGTTTTTGCTCAAACTGATGAATTAGTTGAAGCAGGAAAAAAGATATTCAATAAGCGCTGCTGGTTTTGTCATGGCCGTGAGGGGAGAGGGAATGGGCCTGTAGCTGAATATCTGGTTCCAAGGCCCCGGGATTTTGTGACGGCGCTGTTTAAATTTCGTACCACAGAGAGCGGATACCCTCCAACTGACGAAGATTTGCATAGAACCCTTGAGAAAGGGGTGCCTGGTACGGCAATGCCTTCGTTTGAGGGTTTACTTGGAGAGAGTGAAAGAACCCAGGTGATACAATACATCAAGACATTTTCAGATATTTTTACTGACCCTGACCTTGATCCACAAAAACACCTTGTTAAGATTGATGAGATACCTTCAACGGCAGAGACTGTTGCAAAGGGTAAGGAGGTTTATAAAAAGGCTGAATGTTTTAAGTGCCATGGAGAAGCGGGCAGGGGAAACGGAGAATCGGCCAAGGGGCTTGCTGATCAACGCGGACTTCCCATACTACCCAGAAATTTGACAAAAGCATGGAGATTCAAAAGAGGCACTACAGTTAAAGATATTTATACCAGATTTACAACCGGGATGGACGGTACCCCTATGCCATCATTTGTTGATAACCTTAATGATGAGGAAAGATGGCATTTGTCTTATTATGTGAAGACTCTGGTTCGTGATGTTGACAGAAGTGAGGTGGTTATTAAATCAAAATATATCAAAGGGGATTTGCCTGCAGAGCCTGATGATGCCAGGTGGGATAATATAGGAAGCATTAATGTTGGCCTCACCGGGCAGGTACTGGCAAAACCCCGCTGGCAGATACCGTCGGTTGACCTTGTATCGGTAAAATCGATGTATAATGACAGTGAAATTGCATTTCTTCTGGAATGGGATGATAGGTTTAAGGACATAAAGCATGATGAAGAGATGATTGATCTGGAGGGAGATAGGGAGTTTACGTATGTAAAGCAATATACTTCTACTTCTGCTGAAGGTGAAGAGGAATGGGTAGAAGAAGATTACGAGGAGGGCGAGGAATCCGGAGAAGAAGAATATGAAGAAGAGGAATACGAAGAAGATTACGAGTTTGAGGAAGAAGAGGAGACAGCTCTTCCGCAATGGATTTTAAGGGATTCTGTTGATATTCAATTTCCCGTAAAGATTCCGGATGGTCCCGTAAAGCCGCATTTTTTCCTGGGCAATTCAGGTAACCCTGTTAATCTTTGGCGCTGGAAAGCAGATTTACAGGAAGACCCTGAAAAGAAATCGGCGGTGGAAGAATGCAATGCTACAGGGTTTAAAAACCCTATTAAGGCACAGCCCCCGGAGAGTCAGAATACTGATAGCAATGGATATTGGGAGGATGGTAGATGGAGAGTTGTCCTGAAAAGGACATTAACTACCGAAGACAAACGTAAGGATATTCAGTTTGAAAAGGGTAAGCTAATCCCTATTGCCTTTCATGCATGGGATGGTTCCAATGGGGAGGCTGGCATGAAGATGTCTATGTCGTCATGGTATTTCTTGAACCTTGAGGCAAGGACGCCAATAATGGTGTATGTTTATGGCTTTATCGGTACTATGATAATTGGGTTAGCGGAGGTATGGCTTGTGAAGAAGAGTCGTTCAAAATGATCAATACGGTCACGGCACGACAGGGCTCCACGGGCAGGGGCATGCCAGTGGGTATCTACAGGAAATTAATGAAGTAAACAAATATAAATATTAAGGAGATATACATAATGAAAAGTATGTTTATAATGAAGCCGTTAGCAGTTATTTTTATTATAATTTTAGTTATTGGATTTAGAGGTTATGTATACGGATATGAAGAAATTGACGTAAAGGATGGAGGATCGATATCGGGTACTGTAAAATTCGTTGGTGAGAAGATCCCCGAAGTGAAAACAATTACTGTAAATAAAGACAAAGAGGTGTGCGGAGCGGAGCCAAAGCATTCTGAAAAATTTGTTATCAATCCTGAAAATAAAGGAATAAGGTACGTAGTGGTTTCTATCGAGGGTATTGAGAAAGGAAAAAAAGCTGAGGTACCTGCCGAAGGTTATAATCTGCCTCAAAGAAAATGCTGGTTTGAGCCACATGTAATGGCAGTTCCTGCGGGCGCTACCGTTTCCTTTCCAAATAATGTTGACAAGGTTATGCATAACCTCCACTCTTATACGATGCCGTCAAATAGTAATCGACCTTTTAACAAGGGAGTGCCATTTGAAGGTACATTTTCTGTGACTCTTAAAAAACCGGGTTTGGTCAAAATGACATGTGACGTGCACAAATGGATGTTGGCATGGATTGTTGTAAAGGATAGTCCATATTACGCAATAACAGATGAAAATGGAAATTTCAAGATTGAAGATATACCGCCAGGTACGTACAAGGTTCAGGCATGGCAAGAGGCCCTTGGAAGACGTGTAAAAAAAGATATTACTGTAAGTGCAAATGGAGATACGAAAGTAGATTTTGAGCTCAAAAAGAAGAAGAAAAGGAAGAGAAAGAAAAAGAAAAAGAAAAAGGAGTAAATAGATTGACTTTAAAGTGCAATCTAATAATTGTATCGTGAAATTAGATTAATAGTGATAGTTAAATTTTATGTCCCTAATATCCCAGGTTATAAATTTCCGAGATTATATTGGGAATATAGAGGTTGAAGGGGAGGGATTATCATGGAACGTATGATTAAAAATCTTATAACTTATTCAGGCAAAATAGTACATATGCAAAGAATAACTAAGCATATATCTAAAATGACAAAGGTGAAGGTAATAATGTCTGCTGCGGTTATTGCTGCTCTGATAGCGCTTTGTTCATCACTCGCATTGTATGCTCAGGAAACTGCTGGAGAAACAACAGAAATAGTTGCTGCATCTGATGTTGAGGGAGTTAGTGCCGAAGGGGTATCAGAAACTGCTGAATCTGAACCAACTGAGGAAGTTGCTGAAGGTGAGGCTGAAGAAGTTGTAGAAGAGGAAGCACCGCAAGTTGAAGAAAAAGATTATAGAACGTTTATGGGTATAAGTTCACGCAAGCTCATCTGGTTTATTGCAGAGCTTCATCTTATGTTCGGGGCATTTGTTCTTGCCGTGCCCATGTTTGCCCTGGCGATTGAATTTGTTGCGGCAAAGAAGGCAAAGGAAGATCCGATAGAGGCTGCTAGATATGATAAATTGGGTAAGGAGTTTGCCAAACTCCTTTCCGCAGCCTTTGCCACCACCGCCGCCCTGGGTGGTCTTCTGGCCTTTACGCTTATGAGCCTTTATCCTACGTTTATGCATGACATGATAAGGATATTCAATAAAGTGATGTTCTTTTACGCTCTACTTTTCTTTGGTGAGACATTTACACTGTATGCCTGGTATTATTCATGGGATAGATTACTTCACACTGCCGCACAGAGATGGACTCACATTTCGTTGTGCATATTATTAAATGTCTTTGGCACGACAATCATGTTGGCGGCAAATTCATGGGCCAGCTTTATGATGAGCCCTTCCGGGATAAATATGGAGACTGGATTTGTCACAAGTCTGTATAACGCGGTTTGGAACCCTCTATGGATACCTATTGCCGTACATCGTTTGTTTGGGAATCTTACATTTGGCGGGTTTATCGTAGGTGGATATGCTGCTATAAAATTTCTGAAATCGCGGTCACCTGAGGAAAGGAGACACTATGATTGGATGGGTTATACCGGCAATTTTGTTGGTATCATAGGATTAATTCCACTCCCCTTCGCCGGATACTGGCTGGGAAGGGAGGTTTACAGCGCCAGCGCTGTTATGGGAAACCAGATGATGGGTGGCGCCTTCTCGTGGCCCTTTATTGTCCAGATAACGATGGTGGGCACAATCTTTACCATGGCTAATTATTACCTGTGGATGAGCATGCAAAGGATGCCTGGCGTAGAGCGTTATAACAGGTTGCTGAAATATGTTTTTGCTGTCATTGCCATATGTTTTGCCATAGTTGTAACACCGCATAACCTGCCTCTCAGCGGTGAAGAAAGGGCCATTATTGGTGAGGCGTATCATCCGTTCTCAAAATACTTTGGCGTAATGACAGGTAAGGTGGCTGTGTTAAATCTTATTATACTTACAACCTTTTTCAGTTTCCTGATATACAGGCGTGTTAATAAAGGTGAGAGGGCTCATTTCTCTACCCATGGTATGAGTGCTAAGATTGTGATTATTTCTACTGCTATTTTTACGGGTATCGTTATGGGATATTATGCGCAATCTCTTGCCAAAGCTGATGTGGATGCAAATACCATGAAATATATATGGCCATTGATTGGCCTGCTTGCATTCGAGTCAGTCGTTTTGGGGGTTTCGGCTTTTCTAACCATTATCAACAGAGGTTTACTTGCTCAGAATATCAACTATGGTGTAACTGTATTCACCGTTGTACTCTTCCTTGGCTTTTATGGATTCATGGTTATGTCCAAGGCAAATCTGGTGATGAGGTATATTACGGTATCTCAGGTAACCATGGTTCTAAGCTGCATGGCTATGAATGCCGTAATAGATGGCTATTTATTCAAAAATTGTAAAATACTTGGCGATATTAAATGGGGCAAGATACCGGTAAGGGCACAGTATATTCTTGTACTTTTGTGCGTGGCGATTGTAATACTTATAGGTGTTATGGGATTCATCCGTTCCGGGCTTCGTATGGGGTGGCACATATATGGTTTCATGCAGGACACCTCTCCCTTTGCCTTTACGCCCAGTGTCAGGACGTTGGGGTTGATGAATGGGGGTATAGTTGCCACATTTTTAAGCCTGGTAGTCCTTGTATTCTGGTTGGCAGGATTGACTGAGAAGAAAAAGAAGATTGTTCCTGATGTTTCAGGGATCGTACCTGAGCCTGCATTAACCAATGGGGGAGAGATAATTGATAACGATAGTACCACAAGGAAGCAAGCAAATAGAGAAAATAATAGCAGTTAAATTGAGAGATTTGGGTAGCCGCAACCTTCAGGTTGCGTAGCTTACGTGTAATTCACATAACATGATGGTGTAATAGATTGAATTCGGAGGATCGTTTATAGTGAAAACTAACATAATGATTCTGGTTGTCGGCCTTCTTGGAATAGGAGCGTTTATTGGTTTCTGTTCTTACGTCACGACAGTATCAGGGACGGGTGGGGCGAAGGAATCGGCAGCAGGTATCAATCCAGAGGCGGGAAAGGAGATATTTTTTGGTGAAGGTCAGTGTAGCACCTGCCATAGTGTGGGTGGAGAAGGTAGCGCTAACCGATGTCCTAACCAGGGTAATCTGATGGTGCGAATAGCGGTAGGGGGTGTTGATCATAAGGGGGAATCCAATGGCAGGGCTTCCAGGATAAAAGAGAGAGAGGAGCAAACAGGGAAGAAATATACAGTAATGGATTACATTGTTGAATCAATAGTGGAACCACAGGCATATGTGGTGGAAGGTTTTGGTAAGATTATGCCCAAGGTATATGAGCCGCCAATCCTTCTCAGTCGTGAAAAAATCCTGGCCGTACTCACATATTTACAAACGCTTGGGGGTGATGAGATACTTGAGGCAGATATAGATGCGGTTGTAGCAATGAAAGACAGGATACCTGAGGCAAAGGGGACTAAGGTAAAACCATGGGAACCTCCTCTGCCAGTAGATCTTGTTGCAGGTGAGAGTCTGTTTTTTAATGAGGCACGTGAGGCAAGCTGTGTCAAATGTCATACCATAAATGGTAAAGGTGGAAAGGTTGGTCCGGAGCTTACAGGATTGGGCGCAGTTCAGAGACCTGAATATTTTGTCGAATCTATCCTTCAGCCCAGCGAGGTAATTGTAGGCGGATTTGAGACCACATCTATTATGGATCAAGATTATGTGATGTACAGCGGAATTATTCAAAAGGAAGATGATGAGGTAATTGAAATGGCTGTGGATGAAGGCGGTACGCTAGAAATAGTGGAAATCTATAAGGATGAAATCATGGAAAGGAAAAAGGATCCGATCTCAATGATGCCCGGTAATTTTAACGAAATGTTGAATGTTCAAGAATTATACGACATCGTAGCATTTCTTGCTAACCAAAAATAGGATTTCTGTAACTTAAATTGTTGGGATGAAAAGCTAATGAATAATAAAACCAATAATAATAAGACTCCGGCAGATAGCACAGGCGTACCATATTTACTGCCATGGGTTATATTGGTAGTTATTGTTATGTATATATTTTTAAAATTTGCAGCTCCTTTTGTATGGGCCTGGGTAATGGGTAAGGATCATGTTTTGCCAACACCGGGAACCTTGATGTTATGGTATATGCTCTTGACAAGTTTATTTACATTTCTCTGGGTTACGACAAGTAACGAAAGGATAGAAGTCTGCCTGGCATTTTTGTGGCAAAACAGGTCAACAACACAGAATGTGCTTCGCATAACTATATTAACGGCCATTCCACTCTTAATGGGGGAGGCTGTATATTCAAAAGGAGCTATTAAAGTATCATCGCCTACAGAATTAAGGATTCAGCATCCGACATTACCAGGCAAATTTGAGGGCCTCGTAAACCCTTATCGTAAGGGTACTCCTGATGAGCAATTGGTATATATTGAACAGGGGAAAGTCCTGTTCCAGCAGAATTGCAGGCCATGTCATGGTTCGAAGGCGGATGGAAACGGTCCATTTGCTGATGCCTTTCGTTTGAAGCCCGCCAACTTCAGAGACCCTGGGACTATTGGTACGCTCGTTGAGAATTATCCGGTCTGGCGTATAAAGAAGGGTGGGCCCGGTCTGCCAATGGCTGCTACCCCATGGGATTCTACAATGCCTCCCTGGGAACCGGATTTTACGGATGAACAGATATGGAAGATTATAATGGGAGAGTATGTAACGGCGGATGTATCACCGCGAGTACCGGAAGAACTTGGTGAAGAAGAATGAAGCACGATAGTTCCCCCCTTTATAAAAAGGGTGATGGGCTTTCGTGTGTGGTTTTATCAATATCGAATAATAAACGGGTGTAGAATGAACATACAAACGCAAAAATATGCTATTTTATCCTTTTGTATTATCTTGGTAATGACAGTCGTAAATTTAGCTCAGGCTGCTACAAAAGAAGATGCTGACAAAGGAAAAGAGATTTTTGAGAAGAGGTGCTATTATTGTCACGGCCTGAAGGGTGGGGGAGATGGCCCGGTTATACCGCGTCTCGATCCCAAACCGAGGAACTTCAGGAATGCCGATTTCAGGTTTCGGACAACGCCACTGGGGACACTTCCCACTGAAGATGATCTTTTCAAGACAATTTCAAATGGCGTGTTTGGTACGGCTATGCCATTTTGGAAAACACTATTAAGTGAACAGGAACGTAGACAGGTAATCGGATACATAAAGACTTTCTCTGACAAATGGGGAAAGGAAGGGTCGGGAAAACCTATAACGGCTTCTAAAGAGCCCCCATCTACCGAAGAAAGTATTGCTAAAGGAAAAGAATTGTTCAAAAAAAATAAATGTTTTTTGTGTCATGGTGATGAAGGAAGGGGTGATGGCCGAATAACAAAGACCCTGAGAAATGAGTGGGGGTTTCAGTTCAGGGCAAGGGACCTGACTAAGGGCTGGCTGTTTAAGGGTGGAAACACTACGCAGGATATATTTAATCGTATCTCTACAGGTCTTAACGGGACGCCTATGGGGTCTTTTGCCGAGCTGATTACAGAGGAGGACCGATGGCATCTGGTACATTTTGTAAAATCACTGAATCGTGACCCAATACCGGTAACAAAGGGAGGTGGGTCAATAGTGGTTGAATCTAAGATAATAGAGAGTGATCTGGCCACTGATCCGTTTGACTCAAGATGGGATGAGATTAAGGAAATAACAGAAATTGAAATGGGTGGTCAGTTAATGGTTGCGCCCAGAGCATGGAACCGATCCATAATAAACTCTGTTAACTTGAGATCAATGTTTAACGGAAATAGTATGGCCTTATTACTTGAGTGGGATGACCGAACGGGCGCTCAAGACGAGGTTTTCAGGGATGCGATTGCAGTAGAGTTTCCTGTAAAAGAGTACCCGGGGGCCGAAAAGCCGCATTTTTCCATGGGTGATAGGACTCATAAGGTTAATATCTGGAAGTGGGAGGCTGAATATAATCCGGAAGCCCAGGCTGAAGGGTTTCAGAACATTAGGGAATATGACGGCGGTACTACAGTAAAGGAGGTTAATGGGAAGGGGTTTAAAAAACCTATTGTAACGCAATCTGCAACAGACATAAGCGGTAAGGGTTATTGGAAGGATGGGAGGTGGAGAGTAGTCTTTACGAGGTCTCTAACGACAGAAGATAAGGCCAATGATGTGCAATTTGTTATTAATAAAAACATTCCTGTTTCACTGGCGGCCTGGAATGGGTCAAATAGCGAGATGGGTTCAATACATTCTGTAGCCCCCTGGTACTATGTGGTATTAAAGACACAAACACCAATCAGCGTTTACATATATGCTCTTATAGGTGTTATTATGGTTGCTGGTGGTGAATTATGGTTTGTCGGTTTGCTTCGTAATAAACGCCGCAATAACAAATCCCCTTAAATACCCCATTTGTTAAAGGGGGGAGTAAATTTATAGTATAGGAATTTCCATTTTAAGTCTGTGGTAGTTAGGTCATTAGATTATTCTAAGCGAC
>JBHHYH010000046.1:0-24541 GCA_046757465.1 Candidatus Scalinduaceae bacterium | reverse complement strand
TAGGCAGACCATCTACCTATGCACCCACCATTTCTACCATACAAAAAAGAGGATATGTACTTAAGGAACACAGAGATGGTAAGGAGAGACAATATCAGGAATTGATCTTAGCAAACAACGAGGTTAATACCCACACAAGAAAGGAAATTACGGGTGCTGAAAAAGCTAAGCTTTTCCCAACAGACATAGCAAGGATAGTCAATGACTTCCTCGTTGAAAATTTTCCAAGAGAAATAGATTATTCATTTACGGCGTCTATAGAAAAGGAATTCGACGATATTGCCATCGGCAAGCTGGAATGGGATAAAATGATTGGCACATTTTATGAAAGTTTCCACGAAAAGGTAAAAATTACGGAGGCAATAGACCGGTCAGAAGTAGACACATCAAAAGAACTTGGTAAGGACCCTGAAACAGGGAGAACCGTATTGGTCAGATTGGGACCATTCGGCCCTATGGCACAACTCGGAACTACTGAGGAACTTGGCGAAGAAGAAAAACCTAAATACGCCAGTCTGCTAAAGGGGCAGTTGATGGAAACTATCACTTTTGAAGAAGCATTAGACTTATTTAAACTTCCAAGAAAAGTTAGTACTTATGAAGGTAAAGTAATTACTGCTGCAATTGGTAGGTTTGGACCATATATTCGACACGACAATAAGTTTGTTTCCTTAACAGATGATGATGACCCCTATACTATCGAGCAAGACAGAGCTATTGAATTAATAGAAACCAAGCGCAAAGCTGATGCTGAAAAATTCATCAAATCATTTGGCGAAAACCCTGACGTGCAAGTTCTAAACGGCCGGTACGGGCCTTATATAAAAGTTGGGAAAAAGAATGTCAGAATACCTAAGGGCAAAGAACCTAAAGATCTGACTCTTGAGGAGTGCCTTGATCTTGCTGAAAAAGCTCCTAAAAAGAAAGGAAGAGGAGGGAGAAGTAAGTCAAAAACTGCCACTAAGAAGAAGAAATAAACTGCCATTTAGTGAGCAGAGAATGTTGAAAAAAGGAGTTAACTTATTTCAAGGTGACAAAACCCTTTAATTTTATAAATACTGAAACAGATAAACCTCTCTCTACAAACCCCTTCAAAGCTGACTGGAATTCTTCAATTGAATTAACATCCTTCGAACCAACCTTTAGTATTATGTCACCAGGTAATATTCCTGCCCTTTCTGCAGGACTACCACTTTCAACGTGTTTTACAAGTACTCCGCGTACTTTTTCATAACCCATTACCTCTGCCTCTTCTGAGGTCAGATCTGTGACAGTTAAACCCATATTAAAGTTAGTTGGCTCAAGATGTTCCATAACAGTTACAAATGTTTTCCCGGACATATTCTCAGGTTGTTGGTCAATTATAACGGCAAGTAATTTCTCTCTTTTATTACGAATAACTTTTACTGTAACTTCTTCATCAACTGCCGATGCCCTTATGGCGCTCTGTAGGTCATTAGCATCAGAAATGTTTTGATCATTAAACTCAATGATTACATCTCCAGGATGAATTCCTCCCTTTGATGCGGGTGTATCGCCCCACACCTCTGAGATGAAGGCTCCTTTATCAGAATCCAATCCAAACTTCCTCAATATATCACTTTTGTCACTTAAACTTAGATATGAAGCCAGCCCTTCATTTATATCCTGAATTCCTACACCCAGATACCCCCTTACTACCCTTCCTTTTTCGATAAGATCATAGATAACTTCATTTGCAATCTCGGCAGAAATTGCAAAGCCGACGCCCTGTGATCCACCTGTTCGTGTTGCAATTGCAGAATTAACACCGATAACCTCACCACGTAAATTTACAAGCGGACCTCCACTATTACCTGGATTAATTGCCGCATCAGTCTGAATAAAATTTTCGTATGCGAAAGGTTTTGGAAATGGCGTGACATGGGTTCTCCCTACCGCGCTTACTATACCAGCCGAAACAGTCTGACTATATCCAAAAGGACTACCAATAGCAATGACCCAATCTCCAACCTTTACACTTTTTGAGTCTCCAAAAACAACCTGTCTAAGATTATCACATGCAATCTTCAAGATTGCCAAGTCTGTATTTGAATCTTTACCAACAATTGCTGCATCGTATTTATCCCCGTTATGTAATGTTGCGGTTATCCTCCCATTTTCGAAGCCGTCTATAACGTGAAAGTTAGTAAGTATATACCCTGTTTTTTCCACTATGATACCGGAACCAAAACTTGGCCTGTGATGATGAGGTTTTTCTTTACCATTTTCCTTTGGATTAAAGAAAGGAGAAGGGAATTTATCATGTGGGTCCGTAGAAGTTCCGTACATACCTTCCGCCACAATACTTACAACTGAAGGCCCAACTAAACTCGACACTTTTTGGAAAATTTGTACGAATGGATTTGCAATTTTCTCCAACTCTAAGAGATCTCGTCTTAACTTTTCGACTTCATCTTCTGCAAAAACTATGTGGCTGAATATAAACAGAAAAACAAAGCAGATTATTACCTTATAACGTAGCAAATTTGAAAATTTTATAAACATAAACTAAATTATATCAGAAAAATCCCCATTTTCAATAAATCGTTTGATTTTCATATAGGCAATGATACTATATGAAAATCAAACGCAGAAATCAATCTTTTATCACTGAATATACAGGCTTTACGCTAATATGCCTATAATTTAATAACCACAAAAAGTTTTTATCATGAGTTCATCCCATAGTTCGTATACGTCCCAGCCTGAACGAACCATTCGGGCAGGTAAACTTATTGTTATAGAGGGCATTGATGGGAGCGGGAAGACTGTTCAAACTCGTCTCCTCGTGGAAAGACTATCGAAACAAGGCTATCAGGTGAAAACGACCGATTTCCCTCAATATGGTAAATCCTTTTTTGCAGATATGATAGAAAGATATCTGAAGGGTGAATTCGGTTGGCCACAAGAATTGAAAGACCATCTTAAAAAATACCCACTCCATAGTGAAGGTATCGGATCAAAGCCCGAGGAGGTTAATCCATACCTTTCTTCACTCCTTTATGCGGGCGACAGATGGGAAATAAAAGGTCAGATGAACAAATGGCTGGATGAAGGAAACATAATCATATCCAACCGATATGTTTGCTCAAATATGGCACATCAGGGCGCAAAGATCAGTAATACCAAGGAACGAAATAAATTTTTCAAATGGATTGAAAAGCTCGAATATAAAGTGTACGCTATCCATGAGCCTGATTTAATTATCTATCTTCATGTCCCAACGGGAGTTTCACAAGAATTAATCAAGGTTAAGGTGCAAAGTGAGCAAGGTTTCAAATCAGAAGTGGATATGCATGAAGAAGATGTAAATTATTTAAAGAGGGTTCAAAACACATACATAGATATTGCTAAAGAAGATAGTCTCTGGTCTACAATTGAATGTTCAAGGAACAAGCAAATAATACCCAGGGATGAGATTGCAGAAAAGGTATGGAAGGCTGTAAGTAAATTATTAAATTATGGGAAATAGACACACACCTGAAAAAATGGCTGGAAAGACAGCAAACCTAATAATTTTTTTGGGGATCCTATATTCAAACCTAAGCATTGTTGCTATTACAGGAAATGTTGCTCTTTTGAAAATTGGATATGGGATTAAGAGTGTTATAGTAGGGTTGACGATAGTGGGGCTGGGATTTGGTATTCGCTATGGAAGCATAGTGTGTTTATATACTGTAACTGGATTATTTGCATTGTTAGCATCATATTTTATGTATAATTTTCTGGTAGGGAAGCCTATTAATTATATAATTCGTTTTGTATTCTGCATGTGGGCAATCCGCTCTCTTGCCAAAAGTATTCCAGCAATGATTAGCTTAAAAGCAAGCGGCTCTTTACCTGACAGGAGTAGCCGTTATAAGGATTTCTTTTTGAAACATATACGGCGTAATTAATTAGTCCGCCTCTCCTGAAGATATTTATTTATGAAAAGATGAAAAACTAATTAAAATTATTTCTGTACTAAGTGTGAGTTTTCATTTGAAATATATCCTTTCTACAAAGCCATTATCATTTTTTAATATTTATAAGGAATTATTTACATTTATACCATAGCGTTATCACGATCTCAGAGCCTTTCCATGAAAATTCTGTTGTAGTAAATTCCCCAAATTCGTCAAAAGGTAGTCGAACCTTTCTAATTTCGCTTTCTCTAACACTTCCTATGCCTTTGTTAATCCTGGGGATTTCATTTACGGGTTTGGCATTCTCTTTATTAGCTAGCGGATCATTTGTACTGAAATCATTAAAGTATTCCATTAACCTTTCAATATCCTGATTTCTTTTTGTGAATGCAGACATAACGATTGCTTCCTTTCCATAACCCTCCTCAAAAGGCAGCCATTTTTTCATAGGGGGAACAAAATACGTTAAATTGGGTGTTAAAGAATTTGTCTGCCTGCTGAATTCATCTCGAGGGAATATCGAGAATATCGCACCCGTTGTTTCAATCTTGAATATATATATGAAACATCTTTCTCTAGGTGTAAAAGATATTTTGCATTTGTCCTTAACGCTCATCGTATTACCATTCTTCACTCTTGCTGTTTGAAATTTATTTGCCGTTTCCCTCATCTTCAAAACATCAAATTCCAGAAAACGTGGACCTTTTTCAGAAAGAGTAGCCTTTTCTGATTTGAGAAGTATTTTAAATAATTCTTCTACACGCGAAGCGTATTGAATACCGTAATTCTGTTTGACTTGCTTTATGAATGACTTAAAAGATGTGTCTCTTATACTTCTAACTTCGGGGTTTGACGTTTCTGCTGAACTTTCTACTCCTGCAGCTACTATTATGCTCATTGATATAAAGACTAATATATTCTTGAGCAATTTGCAAATATGCATTATCCTTTTCGTTTTGAAAATGCCCTGCCCAGTCTCTTTGATTTTTTAGTCGCAGCCTCAACGGCATTTATCAGGGCGTTTCTGATACCGCCCTTTTCAAGTGCATGAATACCTTCTATGGTCGTTCCACCTGGAGAGGTAACAAAATCCTTGAGCTCGCCTATATGCATACCCGCCTCCAGCACCATTTTTGCAGCACCAAAGGCAGTTTGTGCCGCAAGCGTTGTTGATACGTCTCTTGGCAGGCCCATTTTAACCCCTCCATCTGTCAGCGCTTCAATAACCATATAAACAAAAGCCGGCCCGCTTCCGCTCAATCCCGTAACGGCATCGAGATGTTTCTCCTCCAGTAAAAAAGACTTACCCACAGCATTAAGGATTTGACCAACTAATTTCCCATCATTCCTGGTTGCATTTTTTCCTAAGGCATAACCGGCAGCAGTCTCACCCACCAGACACGGAGTGTTAGGCATAACCCTGATGGCCCGGCAGCCCTTGTTTAGAAATGATTCTATAAAACTCAATGGAATCCCTGCCGCTATTGAAACAACCAAATGTTTTGGAGTAATATCGTTCTTTAATTCTTCAAGAATATCACCCATTACGTTTGGTTTGATGGCAAGGATTATGATATCAGAACCGGATGTTACTTTTTTATTCTCCTGCGTGGTCTTTATCCCGGTTTCTTTCTCGAGTATTTGACAACGTTTTTTATCCACGTCACTGACGATAATTTTACCGGCAGAACTCAATTTTGCCCTGAGGACTCCCTTAACCAGCGCTTCACCCATCTTCCCTCCACCAATAAATCCTATTCTTTCTTTAAGCATCTTTGCCCCGCTAAATTTAGATAAAAGAAAAAAGTTAATCTAACTCGTTCCCACGCAGAGCGTGGGAACGAGCGTTAAGTTCCGGATGAAAGTGGAAGTATAAAAAATAGAAAAAGATGTTGTGGCGATTTACCCACCAGATAGGGAACATATCTAATGTGGTTTATTCTTGATTTATTAAAGGTGATACCTTAAGTTATATTTACTAATTAGTTTCTGTTGCGGAAACACCACTTTGTCACCCTGAACTTGTTTTCAGGGTCTCTTAACATATTGATACATATAGATTCTGACCCCCATAGCTTCCTTGCGTAAGCTAGGAATGGGGGCAGAATGATATTTTTGGGTAGTCAAGCTTTCCGCAACAGAAACTAATTAGGGATTTTACTGTGGCATATGGTGGGTGTCAATTGTTTATTTTGAATAATAAATTTGAGTTTTTTAGATGGATAGCAGTTGTTTATTTCACGGTTTTTCATAGAATTAGGTTTTATGGTTATAAAAACATACCAGCTACCGGGCCTGTTATTATAGCCCCTAATCATATAAGTTATTATGATCCTGTGATTGTGGGTACTGGCATAATGAGAGAAATGGAAGTTATGGCATGGGGAAGGCTTTTTTCTATACCAATTCTAAAAAGAATTGTACGTTTTTTTGGTGGCTTCCCGGTAGAAATATCCAAGGTTGATAAGAGCGCTTATGTTAATGCTATTAAGACCTTGTATAATGGAAAGGTATTAATGGTATTTCCAGAGGGTGGAAGAAGTGTTGACGGAAGGATTAAAACGTTTAAGTTAGGATTTGCTCGGATTGCGTTTAAAACAAATGCCAGGATTGTCCCGGTTACAATAGTTGGCGCTTATGAAGCATGGCCAAAACATAAAAAGTTGCCACGTCCCAAGAAGATATCTGTTTATTACCATAAACCAATCACAATTGGTAAACATGAATTTGCAGATATTAAAGCTAAACATGAGTTTTTCGAAAAAATAACAAATAAAGTAGTAGAAGCGGTTAACAGCAAATTAGAAGCAAAGAAAGGCAGATAGAATGGTTAAATCAGAAAACGGATTGGAAGGCAAGTTTATGGCTGCTGCCATTCAACTTTGTGCAAATGAGGATAAAAACAGGAATTTAAATTTGGCAATCCAGTTTATTGATACTGCCGTTGAAAATGGTGCAGATGTTGTGGTCTTACCAGAAATGTTTAACTGTTGTGGGCATACAGAAGTCATGGTAAGGAATGCAGAAGAAATACCTGGTCATACAACAAATACCATGTCAGATAAAGCTCGACAGCATGGAATTTATATAGTATGTGGAAGCATATTTGAAAAGGCTGGAAAGAACAAAGTCTATAACACGTCCGTAATAATAGGGAGAAATGGTAAAGTCCTTGCGAAGTATAGCAAGATTCACCTTTTTGACATTGATATACAAGACAATATAAAATATAAAGAATCAGAGCATGTAATTGCAGGTAACAAAATAGTTACCGTAAATATGGGAAGCTTTGATGCTGGCTTGGGAATATGTTACGATTTGCGTTTCTGCGAACTCTTTAGAAATTTGGCATTAAAAGGGGCAAAGGTCATTTTTATTCCCTCAGCATTCACGCAAACTACTGGAGAATACCATTGGGAACCATTGATTAAGGCGCGTGCTATTGAGAATCAGGTTTTCGTTGTTGCTGCAAACCAGATAGGTACAAGCCCGAATAATATAACATGTTATGGTAAAAGCATGGTTGTAGACCCATGGGGAAGGGTCTTAGCAAAGGCAAAAGATAATGAGAATGTAATCACTGCTGAGATTGATCTCGATTTATTAAATGAGGTAAGGACTGAGGTGCCTTTGTTTGAACACAGGCGCACTGATTTATATTGAAAATGGAGATTATCGATGAAGTTGATCTATGTTGACAATAATGCTACAACTCGAGTTAATGATGAGGTCCTTGAAGAAATGCTACCATATTTTAAGGAATATTACGGAAATCCATCGAGTTTACATACGTTCGGAAGACAAGTCGCAGGCAAGATAGATATTGCCAGAGAAAGAGTAGCAAACCTCCTGGGAGCAGATACGTCTGAAATTGTATTCACGAGTTGTGGAACTGAAAGTAATAATAACGCCATACACTGCTCGTTAGAAGCAAATCCCAAAAAAAGACACGTCGTCACCACAAAGGTTGAACACCCGGCTGTTTTAAACGTGTGCAGATACTTTGGAAAACAGGGTTACGAAGTAACAGAATTAAGTGTCGATAAGGATGGAATGCTTGATCTTGATGAGCTAAGAGATTCAATCAAAGATAATACCGCTATTGTTTCAATTATGTACGCAAACAATGAAACAGGCGTAATCTTCCCCATCGAAGAAATTGGTAAAATAGTTAAAGAAAAAGGTGCACTTTTTCATTGTGATGCCGTGCAGGCAGTTGGTAAGATTCCCATAAACTTGAAAAACAGCTACATCGATCTCTTATCACTTTCTGGTCATAAGCTTCATGCGCCGAAAGGGATTGGCGCTTTGTACATTCGGAAAGGTGTAAGGATTGATCCCTTAATTATTGGCGGCCATCAAGAAGATAACAGACGGAGCGGGACAGAAAACGTGTCATATATTATAGGGTTGGGTAAGGCTTGTGAGTTAGCTAAAGAATTTATAAAAGAAGAGCAAATGTGCGTTAAAGATCTCAGGGATAAATTAGAAAAAGGTATTAAGGATAAAATTTCCAGTGTAAAAATTAACGGTGAAAATAGCGCTCGTCTCCCCAATACAAGCAATATAAGTTTTGAATACATTGAGGGGGAAGCTATCCTGCTTTTACTAGATATGGTTGGTATTGCAGCTTCATCTGGCTCTGCATGTACAACCGGTTCAGCAGAGCCATCTCATGTCTTACAGGCTATGGGTGTTCCGCCTTCTCAAAGCAGGGGCGCCATTAGATTTAGTTTTAGTAGATATAATACAGGTGATGATATTAATTATATTCTTGAAAAACTACCACCAATAATTAAAAGGTTGCAAGACCTTTCACCGGTTTTTGAAGATTCTCAGCATGCGACCAAAACATAAAAGCCCCGCCACAAGTGGCGGGGCTTTCGGTAAGTACACCTTTCTAATATTTGCTACCTTACTCACTCTTAATTATCACAAATCGTGTATGCATACCTCTTCTTATAAGCAATAAGACATCCTTGCCCTTTTCAGTTTTCTTTAGAGTCTGCCTGAACTCTTTAACATTAGTAATTTTCTCTCGGTTAACTTCCTTGATTAAATCACCTTCTTTTATGTCAGCTTCAGCAGCAGGGCTACCTTGTTCAATAGCTGAAACAACTACACCACTTTCTCCCTCATAGCCTAAACTGCCAGCCAATTCATCAGTTAAGTCTTGCACTGTCATACCCAGGTCTTTGCCACCAGGAAATGGTCCTACAGCAAACAAATCTGCCGGTTGTTCACCAATTTTGACTGTCAATGTCTTTTCTTTACTTCCTCTTAAGACTTTAACCTTAGTTTTTTTACCAACCTCAGTTTGAGCTACTTTATTACGCAATTCATTGATATCAGCTACTTCTTTATTATCATACTCGATTACTATATCCCCTCTTTCGAAACCAGCCTCTTTAGCTGGAGAGTCGTCCTGTACATCACTTATCAAAACACCTTCTGTGACATCTACGCCAAATTGTTTCGCAAGTGAAGGGTCAAGATTTTGAATGACAACACCCAGCCAACCTCGAGTAACCCTTCCCTTATCTATCAGGTCTCTCAACACGGATTTTGCCATGTTTACTGGTATGGCAAACCCTATGCCCTGATATCCACCTGAACGGGTAAATATGGCAGTATTTATACCGATGACCTCTCCTCTAATGTTTACCAGCGGACCTCCGCTATTTCCTGGGTTAATCGCAGCATCAGTCTGAATAAAATTCTCATATTGGGCGATACCAACTCCAGACCTGCCTATTGCACTTATAACACCAACAGAAACAGTAGAGGTAAGTCCGAATGGGTTCCCAACTGCTATAGCCCACTGGCCTGGCTTCATTTCATCAGAGTCTCCCATCTTTGCTGGTATTAAATTTTCTCCCTCAATCTTTACTACTGCCAGGTCAGTTTGTGGATCTGTTCCAATTATTTTTGCATCGAATTCTCTTTTGTCACTAAGTCTAATCTTCAACTCATCCATATCAGCAACAACATGGTTGTTGGTTAAGATGTATCCCCTTTTGTCAACTATTACACCAGAACCAAGGCTTTGTGTTTTAAACTCACCTTCAGGCGGTCGTTGTCTGGGGAAAAATCTATCGAAAAAGTCTTCTCCAAAAAAATCCCTGAAAGGATCGCGTCTCCTCTCTGGTCTATCACCATGAAATCTTCTTTGGGGATGTTTGAAAACTTTCACTGTCGTAATAGATACAACTGATGGCTTGACATACTCAGCAACAAGTTCTAGAGACTTTTCTAAGGTATTCGCTGCGGCACCTAACTTCTCAATTTCTTTTGAAAGCTTTTCTAATTCTTCTTCCTGTGTCGCTGCCTTTATCGTACCTCTTGGATATGCATATCCCAATATTAATGGGAAAGTAAATAACATAATCAATAAGCTTAAAAAGTACTTTTTCAAATTCCATCTTTTTTTACACACAAATAACCCCCTTTTAGGATTAAGAACTTATTAAGAACTTATTAAGTACACTCTTGTCTTGAATTTTAATTCTAATAACATCATATCCTGTTGTCAATAACTATAAAATACATTCATACATACATAAGGTTTCCTTGAAACATAAATTTACTCCTAATTTACACGGTGTTTCTTAACGGGGAGCAGTATATGATTTTTATAATTTGTTGCATTAAAAGGTCTAATCTAATGTAATTCTCTTTTTATATATTCTACTTTATCCTTGGCATTCTCTATTCTGATTGAAGCCAACCCACGTATCGAACCAAATAATCTGTTTGATTTCTGTTCATCTATAATACGTGTAAAGGCATCTATAGCCTTACTGTAATAGCTTGCCTGCTCTTCCTCAAATAACAATGCCAATTCTTCATAAAGCTCACCAATCCGATACTGGGCATTTACCAGCGCAAGACCTTTAAATCTCTGTATTACGGTATTAAAGTGTTTTATTGCTTTCTCAAAATAAATTTTTGCACCCTCGTCATCGCCAACATCATAAAGTGCCAGGCCAACATAATGATATGATTCTGCCAGGGCATATTGATGTTCCTGGGCATCTTCCTTATACTTTTCCCGCAATTCTTCTAACACATTGTCAGATCTTCGTTCCATAGCCTCGACAAGACTAATACTCAGCGGAATCTCGGAATCTTCCAGTTCATTTTGACTTTCTACCTTAACGTGTGGAAGAAGTAATTTTGACAGACTTTCTAAACTCAATCCCTTAACAAAATAGAGTTCACCTATAGAATGAAATTTCTCATTCACCCTTCTATAACTTAGAATAATATCTATCTCTTCTTCACTCATTTCAAATTCTTTACTTAATAACATAGACAGCTCGTCATCATTTGCCCGATTCAACTTTTTATATAACCTTAATAACTTGATTAAAACGGCCAATTTGTACGAAGGTGTTTTCCCGTGTAACACAGTTCTTCTAAAGAAAATAAGCCATGGAGCTCTACAAGAGAAGTTTGAACTTTTTGCATTACCATAAAAAACTTCTAAGGCAATTTTAAGCTCATTCATTTCCCAATCTCTTGATTCTTTGTAATTGAGTTCCTGGTATAGTTTGTCAATTCGTCTAAAATATTCTTCTATTATATCTCTCATTTGAATAGAATTCACCTTACGATATAGCTTCAGTTCATGTGGACTATACTTCAAGGCCTCTGTATAGCAGGCAATAGCCTCTTCATATTGTTGGTTATGGTAATCCTTATCTCCGAGATACTCATAAAACCTTTTAGCCATTCTCCTTGGTCTGAGTCCTTCCTTATCTAAGAGGCGTGACTTTTCAAAATGTCCTATTATTTCTTTAGGAGTCTGCAGGGATTTTTTTGTAAGGAAATCTAATCCTGAAATGTATTCATACACTGAATTACATCTCTGTAACAAATCCTTGCCAAGATTATCGGACAACTTTGCTTTTTGTATGCAATCTCTTGCTTGCTGAAATTGGCCAAACTCTCCGTATGCCCTTGCTAATTTGATAAGTATATTCGCAATTGTTTTCCCATTCGTTTGTTGACTGTCTTCATATTCTCTTCTGTATTTACTAATTGCTGTCTTATAAATAACAGGTACGATCTCAACGTTGTTACTAACAATGCGAACTACATGTACTTTCATATCTCCCGATTCGGCGTTAATCTCAACTCCAGGAACTTCTTTCCCATCAGGGAATCTTATCCATGGAGTTTTTTTGATAATACTTGCCGTAAAAACCGTATCCTTACCCTTAACTAAGTCATTAGAGGTTAGAACCTTATCCCATGATAGTTCATCTTTTTTTTCTGTACCGGGTCTGACAATCTTAAAATTCCTTAATATGTCTACTTCGTTCTTTCTAAAAAAATCCCAATTCTTTGGTTTCTCCAATAATTGTTCATCCTGTGCCACATCAATAGGCAAAATCCTCATTGTCATTTCACCTCCCAGTCCTTCTACTATTATTGCGCTCAAAACCGCTTCTGGAATTCCTCCTACTCCAAAAATAAGATCTACTTTATCTCTCATAACTGCAAAAGTAGGAGTAAGGTCATCTTCCTTAACAAGGATTACCTTAGCGCCACGATCTTTAATCGTCTCAACAAATCTTTTATGCCTTGGCCTATCAAGGACAACAACTTTTATCTTCTTTATTTCATCATGAATATTTTGTAATGTTATCTCTTTGTGCTTATTTTTCAGTGTACTTTCAGCCATGAGATTTAAATTTTTTGCAATCCCATTAGTCACATTGACGCCGGCTCCTTTATATTTATTCCCAACAATCGTCTTAATACCATACATATCGGGAGAATTAAATAATCCTCCCCTTTCACTATATCCAACTGCAAATATTGCCCCTCCCTTTGATTTCTCATCGACTATACACCGGTCATTTTCAAAGGCACTGAGTACAATATCTGCTTCGTTATTCCTATATCCTGTTACTGAACCGAATCTTTCTCCAATATATAACATTGGCATATCTTTCCGCTCCCCCTCTGCATTTACCACATAAGCCTTCCACCAATTGAAGCTATTATAGATATGCCTGAGCCACCAGACGGCCATACCTCTTGTACGAAAGATATTAAAACCTTCACCATTTGTGCTAAAATACCTCAAAGACCTTGCAGCAACAAACCCAACGGCATGCCTTAACTCATTTCTTTTGCCCAATTGAAGACCTTTTTTTGAAGTCTTCAGATTGTACTCTTCTGGAATATAGGCCTCTGTAATATATGGATCATCTATCTTCCGGGAATCAAAACTTTTATCTTTTATATACGCATTACCACTTTTTATTCCTTCATTTTCAATCATTTCTCAAATCTGAATAATTATCAAAAGAAAATCAAATTATTTAAATACTTTGAAATCACTAATAAACAAAATAACTCATTTGATCCTTAGTGTACTCGTGCTGCCCTTAACCGTTTATTTATGTATTTAGTTCATTAAAATCGTTCAGGTGGTTAAAATGGTACATCTCTTCTAAAAAAACCTCCTTTTCCGTCTTGCCCATTGAGCGAATCGTATCCTTTATCCTGCAATAAGGTCTCAGCAGTAAAACTCTGAGTAGATAAACAAGAGGAAACCTTGTTTTAAATGTAGGAGTTGTTTTATAAAAAGTAGAATATTTCTTTTTATTTTTCCATTTTATAAACTGCAATTCCTCTGAATCAAGGTATTTTGTACAAACATTTGCCCAGAAGCCGTTATATTTACGATAGTCCTCCAGGTTGGTAACAAGGTCTGCCTTGATAAGTTCTTCCCTTATACCGGTCTTGGGATATGGAGTAATTATCTGATCACTGATGAAATCAATGTTGTACCTGTCGAAGAATTCATAATTCTGCGCAATATCTTCTTCCTTATCCTCTGAATTTCCGATAATCATTCCACCTATTATGAGCATGTTGTTTTTGTGGATAAGCTCCACTGCCCTCTTTATACTATTTATGATATTACCCTTCCGCATTATCCTGAGATTCCTTTCCGAAACATTTTCTATACCCAGAAATATGAACTCAAATCCTGCGCGTGCCATCTTCTCTGCTAATGTATCTGATGATGCGATACCCGTACATGACGTTTGTACTATATAACCAATGTCGTTGTGTCCTGCCTCCGTGATAGCATCACAAAGTTCCTCAAATCTCCTTGGATTGAGTGTGATGTTGTCGTCAGCAATAGCCAAATATTTTGCACCCTGCTTCTTTGCGTTAGCGATGTCCTTGACGACACGATCTGTTGAATAAGTTCTGAATTTCCTACCATACATATGATTCATACTGCAGAAGTTACATGGCATGGTGCAACCGCGAGAGGTTTCAAAAATGTCAAGTTGTTTTATCCCAAATGCATAACCCTGCCAGACTCGGTTTGTCCTGTTTGGTAGCGCTATTTTTGATAGGTCTTCCAGGGGTCTTGGAGGGTTGTGAACAAATTTCCCATTTTGGCGGAAGGATAATCCCATAACGTCTCCGTAAACGGCTTTTCCTTCTATAGCAAGAATGAGTTCTCCAAAGCTCAGGTCACTCTCTCCCCTGAGAATGAAATCGAATGGTTCGGCATTGCCATCCTCTGCAATCTCTTTATACATAAGAGTTGCATGATATCCCCCGAGCACGGTCTTTATGCTTCTATCCAGGCCCTTAATAAATGCTGCGATACGTCTGGCTGTATTAAATTGGAAGCTCATGGCACTCAGGCCTATCACTTCAGGTTTGTATTCTATGAGCAGGTTTTTTATGGATGAAGTTAGTTTATTTCTAACTAGTATCAAATCTGCCACGTGGACGTCATGTCCTCTCAGATTACCCGTAATAGAGGAAATAGCCAGATTAGGGGGCAGCCATCCCTTAAAAGCAGGTACCATGTCCGGCATGGAAAGGAGTAAGATCCTCATGTCTTATTTAAATCAAAGAGAATATTATGGTCTCTTAAATAGGTTGAGAAAATTTATTAGGCTATATTAACTTGGGCCTAAATTGAGTGATTATTGTAACGTATAATATGAAATCGCTCAACTTAGGTTATGATAGTTTCTATCAGTTAGTATTAAATTAAGTATGTCCGTTAAAGTAGTTTACAGCCTTTTCTTTAATGTTTAAACTACCTTATTTTATATCACAGATTAAAAAAATTGTAAATTAAAATAAACTTTTCAAAATTGCCGGCCAACACATTAAAAACACAAAAAATTGACTTTCAAAAATGGTTTTGTTAAAATTCTAGAAATTTAGAATAATCGAAATTTGTTAAAGAAGGCAGAAGAATATGAAGAATTTGCTTAGCAAGGAAAAAGAATTACGCAAAAAGGGTTTTGTTGATAAGCAAATTGAAGAAACAGTCGGCTTTTTGCGCCAGAAAGGTGTTGAAACTGTTTGGGATGTTCAAGCTGCTTATGACTCTGGATTATTTGGATTGACGGAGAGGTGTTCTTTTGGAAGCCATGGTCTTTGTTGTCGCAATTGTAACTTGGGGCCATGCCGATTGGATGGAGAAGACATCCCTTTTCATATGAAGCTTGTTGTCCCAAAAACAAGTCGAAGTACATGTGGAAAAACTGCCGACCAAATGGTATCCGGTATGTTTTTACAAACGGTGCTAAGAGGTACGAGCTCTCATGTTGGCCATGCAATCCATGTGGCGAAGGCATTCATGAAGGCTTCAGAAGGTTCTAAAAATTTTCCCATAAAAGATGAAGCAAAACTTTATTCAGTTGCAAAAGAGTTGGGGATTAATACAAACGAAAAACAAACCCTTGAAATTGCAAAAGAGGTTGGACAAAAGGCCATGGAAGACCTCATTGGGCCAGGTGAAGGATCGATGAGTTTTGCACTTGCCCTCGCACCAAAACATATTGAGAGACTCGTTAATGCCGATCTTATCCCGCAAAAAGGCGCAACGGAAACAATCGTACAGGGAGTTCACAGTACTGCTCAGGGGATGATGAGCAGCACAAAACACACACTGACGTCCTGTTTAAAATTTGGCGTGATCGATATGATGGGACTATATATCTCTACTCAATTACAGGACATTTTACTTGGAGTCCCCACACCAAAAGAAAGTAAAATCGGCATGGACGTCTTGGAAAAAGATAAAGTAAATATCCTCGTTCACGGCCATGTCCCGGTGCTGTCTGAAATGGTAGTTACCTATGCCAACAAGCTGGAGGGTAAAGCCGAAGAAGCAGGGGCGAAAGGTATAAACGTGGTGGGTACCTGTTGTACGGGAACAGAAGTATTGGTACGACTTGGAATCCCAATGGCTGGCAGCACTATCATGCAGGAACTCGTTGTGGGTACAGGATTGGTTGATGCTGTTTGCGTAGATGTCCAATGTGTATATCCATCTCTTTCAACCATTACTAAAGGGCTTCATACACGATTGATTACGACCATGCCGGAACTGAGAATGGAAAACGATACATACATAGAATTCACGCCTGAGACTGCTGATAAAGCTGCCACGCAAATAGTTGAAGAAGCAATTGCAGCATATAAGGAGCGTTCGGCAGAACGGGCATTCCTGCCAAGTGCAAAAGGCCATGACATTTTAGGTGGATTTTCAGTTGAGACACTTATGGGTGTACTTAAAACGTTGAATCCTGAAAAACCATTAAAGCCGCTTGTTGATTTAATTATTGATGGTTCAATCCGTGGTGTTGCCGTTCTTGCTGGTTGCCTATCGTCAAAAATCCAGACGGATATGAGTTTTGTCACTATGGCAAAAGAACTCCTGAAGAACAACGTCCTCATCCTTGCAACAGGATGTGCAGCTACAGCATGTGCACGACACGGCCTCCTTACTGGAGAGGCAAAAGTTCATGCGGGTAATTCATTACGTGGTGTCCTTGATACCCTCGGGAAGGCTGCGGGTCTCAACGGCTCCATGCCTCCGATTCTTCATTTCGGCTCCTGTGTGGACAACTCACGATGTGCTGTACTGGCATCCTCAATTGCAGATTATCTAGATACATCCATTGATAAACTCCCTCTCGTGGCGAGCGCTGCTGAACACGTTGTTGAAAAAGCAGCTGCAATTTACATGGGCGTAATTGCCCTCGGCATAACCACACATGTCGGTGTGACACCAAAACTCGGAGGCTCGCCGTACGTAATCAATATGCTCACCAAAGAAATGGAAAATATTACCGGCAGCAGGTTGATTATTGAAATTGACCCAAAGGAATCGGCAAAGGCAATGATCAACCATATCCAGAAAAAAAGGAGTGAACTTGGAATTTGACGTGACAAAAAAATATCTATATAATAATCACTTCTTACATACATTAATATTTTTCCAATAAAGGAGGATAAATCATGACAAAAGTTGAAACGCGAGAAGTGCGAACACTAGTACAAATATTGGAAGAGGCAGTTAAAAAAGAACATGAATCTTATGAGTATTACTCAAGCGCAGCCAAGCACTCAGGTAGGCCTGCTGTCAAAAAGTTGTTCCTGAAACTTGCAGAAATGGAAAAGGGACATATGACCGAATTAAACAAACATTTGGCAGAAACTAAGGCACAAATAATGCTTGAGAGTGCAATCACTGGCGGAAGTTAATGGTCTGAGCCTAAAAGGTTTCTCGGGAATATAACGCGTAAACTTTCTTAATCTACCTTTTCTGTCCTTTCCACGTCATACTTTAAATTCAGTTTTTCTTCAAAGGGTAAATGTGAAAATGGATGTAGAACGTGATACACTCCATCAGTTGTACTATTATCTCAAGTTAACCAGGCATCTGGAGGAAAGGATTACCTCTTTGTATCGTCAGGGAAAAATCGTAGGGGGTGCATGGACGAGTAACGGCACGGAGGCAGTCTCGGTTGGATATTCCTACGCCTTGGAAAAGGACGATGTCACGGCCCCGTACTTTAGAGATATGGGGGTATTTCTGATAAGGGGTATTACTCCCAGAAGGATTATGGCACAATATCTTGGCAGGAAAACTGGGGTAACTGGAGGAAAAGAGGGTAATGTTCATATCGGTGATATAAATTTTGGTTCTTTTGGCTTCCCGAGCCATCTGGCAGATAACTATCCCGTAGCCGCTGGCGCTGCACTCGCATTTAAGATAAGAGGTGAGAAGCGTATTGCTGCCTCAAGCACAGGTGATGGAGGAACTAGCAGGGGTGATTTCCATGAAGCCCTTAATTTTGCATCGGTACATAAGCTACCAGTTGTCTTCTTCTGCAACAATAATCAATATGCATACTCAACACCCCTTGAGAAACAGATGGCCATAAAAGATGTTGCAGAGCGTTCCCTCGCTTATGCAATGCCTAGCGAAATTGTAGATGGTAATGATGTTGTTGCAGTATATAAAGTAGCAAAAGAGGCATATAAAAAGGCAAGGGCGGGAGAAGGTCCCACATTTATAGAATGCAAGACTATGAGAATGCATGGCCATTCAGAGCACGATGCTGCCAAATATGTTCCCAGGGAGCTACTTGAAGAATGGAAAAAGAAGGACCCTGTTCTTAAAATGGAAAAATATCTACTTGAAAATAAGCATGCTACTGAGAATGAGTTAAAAGATATCGATAAACGTGTTCGCGACGTAATAGAAGATGCAGAAGAGTTTGCCGAAAACAGCCCATATCCCGATGGTAAAGAGGCGGAAGAGGGCCTTTATGCCACTCCCATAGAGAAGGTAAAAACGCTATGAAGGAAATAACATACGTAGAGGCAATACATCAAGCATTATGGGAAGAGATGGAAAAGGATGACAGCGTATTTATCCTTGGTGAAGATATTGGGATTTATGGTGGTGCATTCAGGGTTACCGAAGGGATGTTCGAAAAATTTGGTGAACTACGTGTACTTGATACACCGCTCTCGGAATCAGGATTTACAGGAGCTGCAATAGGTGCTTCACTTGTCGGGATGAGACCGGTCGTTGAAATGCAGTTTGCCGACTTTATCTCTTGTGCCTTCGACCAGATTGTAAACGTAGCGGCAAAGAACTACTATAGATGGGGTGGTAAGACGCCAATAGTAATACGCGCCCCTTATGGAGGTAACATACATGGAGGAGCATTCCATTCCCAATGTCCGGAAGGATGGTTCTTTCACACCCCTGGACTTAAACTGGTAGCACCTGCGTTCCCATCCGATGCCAAAGGGCTGCTCAAGGCAGCAATCAGAGATAATGACCCCGTCATTTATTTTGAGCATAAGTTTTTATATCGAAGGATAAAAGAAGAAGTGTCCGAAGATGATTACGTTGTGCCGATTGGTGAGGCAAGGATAGTACAGGAAGGGAGCGATATATCCGTAATAACCTATGGTGCAATGGTTCATACAGCGCTTGAAGCTTCAAAAAACCTGGAGGACAGTGGAATAAGTCTGGAAATAGTTGATCTTAGAACTCTTATGCCATTAGATAAAGAAACGGTGTGCGATTCAGTGAAGAAAACCAATAAGGTAATTGTCCTTTATGAAGCAACAAGGAGTGGTGGAGTTGGTGCGGAAGTTGCTGCCATAATCTCTGAAGAAGTTTTTAATTACCTGGATGGACCAATCTTACGTATATCAGCACCTGACACACCAGTCCCCTACAGCCCGCCAATGGAAGAATATTACATCCCACAGGTAGAAGACGTCGTTGAAGCAGCAGAAAAACTTGCAGCATATTAGAGGAAGGAAATGACAGTAGACATAATCATGCCCCAGATGGGTGAAAGCGTAGCAGAGGGAACCATTTTACACTGGCTGGTTAAGGAAGGTGATAGAATTCAAAAAGACCAGCCAATTGTAGAAATAAGCACAGACAAGGTAGACACTGAAGTACCTTCCCCAAAATCAGGTATATTGAAGAGTATAATTCACAAAGAAGATGAAACAGTACCGGTCGGGACTGTCATTGCTACACTTGAAGAAGCTAAGGCAGAAGAGGCTGTTCCTGCCGCCAAGGTTACTGCTGTTGAAGAAAAAAAGGTAGAAAAAAAAGCACCCCCCGTTACCCTGCATCCAACCGAACTAAAGAAAGACAAAAGGTTTTCACCCCTGGTAAGACGCATGGCCAGACAATACAAAATCGATTTAAGCAAGGTAAGAGGGACAGGTATAGGTGGCAGGATTACAAAACAGGACATACAAACTTACATAAAGATAAAACCTGAATATGCACCTCCTGCTGTTGAGGAAGAGGTAAAGGAAAAAGAAAAAATAGTCCCCGTAAATCCCAAACGCAAGATCATCGCTAAACGAATGTCTGAGAGCAAGAGAACTGCCGCTCATGTAACTACCACTTTTGAGGTAGATATGTCGAAGATAGTAAAATTTAGAGAAGAACAAAAAGAAGCATTCCTTAAAAAAGAAAATGTCAAGCTTACTTATCTCCCTTTTGTCATTCTGAGTACCGCACGTGCCCTTAAACGTCATCCCGTCTTCAATTCCTCGTGGTCAGAGAAGGGCATAATAGTAAAAAAACATATAAATATAGGTATAGCAGTTTCTTTAGAAGACGGCCTAATAGTACCGGTGATAAAAGATGCAGATAAAAAAACCCTGTTAGACCTTGCAAAAACAAGCCAGGACTTTGCCCAAAGAGTTAGAAATAAGAGACTCAAACCAGACGAAGTCCAGGACGGCACATTCACAATCACAAATTACGGTTCAAATGGGAGTTTATTTGGCACGCCTATTATATTGCTCCCTCAGATTGCCATACTGGGTATGGGAACAATAGTAAAAAAACCTGTTGTCGTAAACGACGCCATCGCCATTCGTTCCATGATGTACCTGAGCCTCTCCTTTGATCACAGAGTAGTTGATGGCGCACAGGCCGATAAATTTTTAATAACCATAAAAGAAAGCCTCGAAGGCTGGGAGCAGGAAGCATATGAACAAATGCCTTCTACTGAAACTGGATACGGTGGAGTATGGTAAGGCCTGGGAACTTCAAAAAAGACTCTTCAATGCAAGATATTCAAACCAAATAGAAGACGTATTCATCACCCTTCAACATCCTCCAACATATACACTGGGGCGCAGGAACAAAAAGACTAATCACTTCTTAACTGATGAAGATCGATTAAGAAACATGGGATACTCTATATACAGAATTGACAGAGGTGGTGCAACCACATACCATGGGCCTGGACAGATAGTATGTTACCCAATAATTGGGATGAAGTCTTATACAGAGGATTATTACGTTTATCTACGAATGCTGGAAGAAGTGATGATAAAGACATTACAGGATTACAAAATCAAGTCACGGCGGGTTGAAGGATACACAGGCGTTTGGATAGGAAGGGAAAAGATTGGTTTTGTAGGTGTCAGAATAGTTGGCGGTACAACCATGCATGGTTTTTCATTAAATGTAAATAATGACCTTACGCCTTTTAACATGATTGTACCATGCGGTATACAAGACGTCATGATAACATCAATATCAAAGTTGTTAAAAATAAACGTAGATACAAAAGAAACAACGGCTTCGATTACGAGGAATTTTGCTGATGTTTTCGGTGTTGAAACTTACGCCATAAGCCTGGAAGAGATATTGGAGGAAATAGGTGCAAACGAAACGCCCCAACTGGCTCAGGGTTAAATTACCACAAGGTAAAGAATATCACAGATTAAAAAACATATTAAGATCTGCTAATCTAAATACTGTATGTGAAGAGGCAATCTGCCCGAATATCGGAGAATGCTTCGGGCAGGGTACTGCAACGTTTCTAATACTCGGGGACGTCTGCACCAGAAGATGTAATTTCTGTGCCGTCACCAAGGGGTATCCATCAACTTTAGATGAGGACGAACCTGAAAAGATTGCGCGGGTAGTTAGAGAGATAGGCCTACGGCATGTTGTTATTACGTCTGTTACCAGAGATGACCTTGCTGATGGTGGTGCAGACCACTACGCAAAGACAATAAAGGCCATTCGCACTTACAATCCAACATGTACAATAGAGGTTTTGATACCGGACTTTAAAGGTTCTGAAGAAGCCATTGATATTGTTTTGAGAGAATGTCCAGATATACTCAACCATAACCTTGAAACAGTACCAAGATTATACCCGGATGTAAGGCCACAGGCTGACTATGATCTTTCACTTAGTTTATTAGAAAAAGTTAAGGGAATTAATCCCGGCTGCATCACTAAGTCTGGCCTGATCCTGGGCATGGGCGAAGAATATGATGAGATAATAGACGTAATGAAAGATTTAAGGCAGGTAGATTGTGACATACTTACAATAGGGCAATACCTGCGCCCAGGAAAAGAATACATTCCAATAAAACGTTATTACCATCCTGACGAATTTAAGCGTCTCAAGTATGAGGGTGAAAAGATGGGTTTCAAACACGTAGAATCAGGACCTCTGGTCAGAAGCTCCTACCATGCCGCAGCACAATTCAATTATGTATGATACCCCCGCATCCTGCTTTCGTAGCGTGACGACACGGTGCAAGAAAGCAGCGGGGGCCCATAATTTCCATTGCAATTGTAGCACATATGGGCTATACTAAATTAAAACTTTCTTTATAACAAAGGAGAATAAAATAATGCGTAAAGCGAAAACTAGTACAGTAAGAGCACGAATCAATCCTTCATTGAAGAAAGATGCTGAAAGTCTTTTTGAAAAATTAGGATTATCTACGACTGAGGCAATTACGCTTTTCTATAAACAGGTTAAATTGCGAAATGGCCTACCCTTTAATGTGGTTGTACCCAATAAGGTGACCAGAAAGGTTTTAAAGGATACTGATGCTGGCAAGAACCTCGTACGCTGTGAGGATGCCGAAGATATGTTCAACAAATTGGGAATCTAATGTTAAAGCCAATATATTCCAGGCAGTTTGCAAAAGACCTTAAAAAAATGCAAAGGCGTGGTAAGCCACCAAAAAAGATCAAGAAGATAATGATCGCTCTTATAAATGGGACCCGCCTTGATGCTAAGCACAGAGACCACAAGCTAATTGGTTATTATAAAGATAGACGAGAGTGTCATGTCGAAGCAGATTGGCTTTTAATTTATAAAGCAACAGAAAAAGAGATAATATTTGAAAGAACTGGAACACATTCAGATCTTTTTGATTAATTTTCTAAGTGGATATATATTATATTACCAAAACCCTGAGCGTAGTCGAAGATTCGAGCATCTAGCCTTTTGCCTCTTATTTCTTACTTCTGCCTTAACGTTACCCTTACCCCTAACTAAACGGGCTTCGTGACCCTAACCCTTTAACGAAGTACAGTCATGTATCTAGAATATTTTCCATTGCAATACAACCCCACATATTTATAATGATTCACGGTAAGAAAACGAGATAAGTTAAAGGGGTATACAGAGAATGAACAATGATGATATTACGTCAAGAGCTAAAAAGACTGATTCATCTATAAAGTATGATAGTGAGGGAAACATTATTGATTTCGGTGGTTGGGAGTCTGATGAGGCAAAACTAAGGCATAATCTTACATGGACACCAGAACAGATCCTGAATTGGCTGGAATCGGCCAATTGTTTTAATAAGGAAATCAGGGAAGGTACAAATGTTTTACGAGGAAGTCATAAGGAAGTTCAATAATGCAGGATAATCCTACTGTAAAACCACATGAGTTTTTAAACACGGAGGTATTATGAGATTGGATGATGGGCAGATAGAAGTTGTAGATGATAGAGTTGCAGAAATATTAAGAACGAAAACCGGCCAGGAGCGGCTCAAAATGGTCTGGGATTCCTGGACTTTCTTTTATCAGAGGCTCAAGGCTTATTTAAAAAATGCTCATCCTGAATGGACGCAGGAAGAAATACAGAAAGAGATTGTAAGACGGATATCTTATGGAACAAAGCGAGCTGATGGGTCTAATTATTAAGGCATTTGAATCCTTAAAAATACCATATATGATTACGGGCTCTCAGGCTTCAGCATATTATGGTGAACCCCGTTTTACAATGGATATTGATGTTGTAGCAGAATTCAAAGAGGAACAGGTAGAAGATTTTGTCAGGTTTTTTCCGGGAGAAGAATTTTATTGTGATATGGAGATGATAAAGGCAGAAATAAAACGACGTGGCCAATTTAATATTATCCATTCTACTTCTGGGTTAAAAATAGATATTATCCTAACCAAGGCAAGTCCATTTTCTAAAACAGAATTTTCTCGAAGAAAGAAGGGTTCGGTATCTCCTGAACAGGAAGCATATTTTGCCTCTCCGGAGGATGTAATTATCAAGAAGATGGATTTTTATAGAGAAGGAGGTTCTGAAAAACACCTTCGAGATATTACGGGTATTCTTAAAATATCAGGCGACATAATAGACATAGACTATATTACTAAATGGGCAGATATATTGAGACTTCGTGATATCTGGGATGCCATATTAAGGCGAATAAGGGAATAAACACCCCCACTATATTATAATGACTAATTAGAACAATTGTGGTTTATAAATTTCAAATCACAAATGGCAAATCATTTACCCCGTTGGATAAATGATATTAGTCTATACAATACCACCCCAATTTAACTTTTGAAGTGAGCAAACATTAAACAGATAAATATATCCCACGGGGCGGGCAAATCACAAAACCAAATTGTCAAAACAAAGAAGCAATACAATATGGTTTAATTATTAGTTTAGATATTGTAAACTTGTAATTGCTTGCCC
>JBHHYH010000045.1:0-25519 GCA_046757465.1 Candidatus Scalinduaceae bacterium | reverse complement strand
CACTGGTATCCTCTTTTGTCGTTTAATTATGACACAGTCTCCAAACCGTCGGGCAAGTTATAATATAAATCAATCCTTGCTTTAAGAGAGAAGAATGAGTAAATATAAAAGCATTTAGAAGATTCTAAGAAGGAAGGAAAAGGAGTTGTAGCTATGCAACGGAAGTTTTATTGGCCTGCTCTAAAGCTTCTGCAACGGCTGTATATATCGCTTCTTCTTCTTGTTGTTCTCCAATACCAATAAACTTGATTGCGGTACTAAACATAGAAGTAGATTGAAATTGTTCGATTCGAGTTACTTTCCCAACACAATTTATGTTAAGCATGGCTTTAGGGGCGTTTATTTTTAAATCCAGAAGTGTACCAATTTCCAAATCTTTATTGTAAAAAAATAATGCACCTCCTGCACTTAAATTCATCAAAAAAACTGAATCCCAACCAGTGGACCCCTTCTCATGGCCTTCATGTCGTTTGACTCGAACTCCAGCCCTATATGGTTTTTCTCTTCTTTTATATTCCCTTCTTTCTTGACCGTTATACATAGGAGAACCTCTTATTTTTATAGGTAAGCAGATGTTTTAAAAATCACTTTTTTAACATAGTGGCAAGGATTTTAACGCTTTTTATAATATATTCTTATTTTCGGCATATTCTCAGAAATCTTGACCTATTCCATACCAAAAATATACATGTCGGTCATCATTCCTATTTTGTATTGATTTGAATAGATAGTTTGCTACTATAATTCTTGAATTATTTTCAGCAACCCGCCCCCAATGCTTCCTTGCCAAAAGTAGGCTCTGTAAGAGCGGAAGCAAGGAATGGGGGCGGGCAGGCATAATCCTATTGACAAATGATTCAATCCATCATGCTTATCTTTTTTAACAGGAGATACAATTGAACTGGCCAAATTGGATGAAAGATCATGTCTGGCAATGGCTGACAGGTATAATCCTTGGTATTATCGGTATTATTGTTTCTATTGTTTTATTTTTCTTCTCATCAGCAACTCCTCCTACCCAGATATCAAGTATAACAGGTGAGGACAATGTTCAAATTGTTGATTCCCCCGGTACTAAAATTACAATCGATGAGCAAGCCCCTGAAATACTTGCAGAAGAAACATTCGAAGATAAGATTAGTGAGGCGGGGAAGGAAATACAAAGTCAGGAGGAAAGTAGAATTGCTATTGAGGAAAGAGAACGTGTGATAGCTTTAGTGGAAAGAACAAAAAGAGAGAAGAAAAGACAGGAGAATGCGCAACTAGAAAGGTCTGTGAATGAAATAGTGATGGATAAAGTAGAAGAAGGTAAGGAAGATCTGGGAAAAATCAAGGGTTTGAGACGTAACCGCAAGATGGAAAATGTGGCAATAGGTAAGAATAGTAAGGCGAATCTTGCTGCAGTGAATTTGGAAAATAGTGAAGATGCGTTTATGCAAATTGAACGCATACTTGAAAAAATGAAAGAGGCAAATATTTCATTTAACACTCCTCCTTCTATGAATTTGAAAGAAATTGTAGAGATTCAACTTGTTCTTAGCCTAATGAAGCAAATAGAGGAGCTTGAGCAAATGATTGAAGCTAAGGGTGAGAAAGAAAGTGCAAGAATAAATGTATCTAATCGTATGGAGGCACGTCTATCAAGCACTGACTTTGAAATCAATGCCATAATGCCAGAAGAACAGGCTATAACGCTGAGTGGTGTGACGGAGTGGAAATGGGAAATCAAACCAAAAAGGACTGGTAATCTGCGTCTCCATTTGACTTTGACAGCAATTTTTACCGTTGATGGCGAAAAAACCAAAAGAGCAATTCGTACTTTCGACAAAACGATTGAAATACAGGTCACATTGTGGCAGACAACTTCAACATTCATAAGTCAAAATTGGCAGTGGTTGTGGACAGCCATTATCATTCCAATTGGTGGTTGGTTATTGAGTAGATGGCGAAAGAGAAAGAAAACTACTACACAGTTTTAGGACCACATCTCGCCACTTGACAAATGATTTAATCCATTCTTAATATAAATCAATCCTTGCTAAAAAGAGAAATATTATGATAATTGGGAAACCGAATTATAAGTTAGGCAAAATCACAAGATACCAATAAGAAGAGAAGGGGGAAATGTCAGTACTGATTGAAGAACTTAAGAAGGAGCATTCGGAAATCGTTGCCACACTTAACGAAGTCAAAGAACTTGGTATTAGTTCGAAAGAAGGACAAGCCAAACTCATGTCCGCAAAAGTGAGTTTGCTAGCACATATCAAAAAGGAGGAAGAACAATTTTATCCGGTTCTTAGAAAAGAAGCGAAAACTAATAAGCAACTGGAAAGTATATTAGATTTATTAGCAGTTGGTATGATGGATGCCTCAAGAGTTGCGCTAGAATTCTTTGATAAATATTCAAGAGGAGTTTCAGGAAAGGAGTTTCCAAAAGAGTTTGAAAACCTTTTCGAAGTTATTGGTAAAAGGATAAGGAACGAAGAAGACATTCTCTTTCCGGTGTATGAAAAGATAACCCAATAATATGTTGAGCAAAAAGGGGACCCGCCAAACAAGAGGCTGTGTCACAATTGTCATCCCGAACTTGTTTCGGGATCTTTTAGGTTGCTAAGTTATTGAAATCATTAGATTCTGAAACAAGTTCAGAATGACATATTATGTGTTTTCTCTATTGTGACACAGTCTCCAAGACGGCGGGCAGGCAGCGACCGTTAATGCCTAACCTTTGGTTAGGTGGGACTAATGATTCAATCCATCATGGCTATCCTTGGACAGCCTGTAAGAATTTGACCTTCATTTATTCATAAGCTACCATTTTTACCTTAATCGCTTATTCCTTTCGGAGAAGCATGGCATGAGCACAAAGTCCTGCACCGAAAGTTACCATTATACACCAATCCCCGGGTGCAATACCTTTCTCTAAAATCTCGTGCAGCACGAACAATACTGTTGGTGAAGACATATTGCCATACCTGGCCTGAACATCTCGGGTTACCTCTAACTGTGAATCAGAAAGTCCTATTTCGCTTTTGATAGCATTGATTACCTTATCTCCTCCTGGATGGATAGCCCAGTGTTTAATGTTTTCAATCCGTAAACCTCTGGGTTTTAGAAGATCCGTAACTACCTTTGCAACCGTTTTACTTACGAATTCAGGTAAAAAAACAGAAAGCTGGTTGTGGAGTTGCCCATTCTTGTAAATGTATCGTATATCATCACGATATTTAGGATCATAACGGCTGGCTGAAGCAACCAATTCCAACCCCTCGGGATGTTGCCAAAGTACGGATGCTGACGCACCGTCAGCAAATATTGCATTCGAGACTATCAAACTTAGATCATCATTCATCTGAAATGTAGCACTGCAGATCTCAACAGAAATACTCAAGATTACGCCATCATCAACTCTTCTCATCATTGACTCAGCCATCTGAAGATTAGGCACAGCACCTCCACAACCACTACCTACCAGGTCATAAACCAATATCTGTTTGGATAAGCCTAGCTTTTCTATCAGGTATGTTGATATGCCCGGACAAATGTATCCAGTACAGGTATTAACCACCAATCCTGACACAGCATCAATTGTTAATCCAGCCTGGGTTAGAGCTTTCTCAATTGCTTGGGAAGAAAGGTCAACCGCCCAGTGTGTGAAACGTGCAATTCGACTATCAGGATGTTCATTGACGAGACATTCAAGACTTTCAATAGCAAGGTGTCGGCGTAATATGCTTGGATGATCAAATATCTTGCGCAAGACCGCCAAATTCTTCGAGCTAAGTTTGTCCGAAAAGTGTGTTATTAGAAACGTCTTTGCCTGGTCTTGAGTTACAATAAAAGGTGGTTTAGCAACTCTCACTGATGCTATACGAACCTTTCTTTGATCAGAGTTTGAAGAAATATTTTTATCCTTAAGTATCTTCATGAGTCAAATCCTAAGACTCTAAGTCCTCGCCGGACAAAACGAGTATGTTTCCACAAGGGAGGTCTTATTCCTAATCTATATCCCAAACGATTAATTGTTGGTAGAAATGGTAAACTAATAGAATTTGAGTTTATAAAGTTCATGTGAGTGTTCACGGAATTCTTTGTTTTTTTTATAAGCCAGTCAAATTCTATTTCAGGGGAAACATAAAACACAGGCTCAAGCATTTCCCTTGAAGAAAGTGATAAGAGACCTTGTTTTCTTGCAATGGATTCGAGTTCTGTCCCTGGATATACGCGTATGCCTATATTGAAAAACGCTACATCTATAGGACGTATGAAACTTTCTGCAAATCGCAGCGTTTCTCTAACAGTTGCCTTTGTCTCGCCGGGCCCTCCAAGCATGAATAACCAGAGACAGGGCAATTTATGATGCTTGATAACATGAGCTGCTTTACAGACATCCTCAGCAGTAAAGCCTTTCCGGAGCCCTTTAAGGACATTATCAGATGCACTTTCTGCTGTTATACCTATGCCGCTAAAACCAGCTTGCTCCATTGCCGTGATAAGGTCATTATCTATGAAGAGCGGATTCAGCATCAAGCTCTGTAAGCGAATACCATGTCCAATGCGCGCAAGGCCTTCACATATAGTCATGGCATGATCGTAGGGAGAGTTAAACACATTATCAACGAACTCAAAATCCCGTGCCCCCTGGGATATAAATCTTTTAACAGTATCTACCACACTTTCAGAGTCGAACAAGCGATAATTGTCTCCTTCAATTTTGCGATAAGTACAGTAAACACATTTAAAATGACAACCAAGTTTGGTTTGAATGGGCACAGTGGATAATCTTAACTGATATGCTTGAACGTCAATCCATCGGTGAAAATTAGGTGTCAAACAACCATTAGAAACACGTGATGAGGGACATGAATTTTTCCTGAAGTCATTATCTTCAACCCAGGCAATACCCGGGATATGCTCCGGTGTTTCACCACTTAGAAGCTTTTCTAGTAGTTTTGGAAAAACGACCTCTCCATCTCCAAGTACTGCCCAGTCAGCTCCTGTATAAAAGAGCAATTCTTCAGGCATCAAGTTAACAGCAGAACCACCAAGAACGACGGTTGCTTGTGACATTCTATGAATTGTATCTACAAGAGGTATTAAATCTTTGAAGAACGCCACAGGAGTTTGCATATCATTATTATCAATGTTTCGTAGGGAAAGTCCTACTATATCCGGACTGGTTCTGGTAAGTTCAAATTCAAGTGCACGTAAAGGATCTCGTTCAAATATCAGGTCTAGTACTTTTACATTATGTCCTGCCCTTTCAGCAGCCTCTGCAACCATACATGCACCTATTGGCATAACTGGCACAGGTAGACTACTCCTGTTGGTACTTATAATAAGGATATTCATTTTATTTCAAACGAAAAAGCACAATAGACACTGATTACTACTTGACTACCTCAAGTACACCTTCCATTCCTTTATCCCTGTGGCTCTTGAAAAAGAGGAATTTTTTATCACAGTAGAAAACATATTTGCCAGTTTTGACAGGGGTAAATCTGATAATCTTTGGTTCTGTACTCAGTGACTCAGAAATATCAATGCCTGCCTCAGGAGCCTTTATGACTATCATATGCGGTAGCCGATACTGAGCATCCTTTTTAACCTTCAATTCCACAGGCATATTGACTTCTACTATTATATGGTTGGGATCAAAGAAATAACTCCCTCCAACAATCTCAATTCTCTGAATGCCATCATTATCTATGACAGCTTTATATGGCTTTTCTTGTCCGTTCGCCCCATTTTCAGAGTATACTACCAGGATAATTAAAAATAGGATTAAAGGCTTTAAATATCGCATATTTATCCCCCTTTACATATAAAATATATTTGTGATTCTGTTGATATTTACGAAAATTATAGTATCAACTTTAATAAATTCAAAGAACGAGCTTTTTAGTTAAATACAATTCTCCAGAAAAAGGAAGAGGATTTTTTGTGGCCATACCATTCAGAATCAAGTATAGTAAAATAAAAAGAGAAGTGAAGGAAAATAAAAGTCTAAAAAAGAGAAAAATTATGATATTGAAATGCAGTTCACAAATTATGGATAAGATAACTGTGTGATCTATTATCAATATGATTAGAACCGTAAACGAAAAGAAAAACATTCCTGAAGGTATGGTATTAATCCCTGAAGGTTTATTTTTAATGGGAAGCACAAAGCAAGACATTGATAAATTATTGGAGCTTGACCGCAACATCGAAACTGTCAGGTTGGATAATGAAATCCCACAAAGAGAGGTTCATCTAAGTGCATACCTCATTGACAAATACCCCGTTACCAGTGCTGAATACAAGAAATTCGTCGAGTCGGATGGCTATAACCAGAAAGTCTTCTGGTCAGATGCCGGATGGCAATACATTTCACAATCAAATCCTCTGGAGAATGATGATCGGGATAATATTTTAAATGGTGAAAATGATTGTCCGGTAGTAAACATTTCGTGGTATGAGGCTGAAGCGTTTGCAAAATGGGCGGGAAAAAGACTTCCGACTGAAGCAGAATGGGAAAAAGCTGCACGTGGCACAGACGGCAGGATATATCCGTGGGGTAATATGTTTGAGAAGGCAAACCTGAACTGTGCTGAGGCCAAAAATGAAAAGCCTACCCCTGTGACAAAATATCCGCAAGGCCAAAGTCTTTATGGGTGTCTCGATATGGCTGGTAACGTATGGGAATGGACGGCTGACTGGTATGACAGCCAATATTATAGTTGTGCTCCCAAAAAAGATCCACAAGGACCCAAAGATGCCGAGGTGAATCCTTATTATGGACAACCGGAAGAAGTAGGTATCTCGATTTATGACTTAAGACCTTCCACAGGGAGTAAAACACTGAGTGGCTGTAAGGTCTTACGAGGCGGTTCATGGAATGGATCAGGTGTTGTTCACGTTCGTTGCACAAACCGGGATTATGACGAACCCACTTACAAAAATGACACTATTGGCTTCCGCTGTGCAAAATCTTTATAATAAAAATCTCTAAACAACCAAAAATAAACATAAATCAGCCTTCACTTATTTACCTATAAGCTAAACAAAATAAACACTTGTAACCAAACCGAAAAACTGTTAAGCTCGCAAATTTGGTTTCCTAAAGCGTAGATCAGAAATTCGAATCCTGGTTACCAAGCCATTTACTATCAATAACTTTCGATAAGTTTACATCACCAGAATAAGCCCTTTTTCCCTTAACTTGTCGTCAGATTCTAAAATTTAAAGGAGGCTAGACAAAATGTTACGCAATTACACAATTTACCTGATAGGTTTTACTTCTTTTGTATTCATTGCATTCAGTACATTCTTTTTTTCAAACATAACATTTGCCGCAGACGATTCTGTTGCTGAAAAACAGATAAAATACGCAGCATCAAAAGAGAACACACCAGCAGAATCGGAACATAAATCAACCACACTCTCTGGCAAAATTGTAGAAACGATGAACAGCGGCGGTTATACGTATATCCTTCTTGAAAAGGATGGGGAAAAGACGTGGGTTGCCGTAAGGGAAATGGAAGTAGCTGTTGGCCAGGAGATTTCTTTTGAGCCCGGTCATGAAATGACCAATTTCACGAGTAAGACCTTAAACCGCACGTTCGATAGGATCGTTTTTTCTACAGGCCCCGTCTCACACATCGGTTTACCCGGAGCACAAAAACCAATGGGTATAGGCAGTAAAGGCACGGTAGTCTATACCGAAGAAGCAATAAAGGTGGAAAAGGCTTCCGGTTCAAATGCTTATACGGTAGCAGAACTGTATGAAAAAGGTAACAAGCTTGATAATAGAAACGTTCTTATTCGAGGTAAAGTGTTGAAGGTTTCTGTTGGAATCATGGGAAAGAACTGGCTCCATATTCAGGATGGGACCGGAGATCAGAAGAATAACACTCACGACCTTGTGGTTACCACTCAGGATAAACCTTCAGTGGGTGATGTTGTAACCGTAAACGGAACCTTATATAAGGATAAGGACTTTGGGAGTGGTTACAGATATGATGTGATTGTGGAACAGGCGCACATCAAAAAAGAATAGGAAATCATCCATTCATTTATTTTTATCTCTCAGCCCTTGTTATACAAGGGGGTTTTCTTTTTGTTGTTTTGAGCACTGAAACACAATCGATCTAATGCTATTCATTCCGAGGCGCACGAAACAGAGAATTTACCTGGTACGGTATTTAACAACCCTCCGTTTTGAAGCATTTCCCGTTCCCGCGGTGTTGCCTTGAGGATGAGATGAATCTCTTTTTTCTGATGACCTGTCTACCATGCGGGGCTTCTAAAGATCAGTTTTCAAAGACATTATGACAGATAAGAAACTAGAAAGAAGAAATATATGTATTACTTGTTATAATCAACATGGTTGTTTGACGAAAGATCCTTTATGTCTACTTCTGAAACGTGAGGAAGCAGAAAGGTCTCTTTTGGGAAAAGAGCTTATGGAAAGGAGAGGCTTGCTCAGAGACTGTCAAGAATGCCCTCATTTCAGATTATGCTGGACTGAAGAAGCCTATAAAAAGGTGATTATGTCTAACCGAAGGTTAGATTGAGTATTTGTTTGTGCCTAATCAAAGATTAGGTTGATACCACTTAATCTAAATCAAATTAATTGCTCTCGCACTATGTAAAACTTCCTGAAATCATTGATAATATTGACAAAAGTCCTTCATTCACCATTTGATAAAACATATAGAAAATTGAAATAGAGATGTTATAATATAAATACTGAAAGGAGCTAAAATGAATTTTTTTAAAAAAAACTCTAAAAAAAACGTTGAACTGGTAGGCGGCGACATGGACGGAATAATAACCGCTGTAGAAGAAACACTACCTGAATTAGAGTTTGAAAGCCTCGTATATCCCTCTGGACACGACCTGTCAGGAAACTTAAACGAAACAAAAATTAAAGATATAGTAAATAAAACGAAACCAATTAAAACTATAAAGATTATTTATAAAAAATGGAAACCAAAAGGAAACAGGGTTCTTTATAGATTCGATAGATATGAAAAAGGATAGTAGATACCCCCGATCTGACTCACTATATCTAAGAAATCATTGACAATGTTGACAAATACTAAGTATTACTATCATTCCTTTTAAACGCATCGTTGTCTAAATCTTTTGCAACAAGGATACACTATACATCTTATTTCAGGTAATTAGCTTGTTTTAGAACTCACAAATCAAATTAATTGCTCCCGCACAGCAATATGCTTATACATTTACTAACCTATTATGTTTTATTTCTTCCTTTATCCCTCCCTTTACTTCTTCCTTGTAACTTTGACTTTCTATTTTATTTCCTTCTGGATTCACATTACAATTTCCAACAAAAATAACACCTTGTTCCACAATTAATGATTTTGCTTGCAGATCACCGAAAATGTGCGCACTTTGCTTAAGCTCGACTTTATCAGTCGCTTTAATATTCCCATCCACTCGACCCTCAACAACGGCACTCTTCACCTTAACGTTTGCCTTAACCTTGCCTGTCTTGCCAACAATGAGCTCTCCGTTATCACTTATCAGCTCTCCATCAAAGCTTCCGTCAACCCTCATAGCCTGGCCGAATTTGATTGTCCCTTTAATTTCAGAGTCCTGTGTTACATTAGCCATTTTTGCTTCCTTTCCGGATTCATTTACCTTCTCGAACCCACTTTTATTGTCATCTGTTAATTTAGATTCTTCCGTACTCTCCGGAATAGATTGATCCTGCTTTGTATCCTTCTTTTTTCCAAACATGCCTTAGTCCTTTTAAATTACTGCTGTTATTTCGTATAAAGAATCATTTATGCATATACTGCTAAACTCATACCAAAGAGGATTTTTTATCCAGGATTTGCATGTTTATAGAAATAATTTTTTAGCAGCCCATATAATTCATAGGCTTACACAGAATAGATAGATAAAAAACATCGCCGGGTAATCCTTTCTTTATTTCTCTGTGTATTATTCGTGTGTAATATTTTACCATCATTATGGTGAAATTTTCCGCATTTTCTATTTGTCCAATCAAGTCATATACTCCATCAAATGATGAAAAGCTTTCCTAAAATCTTGAAATAGTGCTATAATATTCTAAGGAAGAGGTAGGTTTATTTCTCACGTTCCATTTGACAACAATGCGATATAAGGCCAAACATATCAATAGCTTTGTGTCCGGAGAATATAAATTGTAAATCCGGAAGTCAATACTCTATAAGGGAGAAAATTACCTTGGATAAGGGCCTGTATGAAAGACAAGATAGATTGATTAAAGAGAAACGCCACGATGTTTACCAGGAATGGGGTAAATGGCCGGAGCATACAATATGTACTGGATGTGGCGCCCTGTTCTTAAACGGACGCTGGTCATGGAAGAAATCGACTGGGAAGGCAAATAAAGCCGTTTGTCCAGCATGCAGGCGTTGTGCGGACAACTATCCGGCAGGTCGCATTGAAATTAAAGGCGAATTTTTTAATGAACATCGCGAAGAAATATTAAACCTTATCACTAACATAGAGAAACGTGAGAAAGAAAGACATCCAATAGAAAGAATCATCTCGGTTAGAGATGAAAAAGACTATACCCTGGTGACGACTACCGGGATTCACATTGCTCGTCGAATTGGTGATGCCTTGTCGCGATCCTATAAAGGTGATTATTCCTTTCAATATGCAGCAGGTGATAAGAGTATAAGGATATATTGGCATAGATAGTAAGGAATAATAAATAGTAATGGGTCTAAATGGAAGGACTGGTATTGCACATATATTGCTTGGAAGTGTGTCTGAAAAGGTGGTAAGAAAAGCACCCTACCCAGTCTTAATAGTTAGACAATCTGGTCATAAGTTTGCCATGCCTTAAGGTTTTTCTTATCAAATGATAAATACCGAGTTTCATAGAATTGAAGCTAACAAATTAACTTATACTGGATAAGATTCAGTGTTTATTGCTATAATATAGTTAAAGCAATGTTATGTGTTTAAGGCGATAAAGCACAATTCATATTTTTTTCGGTGTTTTCGATAGTTATCTACTAATTTTGTGCAATTGATTAGTCGATTGCTTTTTTAGATTAAATTGCTGTAAGAAGAGGATAAGTGATGAATATTTATATTGGCAACCTGCCGTTTGATGCTACCGAGGAAGAACTAGAAAAACTTTTTTCTGAATGTGGAAAAGTATCTTCTGTAGACATAATCAAGGATAAATTTACAGGAAAGTCGAGAGGATTCGCATTTGTAGAGATGGCGGATCAACCAGAAGCCGAAAGTGCAATCCAGGCTTTAAATGGCAAAAAAGTTAAGGATAGAAACATCACGGTAAATCAGGCACGATCAAGAAGTGGCCGCTCTAAAGTCAGATCCTAGATTTTAACGCTAACGACTCACTGGACCGTAACACTTCCACATTGCATACTTCAGTGTGCGTGTATAAGTAGCAACAGCGACCGCTAAAGAATGTATCTGTATTGACTCAGGAAAGAGGGGGTTAATATATCATGAATCGTACGATACCTATTGAAAAAAATGAAAAAGAGGTTTCGATCCTTGCAGATACTGTGCGCCTTCAAGGGATTCTTGGCCTACCTTCACATGCGCTAGGGGTGGCTGTCTTTGCTCATGGCAGTGGGAGTGGTCGTTTCAGTCCAAGAAACAATTTTGTAGCGCGGGTTCTACAGAACGCTGGCATCGCAACATTGCTGGTAGATCTCCTGGAGGAATCAGAAGATTGGGATCGCCAAAAAGTCTTCGATATAGATCTCCTTACCAATCGTCTTTTAGCCAATGCCCACTGGCTACGACAGCAGCCAGAAACACGTGAGCTAATGCTGGGTTACTTCGGAGCAAGTACAGGTGCCGGCGCTGCACTTCAGGCTGCAGCGCGAGAACCTCGTGAAATTACGGCTGTGGTTTCTCGTGGAGGACGTCCGGATCTCGCAATGGAGTATTTACCTCTCGTACAAGCATCTACCCTGCTCATCATAGGAGGCGAGGACAAACAAGTTATTTCTCTTAATGAGGCTGCATATTCACTGTTGAGGTGTCACAAAGAATTGGCTATCGTTCCAGGCGCCACTCACCTCTTCGAGGAACCTGGTGCGCTGGGCAAAGTAGCCCAACTTGCACAAGATTGGTTCTCCAATAACTTCCTCAAGCAGGCTTGAGATCGCCGGGCATAAAAATGGACCGGGGCTTGTAACACCACGTATAATCAAAATTACATCTCATTAAAAAACAAGTCTTGCCTAAAAAATGTTTTACTCGCTAGAACAGAGAGTTTGATCAACTCAATATTAGAAAAGTATATTTTCTACTAGTACAACGTTTCATAAAAAAATAATCATTTTATTCTGTCATTGCGAGGAGCGGTAGAGACGAAGCAATCTTTTGGTATGTAGCAACTTAGAGATTGCTTCGCTATCGCTCGCAATGACAATCTTATGTATACTTTTAGTGAATCGGTCTACTAGTAGTTTAGAGCTAGCTGTATTTAATGCATGGCCATATAGTTTAAAATTCTCTCTTCGGCTGCTTTTTGTTTTTCTATGATTTCTTCTATTTTATTATATTCTTTCTCCTTCCATGCTTTCCTATACGCTATCTCTATGTTCATACTTTCTTCTCTTATTTTCGTTATAGACATTTTTAATTTCTCCTTAGTATGATTGCGGCTCTATTTATATTATAACTATAAATGTGTCGATTATTTGATTTTTTATGAATTTTTCTTGTGACTTTATTAAAGTGCTCATGTTTGAACAATATGTGAAAATTACTTGTTGAAAGATCATAGTAAGCAATTACTGAATCACAAACAACCATGTTTATCACATTGACATTATTTTGATTTTATGTTAGCTTATTTCTAATGCATTTTTATACATATAAATAAAAATGTTATACTTGTAGACCACTATATAAGTTAGGAGAAGATGGTATGCCGATTTATGAATATAAATGTGAAAAATGTGATACAAATTTTGAAATATTGCAGACCAAAAATGAAAAGGTTGTATGCCCAGGCTGTGGAGGAACATCACTAAAGAAAATGTTCTCCGTGTTTGCAAAAGGTTCATCGTCTGAATTATCTTCGTCTGAAGGCAGCGTTCCTACTCCTGCGCCAGGGGGCTGTTGCCCAGGTACCTGTGGAATGAATACGGGTCATTAATTTAACTTGCGACCCTGAGTTGGTCTTGAATTCAAATCTGAAGAAAGGAGAAAAGATGGCAGTAAAGGCAAAAAAAAAGACTGTTAAGAAAGTATATACCTGTAAAACATGTGGAAGGGTTACTACAAATAAAGGTCATTTATGTGCCCCGGTTCCACAGGAAAAGACTATTGTTTGTGAGTTTTGCGGAGCAGTTGAAACTGACACCAGGCACGTATGTGCCCCTAAGGTCCTCAAGCTTAAATACTTTTGTGGAACATGCGGCAGGGTTGCAGTTACTAAGAGCAATGTATGTGTACCAAGAGCAATACCACAGCGAAAGGCAAAAACTGCCAGTGAAAAAACGACAAGTAAGAAAAAAAAGAAATAGCAACATTCAGATAGAGTCGGAATTTCATAATTACATTTCCTTATATCTCTTATCAATTCTTTTAATTACATGTTTTCAATCAATCCTTGCTTTAAAAACATCAGATAAGTATGAATAGCAGAAACTAATTTATCTGAAAATTGGATTAGGTTTTTATGTTCTTAACGTAGAAGCAAGGGGAATTGAGAAATGAAAAAGAAAAACAGCCTATTCATGAGACAATTTACGCACATAAAACGAGGTCGAGCCTACCGGACGTCCATCAATCACAAGGTCAATCGAATAATCCCCAAAATTCTTTAGTTTCATTTGCGGAATTAATACAACAAGACTCACGTTGGCGGTTGACTCGCCTGGTAGTATCCTGACTATAAAAGTTTCGTCAAGAGTTGGTAAAACTGTTTTCCCATCAGTACCTACAAAGTTGATTTTCATTGTTTTGTTTCCTTCTTCATTTTTTTCAAAACGTAATCTTATTGATAATGCACAAGAAGGGTATGTTATAGGAGTTTGTTTAGCAGTAATAATATTAAATGTACCGAGAATGTTTAATTTGTCGCTTCCATATCTTGTAGCAGCATTACACAATGTAAATATTTCAATTTGCATTAATACCCCCTTTTTAAATAGATGGTCAAGTTTACCTTTAAAACTCTCATATATCAATGGTAATTTGTGGAGAGCTAGATGGTGAAACAGACTGCTACTCCACGTGGCAAGAAGCTGAAGCTGGTCATAAGAAAATGGTTGAGAGAGTGAAATTTAATCAATGAAATAATCCTTAAAAACTCTGTCATTTATCTTTACCGTAACTTTCCTATCATCATCTTAACATGCACAAGAACTAGTCACAGTAATCAAGATAATTGATGGAGGCACACTACGAAGGACAAAGGGAAAGAGTAAGGCTGATACCAGAGATAAGAATTAATATGAAGGCTAAAAAGGATGCTGAAAATACTGGACAGGACATAAATTCCATTATTACTCTGGGTAAAAGGGCAACAAAGTATGTAAGTAGCTTAATTAAACCAGGAGATAAAGTAACGATAGAGTTTGATGTTCTACAACTGGGTTGGAGTGGAATGTTGTTAGGGTACGTTTATCTTTCAAATGGCAAAATGTTAAATGAGGAGATTGTAAAGGCAGGCTATGCTAACGTTATAACTATGCCACCTAACATTAAATACCAGGACAGGCTTTTAAAATCCTTAAAAGAAGCAAGGGAGAGGAAGTGGGGATTATGGGGAGAATGGAAATAATCATTTTTTGACATTCTGAGGATTCCAAGAAGGAAGGAAAGTAATTATGAAAAAACGAGAATAACCAGCATTTTAACATTAATATTCCAAGTGGATAAATTCGCTATGTATATCTAAAACCTCTTGAGCGCTGGCAATCATTTTAAGTAACTTTTGATTGTCGTATTTCCTTTCTCTGTTCATTATCTGAAGGGCTTTGACATGGTCCATTATTCCATTCTTATTAGCTGATATTTCTGTTTGTGCCTTTTCATACGCATTATGTATTTTTTCACGCATATCAATCAACGCTACGCGCTCACCTTCTTTCTTATGATATTCGCGAAGTTTCTTTCTGTATTTCTTGCTGAAAATCATTTTGATGAATGCAAGGCGTTTGTTAGGGGGTAAATGTACTATATCAAGCTTGCGTGCGATATAATGCTCTATCTCTTTAAAATTATATAAAGGTTTTTCATATTGACTAATTAAATAGCCAAGGCCGAGAAGGACATCTTCTATCTTTTGAATATCAGCAGAAGAAGCGTTATTAGTATCAACTATTGTTTGCTTTAGCACGTCCAAACTAGAATTGATAGCTGAGCTATCGTAAATGACATTAGATAGCTGTTCATAATTTTCTTTTAGCCTTCTCTCGTAATCTTTAACCGTCTTCGCTAATTCATTTTCGTGCTTTTTTTGTATATCATTTATATGTTGGTTTTGGTCATCATATATTTTTTGTATTTTTACATTTTGTGTAGATATGCTGTAAAACAGGTATCCCGCAATTGGTATTGCAATGATGTTTGCTAATAAGCTTATGCCTAATATGTTAAAATATTTTTCACTAAAGTTGCCCATTTTTCAGCCCTTTCTATTAATAATAAATTTTTAACTTAAATCATTTTATTAAAGGTTTTTTACTTTAAAAATGATGGATAAATATCATCGTAATAGTACTCGTATTCTGATTGTCTCAATTGAAATCTCATTATAATAATTTTCAGGTCAACCATTAAACCAATTAATCCGGTTTATTCTTATTATCGTCTCATTTTTAATTATCCTTAACAAATTACACCAAAAATATTTTTAATTTCCCCATCCCTCAAAAATAAGTTTTCCAGGTTTAAGCCAGTCGAGGTTGGTTATCATTCTAATTTCCTTGATTTTAATAATTAGCTGCACTATTATAAACGCATGATTTCCTATAACCTATAAATCGTGCCACAATAGTCAAATTATCCATCAATTGTTGGATATGTCTCAAAAAAACGATATTACTGTAACTCGTTTAGGCACTTAATTGAAAGTCTTGACAAAAAATGCATTAATACGAAAAAGGATATTGCAGATGTAGTAGTACAAGCACAAAATACATTAAGAGAGAAATATGGAAAAGAAGCAGAGCTTTTAGATTTAACGGAAGGTATTAACGATTACGTACCTAATGAGTATTCTGACGTGGACTGTACAGAGGCTGCTGTAGCATACATACAGCTTTTAAAATAAAAACAAATGGTTAAAAAAACAATCATCATTCTAACATTATCAATCTTGCTATTTTCTTATACAGTTAATGCAGAAGAGAAAAACTACTGTGATGACGCAGATGCCAATATGAAATGGGAAGCGTTGATTAAGGAGTATCCTGATGATATGGGATTACATGCCTTGCACGCTTTAAGGCTTGGACTATGTTTGAAAGTAGGAAAAGGTGATATAAGCATAGATGAAGCCAAAGAAATATTTAAAAATGTAAAAAAGGCATTTATTGATAGAAAATTGGACGAGTTATTAGAGAATGCTAAGAAGGAAGGAAAGGGGTTATAGGAGTTCGCTTTTCCTGTCTTGAAATTTCTGCAGCAGTTCTATTTATCATTTCCTTGTCTTGTGCGCCAATCTCCATAAAAGCTGCTGCGATGCCAAATATAGAGGTGTACTGTTGTTTTTTAACGCGGAGTACTATCCCAACACATTCTATAGGAGATGAGTCTGTAGATACGTCAATTTTTAAATCCAGAAGCGAATCAATTCCCAAATTTTTGCTAGAATAAAAAAATACACCCCCAGCGCTCAAATCCTTTAATGCAACCATATCCCATTCGGCGTAGGATATTTCCAACCCTTTATATTGTTTGACTTGAAATCTTGCCATATACGGTTTCTCTATTCTTTTATATTTCCTTCTTTCTTGACCCTTATACATAGGAAAACCTATTATTTTTTACAGGCCGACAACAATGGTCTTTTTTGGATGGGTTAATAGAAACCCAATAGGTTTTTTATATTTTCTGCCATCATTGCCGGCCATACAACTTATCCCCGGAAATAAATATCTTAACAATAATGGCATTAACATAGCACAAGATATAGCAGTATTCAAGTATAAAATGACAATATTTTGTATATTTTTGACTTCGCCTTTAAGGAATGCGATCAAACCAAATCTCACCTTTATTAAATCTTTTCCAGACATTTAATTAATTTCTCCATGCAATCCAGGGAGATCTGATGAAAGTATGGCTTTTCTTCGGGTTTGAGCCAAACGACCTTGGCTATCATGATTAGCGCCCAATTCGTCGATTAATCGGTTGTTGTTAAAAACGAATAAGATTAGTATTTATATATAATTTTGATAGAATGTCAATACATAGTTTACAATCTTTTTATTACCTGCCCTTGATTTTCTGCACGATTCATGATATTTTCAGTGCTAATAGCTACTTCATGATAATTTATAAAATGTTATATTCTCAATATGATTAATAGTAATTCTATTTAATGGAAAGGAGACGCCTTAATGAGCAAATTTAGATTTAACAAAATATTACTCTCTATCTCACTGTGTCTTGGCATCTTTATAGGAACAAAGAATACCTTTGCCGATTCTATCAGGGTTGATGTCAGTCCTACACATGTCCCCGGCTTCATCCGATATTGTTTTCAAGTAATAAATGACGATCAAAACGAACCCGACCCGAAGTATCATGTCAAACACATTGCATCACTGACTCTAAAATATATCTCCAAGGATGCAACATCGGCAGACCATCAATTCAGGGACAATGTTACAGGCCCAAATCTATGGGACTCCAAAGTTACTATACGTGGTAAGAATCAAAAAATTACGTGGTCGTTTGATGGATATTTTGGCTCAAAGACTACTAAATATACAGTTGAGAAGCCGGATGAAACAATAAAACCTGGCAATCTTTCCAGTATCTTCAGCTTTGTAGTAAACGGAGAAATCTCTGTAACGGAATTTGAAACCGGTTTTCAAGAATCACCAGGTTCATATAGGAGCCATTGCAAGAATCCTAATCCCTTTGGAGAAGTATTTTTAACAGATGAGAATGATACAGATTTCTTGAAAGACAGAGATAGCGATAGTGTTCCAGATATTTTTGACGATGATCCGGATAATCCGGATTACGGGCTTACTTTGTATAAGAATAAGGTCAGCGACCGTTAAAAAAGATTCTCGACACCTACCAGCCAGACCCCTATTCCTAGCCCCAGCATCTTGCCCGCCAGACTGCAGGCTGTGTCATAATTATAAAAACATACTCACTGTCATTCTCATATGGAATATGGACAGGAGTCAGCATTCCTTTTAAATAATATTGGGCTAATTTGATACAATCCAGGCGGTCTGTTTTTACTTTTTTGCCTGGGGTTTTGGGAATTAAAGAAGGGACTATAACTTCACACCTTATACCTTTGGATTTTAGTTCCCGGTATAAGGTATACCCAAGATAAGTCGCTTCATAGCACAATTGGATATCTTTTAAATGAATATTTTTTTGCCTTATCTTTTTGATCATTGCGCCTACATTAGATCTACCCTGTAGGCTAGAACGCCGTACAGGGGAAAAGTTCTTCGTCAACAGTTTTAATTAGAGCTATGTTAAAGTTACTATCATCAACATCTATTGAACCATAATATTTTGCGTTTTTCATATGGATGACTCCTTTCTTAAAATTAGAATTAATGAGCGCTTAACTTTTAATTCTAATGATAAAAGGAAGGACTGTCATCCATATCTTCTGAACCAGGTCCTGAACTGGATTCAGGATCTCCGATTTCAGAATCTAATGATTTCAATAACTTAGCAACCTGAGAGATCCCGCCCCCCATAGCTTCCTTGCGTAAGCTAGGAATGGGGGGGGGATGACAATTATGACACAGCCTGCAGTCTGGCGGGCAAGATGCTGGGGCTATGGGGGTGGGCTGGTTATAATATAAATCAATCCTTATTTTAAAAGAGGAGAAAACGTAAACGGAAAAACAATTGGAAGATTCTAAAAAGGAAGGAAAGTGATTATAGGGATGTCAAATAAGTTTGATAATCATGCTCTAAGGCTTTTTCAACGGCTGTATTTATCATTTCTTTCTCTTGTTCTCCAATATCAATAAACTTAATTGCGATACAAAACATAGAAGTAGGCTGAAATTGTTTGATTCGAGTTACTTTCCCAATACAATTTATGTTAAGCATGGCTTTAGGGGCGTCTATTTTTAAATCCAGGAGTGTGCCAATTCCTAAATCTTTCTTATATATAAAAAATGTACCTCCTTCGCTTAAATTATGCAAAGTAACTGAATCCCAACCAGTGGAAACCGTCTCATGGCCTTCATGTCGTTTGACCCGGACTCTAGCCATATATAGTTTTTCTATTCTTTTAAACTCCCTTCTTTCTGGACCGTTATACATAGGAGAATCCCTTATTTTTTACAGGTAAGCATCCTATATCTCTTGTTTCAGGTAATCCACTTGTTTTGGCGCTCATAAATCAAATTAATTGCTCTCTCATAACAATATGCTTATAAAGTAAACTTTTTATCTTTTATTTCTTCCTTTATTCCTTCCTTGTAACCTTTACCTTCCGTTTTAGCCCCATCAGGATTCACATTACATTTCCCAACAAAAACAACCCCTTCTTCAATAACCAATGATTTTGCCTGCAGATCACCCATAAGCTGCGCTTTTTGTTTAAACTCGACTTTATCAGACGCTTTAATATTTCCTTCCACTCGACCCTCAACAACGGCACTTCTTACCTTAACGTTTGCCTTAACATTTCCTGTCTTACCAACAACGAGCTCTCCGTTATCAGTTATCAGTTCTCCATCAAATTTTCCATCAATCCTCAAGGCTTCGCCAAATTTAATTGTTCCTTTAATATCAGCGTCCGATGTCAGACTAGTCAATTTTCCTTCTGCCATTCTCAGCTCCTTTCCGGATCCAACTTCTTTTCCGAATCCTTTTTTACTATCATCTGTTAATTTAGACTCTTCCGCATTTTTCGGAATAGGTTTACCCTGATTTTTATCTTTCTTTTTTATAAACATTCCTTAGGCCATTTAAGTTATCATCGTTATTTCACATAAAGAATAATTTAAGGGTCTAGACTAGAACAGCACATTTTTCACGTGATATTACTCTTTAAAATTTATCCTGTGGCTAACAAACTTGAATTAGTATAATTTCTATTCGCTAAACCCATGCCAAAGTGATTTTTTATTCAGGCTTTGCATGTTTATGGAAAATAATTATGCTAACCTATTATAATTCATAGGCATACACATAGCATACACATAATAGACAAATAAAAAATCTTTGGGCAATCCCTTCTTTATTTCTCCGCGTATTATTTGTGTATAATATTTTATCATCATTTGGATGAAATTTTCCTTATTTTCCATTTGTCCAGGCAAGTGGAGCTAGAACTTCTAAAGAAAATGGAGCATGTGGAAAGCAGTTGGAAACCCTGGCACTAATAGAAATGGACAGGATATAAAGACTATTACTTCTATGGGTAAAGTGAAATATGACCACACTCCCGCTTGAATGACACCCGCCCGACAAAGTCTTTCTGGCGGGGACGGGTAGTTGGGCAATTCGGGGTGGTTTAAATATAAATCAATCCCTGCTTAGAAAGAGGAAAGAAGTAAATGGAAAAGCAATTAGAAAATTCTAACAAGCAAGAAAAGGGGTTATAGCAATGTCAGAGAAGCTTGATTTCATATCCTTTAGAATGGGAAATCCATTTTATGAGACGTTTAGTTCTTTCTGTTCAAATAATTCATACACAACAATATCAATCTGTTTATTGGTTATCCAACCATGTTCAAAAAAAATACTTCCTATGAGTCTGTGTGGTCTGTTAAAGATATTATCTTCAACTTGTTCTACTAAGGCTACTTTTAGTTGTTTTGTAGTTATAAATCCCATATCTACTGCAATCTTGCCAAATCGAGGGCAATATTGCTTTGAAAGCTTTTTGTAAACATCATTTTTCACCTTATATCCCTCCCTCAAAATTATAAGACATAAAATATAGAAAGTTCGAGAAATCCCGTATCAGATAAATTTTTAGCAAAATTAATTCATATTCTCAAAATATGAACTTCCATTGATGCACTCCTATTGTTAATGGAAAAACTGATTACCCTCATTATCGTTATATTCACACAAGTCTTTAACCAAAAATTCTGAAATAACTTACATATATTCATTTCTACCCCATCATACAACTAAACGATGGACAAACCTACAAAGATCAATTATAGACAAATATGGACATCTGTATATGCTCGGTAACTAGGCAACTCTTTTGGTAAATAAATCGAAAACCAAAAAGTCGTATTGGATTACGTTAAGAGACGTAGAAAAACCAATTCTTGGAATATTGTTGTTTTGAATAGTAGTGATCGGACATACAGAACCTTATTTGCTTGCCTCATCGACTTTGCCTTGTTCTTGAAGTGCGTTACCAAGATTGTTATAAGCATCGGCGTAGTTGGGATTGAGAGCTATTGTCTTATTATAACTCAATACAGCTTCGTCGAGTTTGCCTTGTTCTTTCAGCATAGTGCCAAGGTTTGTTATACGCTCTAACACATGGTCAGGTTTGAATGTAATTGCTTTCTTAAGGAATGTAGTGGCCGTATCAAGATTTCCTTGTTGTAGATTCAGTGTGCCCAGGAGAAATTTTGCATCAACATGCGTTGGCTGCTGGTCAAGTATTTTCTGGTAAAGTTGTGATGCTGCCACTAGATTTCCAGCCTGATGATGTGTGTATCCTTTCTGAAGTAAGTCATTAACATTCGTTACGCTTTGACACAATTAACCTTCTTTGAGAAATGGCTGAAAATATCCGATTTTGTTGTGCTTCAAGTATAGATCGTACTTACTCGCAATTGCCTGGGCGTAGTCCATGTTTTTTCTGAATTCATTGATATGATAATTTTTGTTCCTTTCGCCTTTATTATAAATACTATATTTACCTTTTTTGATTTTAGGCGAACCTACTTTGGTCAGTCGCTCAAGATTTCTCGGGCTCACGTCATCAATTTCATCAGTGTCCAACCTGGCATGCAGGGGAAGCGCGGCACTACAATTCACACAATATTGCTTCATCTGTTCCACGTAATCCTTTGGTGTTTTTTTCCACCAGCCAGGTACCACCGGCCATCCTCCCGGACCTTCAAAAACCATGTCAAAAGCGGCAGCCACCTCGCAAAAGAAAGCACCTTTCGGTGTAATCGACGCACTCCAACAATTCTGGACCCAGCAATGATCAATAAGATACCACATCAAAAATTCGTCTGCGACAGTGTCTTGAGCTGCAACGAGTACGGGAGTGTGATTTAGGTCTCCGAGTGTATGGTCGTTTAACAAGACATTGCCGAATACGTCTGCAATAATCCGGGCATACTTTTCCTTTCCCCTGGGCAGAGTTGTCCAAAGACCACACCTTATCTTGTCTGGAATCCTGGATTTTAGATACGTACTCATCTCTTCATATTGTGGATGCAACAAAGGCTCTCCACCCATAATTCCAATCATCTTTGGATAACCCACGAGTGAATCAACTGCCTTCTTGAAGAAGTCCATTTCCATGAAAAATGGTTTTTTGGAGTGCCCGACGAGCCGGGTGCAGTTGGAGCATTGCTGCACACAAGCATTGGTGATTTCTATTTGGATAACATCCATGTCTAGTAGCGGTCGCATAATCCCTCTTATAGCTAATTATTCCCTTTGTGTAAACGGGAAGGTATAAACAATAGTTTATAAGTATTAAAAACTTCTTTTTTCATTTATTATTCACTTAAATTAGAACCATAATGCTTGATCTTTATAAACCCTTTTAACGATACCTGCGAATTTCAGTTCATTGTGAACTATTCCTCTTAAGTAATGTTTAAAAGTACGGAATGTTTTTTATGTGCATTCTCCACAGCCGTTTCAAAAAAACGCTCCAGTTCGCGTACCGCTTCAATGTCTTCATAAAGGATATCGGCGCTAGCCATGATTTTGTCCTTGATTTCATCGCTCCAGGTTTTGTCATTTGCAAGTCTGAATGCGATGTTTAAATAGGATTGGGCATTGTTGGCAACACAGTCCATGATACCCATTTGTTTATAGAGAGCCAGTGTCAACCTGTCACGCATAAATTCACCCGGCCACGTGACTACCGGTACACCACAGGCAAAAGACTCCAGGCTAGTGTTACCTCCTCCGAAATACGGAGTGTCAAGAATTACGTCGGCTATCTTCAGGAGAGATAAATAGTCATTGGTGGGCATTACGGGTAGGAACCTTACACGATCAATCACATCAGGGAATGTACAGGAAAAACGGTCTCGCAGCAATTTTGTCCAATGTCTATGCTTTCCTTCGATCAACACTAATAATCCACGGGGGTCCTGTCGTAAGATTGCGCCAAGGATACTGTCAAAATCAGGATGAAACTTAAAAAGAGTCTGAGGACACACGTACAGGTTGTAATCTTCAGGGAGGATAAAATCTTTCCGAGACATAAACTTTTCAGGCAACTCTGGACGGTAGTAGTAGGTAGTCAATCTGTTTGGGAGAATCAATCGTTCTGAATAATGGTCCTCTGCACCGGGTGGTTCAGCATTGTCTGATGATATAAAATAATCCATATTGGGTATACCAGTCGTTACTGGATGTCCCCATGTAACACACTGTACGGTTGCTAGACGTGAAAATGCGAGGAAGTATGTCAAAGGATCCATCCCGATGTCGAGATAGAATAAAATGTCTAATGAATGGTCAGCAATTTCTTGACGAGCTAGTTTTAAATTTGTTGGCAATACGACAACTTCATCTGCTGCACTATTAATGGCCTTTGACAGATGGTCCTCTTTTCCTCCTAGAAAACGAAACAATATAACGTGAAACTTTTCTCTGGATAAATTATTTATAACTCCATAATTTAATTTCCCAATAGTATGGTTATAAAGAAAACTGGAAATTATGCCAACCTTAATTTTATCATGTGTCTGTCGTTGTTTATTGTAATTAGATGATGTCCAGGCAAGATCTGGACAGGCATGAATGTAAAATGAAGCAATTTTTTTCTGTATTTCTTTGTCGTTCAGTCCATGGTACGCAAGATAAAAATTTGTTGAACCTATTTCTTTATACGGATCTTCAAGTGTAAGACCTTTATTTTTTATTGATTCCATTTGTTCAATTATTTTTTTTCTACATCGTTTTATTGATTCCTTTGATTCGTTTATTACAGGAAGTAGCAGGGATACCTTTACTTCAACCCTATAATCCGGTTTCAATCTCAGGGATTTTTGAAAACATGAGAGTGCTTTGTTAAATCTACCCTGTCTATGAAATGCACCACCCATATTGTTATACGCTTCAGCAAGATTCGGTTTGATCTCCAGTGCCTTTTGATAATAGGAAACCGCTTCATCTAACTCACCCCGCTCCTTAAGCACATTACCCATATTGACATACACTTCAGCATAGTCCGGCTTCAATCTCAGGGCTTTTTGATAATAGGAAACCGCTTCGTTTAACTTACCCTGCTCCTTAAGCACATTACCCATATTGACATACGCTCCAGAATAGTCCAGCTTCAATCTCAGGGCTTTTTGATAACATGAGAGCGCTTCGTTCAACTTGCCCTGTTCTTGAAATGCACCACCCATATTGTTATACGCTTCAGCAAGATTCGGTTTGATCTCCAGGGCTTTTTGATAATAGGAAACCGCTTCGTCTAACTTACCCTGGTCCTTCAACACATTGCCCATATTGTTATACGCTTCAGCATAGTCCGGTTTCAATCTCAGGGCTTTTTGATAACATGAGAGCGCTTCGTTCAATTTGCCCTGTTCTTGAAATGTAGTCCCCAGATTATTATGTGCTATTGCATAGTCTGGTTTGAGTTTTATTGCATGCCTATAACTTTTTACTGCCTCATCAAATTTGTACTGTGCCTTAAGCACAGTACCAAGATTGCAGTGAGCCTCTGCATACTCCGGTTCAAGTATGATTGTCTTATTAAGGAACTTGGTGGATGAGTCAAGATTTCCTTGTTGTAGATTCAAAACTCCCATTAGGAAGTTTGCATCAACGTATCCTGGTTCCTTCGTCAATATCTTATAGCAAAGGTTTGCTGCTTCTACAAGATTTCCAGCATGTTGAAGCTTAAGTGCCTCTTGAAACAAGTCTTTATTACTTGCCATTGGGCTCTTTTTTTTATAAGTTTTTTCAACAACCATACTAATTACTATTCGAGTTTATTGCCTATAAAGCTATACTGAGCTATTTTTCAGTGATATTCTGTGCCCGCTCGAACGATGCCCACCAGCCAGCCGACCCTCATTCCTAGCCCCCCTGCGCCCGCCTATCAGGAGACTGTGTCATAATTAAACGACAAAAGAGGATACCAGTGGTTCTTCTTTAA
>JBHHYH010000044.1:0-26488 GCA_046757465.1 Candidatus Scalinduaceae bacterium | reverse complement strand
TATCCATCGGCGCTGTAGCGCCTATTAAACACAGCCCCACAATTAACCCAAATAACATTAACCTCTTACTCATCTAAAATCACCTCCCTTAAAAATAAAATACTGAAAGAAATGGTGCTATTTATAAATAATATGGGAAATATGGCTGTATTTTTAACTCATTTGTGTTTAAACTAACCGCAACATCCATGCCATACTATCGCCATTTTTGTCATGCTCTTAACATCAATAAGTTCAAAGCCTTAGAGTTTAAAAAAAAATTAATACATATATGAATTTAGGGCAATCAGATTAAAAAGTGACAAAAATCGGACACCTGTACACAGCAATACCGATAAAATCTGTTTAAGTGTATATATTACAAATAAATACAACAAATGACTGTGTTTGGTCAATACGTGACTATTTGCGGTCATTGAGAAAGGATTAGCTTTTTATCTCATATAGTCCATTTCTGTTCACAACAGCTTAAATCATGTCTAAATCAAAAAGATTCATGCGTTAATTTCTATTGTTTGTCTATACTACTGTTTAGTCTATAAACAGGGTCAAGTAAGTCTGTCATCTGCCTTACCCAGGAATCATCAATATTCATTCCCCAAATCTGGCTGCCACCACCTTTTTTATGAACACCAGCAAAAGCGATTTTAGTGCAATCCCAGTAAAGGCAAGGATCAAAGGCATTCTTGAAATCTTTGGTCAACACCTTACCTCTGGTAGACCATTTCTAATGGTTCTAAAAGCCATCACATTCAATTTTTTGATAAAAATAAAATACTAATAAAGCCTAATCCTATCACAAACCAAAATAATATTGATATAATCAAACCTTCCTCCTAAGAAAATGATATACAATAATAATTATTTCCCATACACCACTTACCCTTTCTCATCTCCTTTCTACAAAAAACTTGCAATTTCTATTTCACGATGTAACTATCGCAATACTCATACCATATAACTCCTGATTTTTGAAATATTCTTAACCTCAATAGCATCAAGCTATTTAGTGGTTCAATAAAAATTAATACATACACATTGGGGGATGTAGTCTAATCTGAAAAAAGACGTGGTGCTGTCACCCTGATAAAAAAATTATTGCAAGAATCTGCTTAAGTGCTTATAGGACTAAAAGAAATACTAAAAGACCGTTTGTGGTCTTGGTGAGATAGTTTGTGGTCATTATGAAAGGTTTAGCTTCAACATCTTATTTCGGAGTGTTGTCCTGGGTATGCCCAGTATTTCTGCCATGTGAACTTGATTACCGTTAGCCCTTTTATGAGCCCATTTTATTAAGCTTTTTTCAAATTCCGCTATCGCATCTTGATAATCAATTTTATCCTTGTCCTTTAAATTCAAAGGTATATCACCTGGTTTACTTTCAAATCTTCTTAAATGTTCAGGAAGACTCTGCACAACTATTCCATTAGCAGAGGAAAAAACCAATGCATGCTCTACAACGTTTTCTAATTCTCTAACATTGCCCTGCCAGTTATACTTCATCAACAAATCTATAGCCTCTTGAGAAATATCTGGTTTGGAAATCCTTAAATGCTCACTATATTTTTTTATAAAATAATTTATCATTAACGGTATATCCTCTCTCCTCTCCCTCAAAGGTGGTATCTTTATAGCAACAACATTCAATCTATAATACAAATCTTCCCTGAATTTTCCTTGTTTAACAAGATTAGCCAGGTCTTTTTTTGTGGCGCATATTAATCTGACATCCACTGAAATCGTTTCCTCACCACCCACTCGTTCAAATTCCCTTTCTTGGAGAACACGAAGCAACTTTACCTGCATCTCTATGGGAATGTCATCAACATCATCAAGAAACATAGAACCACCATCGGCAAGCTCGAATCTTCCCTTCCTGGTCTTTATTGCACCCGTAAAGGCACCCTTTTCGTGTCCAAAAAGTTCACTCTCGAGTATTTCCTTATTAAGTGCGGCACAGCTCAGCTTTATGAACGGGCCGTTCTCTCTGCTGCTGTTGTAATGAATTGCGCCGGCAATCAGTTCCTTCCCGGTTCCACTTTCACCCTGAATTAATACCGTAGTTTCTCTATCTGATATTGTTTTGATGGTATCTAATATTTTCATCATTGCTTCACTAGTACCAATAATATTATCATGTCCATAATGTTCTTGGATTTCTGAACGGAGTCTTATAATCTCCGATGTTGCTTTTTTATAATTAAGCGCTCTTTCTAACTTAATAATCAACTCATCCGTCGGGAAAGGCTTACAGACATAATCGAATGCCCCTTCTCTCATAGCGGTAACGGCACTCTCTACGGTTCCATATGCAGTCATTATTATGACGATAGTTTTCTGTGAAATACCCTTTATTTCTTTTAGAAATTCAATACCATCTAAACTTGGTAGCCTCATATCCGAAACAATTACATCATAATCTTCATTCTTAATATGGTTGAGAGCTTCGCCGGCCGTCTTCATACACCTTACAAAAAATCCTTCTTTTTTGAGCTGCTTCTCCAATGACAATCTCATAAGTTTCTCATCATCAACAATAAGCACTTTACCTCTCATACTTATCCCCTTTATTTCTTACAGGCAAACATACAGTAAAGGTAGCCCCCTCTTCTGATGAACCTTCTACCCTGATATTTCCGCCATGATCTTCAATAATCCTTTTGCTTATCGCAAGTCCTATACCAATACCTTTGCCCTTACCTTTCGTTGTAAAAAAAGGATCAAATATCTTATCCGCTTCATCTTTTTTAATTCCGTATCCTGTATCCGCTAACGAAAACTGCACGCTGGAATCATGATCCTTGCATAGCTGTGACTCAATTAACAATTTGCCCCCATTAGGCATACTATCTAAGGCATTAGCCATAAGATTTATAATTACCTGCGAAATATTATCAAAATCGACATATACTTTGGGTAAATTTGGTGCGAATCGTTTCTGTAAAGATATATTTTCGTTTTCTATCCTATGTTTCATAAAAATGAGCGATGATTCTATTATATTATTTAAATCATGGTTTGACATTTTTGAAACGTGAGACTTAGAAAACGTAGTTAGACGCTTAACTATTACTTCTATCCTGTTAAGACCTTCTTGTATCAATTCTATAAATTCCTTCGTCTGTTGAACATTTGCAGGTTCTCTCGCAACCATCTTTACAAAATTCTGAAGTCCTCCCAAAGGATTATTAATTTCATGAGCAACTTCCGCAGCCAATTCTCCAATAGCAGCAAGACGCTCTGAACGTACAAGCTGTTCTTCCAGCTTTTTTCGTTCTGTAATATCTCTGCATATCTTCTGTATAAATTTTCTATTGCCATATTCTATTACACTTGCACTAATACTAGTCGGCACAATACTTCCGTCTTTCCTCTTATGATTAATATCGTGAAGTGTACCTGAACCATTTTCTCTTACTTGTTCCCATAACTTCTCTAATCTTGTTTTATCTCGAGTACAATACATATCCCATGCCTTAAGTTGTTTCAATTCAGACTTTGAACAACCAGATAGCTCCTCAGCTTTCTTATTGGAATCAATTATCTGGGCAGTATTTATGTCCAAAGTAAAAATCGCATCGTTTGCAGAATTAATTGATTCACGATATTTTTCTTCAGATTCTTTCAGTTTGGCAGTTCTTTCATTTATTTTTTGTTCTAAACCAGAATAAGATTCCTCGAGCTTTGTTGCCATCAGGTTAAACTCGTTCGCCAATACTCCTATTTCATCTTTTACCTTAATATCTATCCTTTGTGTAAGGTCTCCTCCTGCTATTGATTTTGCACCTCGCACTAGACGCTTGATAGGGCTGGTAATACTACTTGCAATCAAAAAAACCGCAACTACCACACCAGCAGTGCTTATGATAATAAGAACAATAATTTGTCTCTTTAGCTTATTGATAGGCGCAAAGGCCTCATCACTATCCTGTTTTGCAACAAGTCCCCACTTAAGCATTGGTAAATAACGATAAGCTGAAAGTACAGAAACATTTCTATAATCTATCGTCTTAATAATTCCTTCTTTTCCTTCCGAACTCAAAATAGATGGTTGAGCAATTTTGGTAGTTATTGGTATGCTAAACTTTAAGGCCGATTCTTTATGATGTCTTAGATTATTAAGGAATATAACATTCTCACCTTCACGCCTTACAAGTAATGTCTCACCAGTCTTTCCCATACCCGGCCAACTTTGTATCATGGGTTCGATACTATCCTTTGTATTCACTCTCAAAAGCAACGCACCAATCATTACATTAGACCCTAACAAAGTAACCGGGTCAGTTTTTTGAATAGGGCCAAAAAATGTCATGCATATCTGATCCGTATAATTTGAATAGTGAATGTCTTTTACAGGCAAGCTTCTCATTTTTAAGGCATCAGTAAAAAACAAAATGTCATGTTCAATCTTTCCAACATTATCTTCATTTGTAGATATTATTATCTCCCCGTTTGCAATATCAGTAATGTATATCTCATTATAAACCTTATAATTACTCTTTAGTTTATTTAGATACACCAGTAATCTCGTATAATATTCTTTTCCAATATCAGACTGTAACATACTATCTACAGAGTCCATTGATCTCCTTATATAAAGCAAACTGGTAAATGCCGCTTCTAAAAACTTGTTTCCTGAAATTATCCTTGCATCCAATAATCTTTCCTGGATCCAACCCTGTAATTCAGCTTTTTTTAAATCTGCAATAGAAGTAAGCTGCTCAATCACTCTTTGTTCTACGGCCCTCCTGCCATTATAATAAGAAATGATACTAACCGTTAGAAGTGGAATCATCGTCATCAATAGAAAACACCCTATTAACTTACCCCTGATGCTTCCAAAAAAATTAATTACTTTTTCTTTACAGATTTTTATGGGAGGTTCTAAGCTCATATCTTTAATAATTCTATATCTTTTTATTGTTTATTGTCAACAAGTTAAGGCCCTATATTGACGATTTGAAAAAGCCTTGACACCTTAAAAGCTATTCCTATATAATTACCAAACTAAATACGATGTGTCTAGATTCTATAACATATCAGTATCAAACAACTTAGACTCGCATAGTAAAATAACACAGATTAGCATCTAAAGTAATTAATATACATAATAAGGCGGCATGGCCAAGTGGACTAAGGCAGCGGATTGCAAATCCGGTATCCTGGGTTCGAATCCCAGTGCCGCCTCAACTCTTTATAATTTTGAGCGCGGGTGGTGGAATGGCAGACACGAGGGACTTAAAATCCCTTCCTCTAACAGGGGGTGAGGGTTCGACTCCCTCCCCGCGCATTCCTTAGGCACGAAGGTAAGGAGTTTTTGGTGGCATTTACTTTTTTTAGAGGATAATAGAAAAGACGTTAACATTTGCGAAAAACTAAAAGATGTATTGTAAATTCAGATGTGTTTATTATGGCAAGTATTTTAACTTCAGGTAAATGTCGGACATCATAGGCAGGATCGACGAGGCTATAACTGATTTTGATAAATCACTTGAACTGTTTTGTCAAAAACCCGGTTGCTTTTACATATAGGGGTGAATCCTTTAAAAAGACAGTTCAGTTTAAAAAAGTGATAGAAGATTTTGAATCGTTTTTAAAAATAGTTCCCGATTCACCTGATGCCAATATTATTAGAAAGGAAATTTTAATCAATTCATTAGTTGTTAATAGGCGCAGGCTAAAATCTGTGGACACCTACCTCAATTATGCCGGCCAGAATGAGTATCTGAATAGCAAGTTGGTTTGGTAACAAGCTTTCAAATGAATCACATGACTTAGGTTGTAGTAACTTCTTTTTTGATAGCCGCTTTTGATATTGAAATCATCATACTGATGAATATAAAGCTCCATGCAACAAAAGCAACATAGATAAAGTAGTTTGAAATATTTATGATAAAGGGAATTTGTATAGCCTGCGAAAGTTTTATTGTACAGGCTGTATACATCCCTAAAGGGAAGACCATACCCCAATAAAGTGGTGTATACTTAAACTGCGTTTTGTTAAAAACGTATTTCCAGATTCCCATAATTATCAAAAACGGTATCCACCACGTACCAAATGACCAGAAAAACAATGTGAAGCCTTTTGTGAAAGATAAGAAATCTGGATATGCTCCACCTATTTTTGGGATGTTTATGCATAATAATGAACCGGCTAAAGTGGTGATGGCAATTGCACCCATGTTAATCCAATAAGGTGGTACCAGTGCCTCAGGAGTTATCTTGAAAAATACCAACCTATAAAAAAGTAGTGTAATCAAAATCACATAGAGGAATGCACCAATCATCCACCACACAAAGGAAGTAAACATCACAAAACTGCCATAGCTTCCAAATTTAGGTGCAAGTATAGCGCCAAGAACAGCCACAGATTGTGTTCCTACTGTAGCTATCATCCAACCCCCATGCATTACCGTTTCAAGCCTTTCAGTACACTTAATAAAGAGTAAATTGAATGTTGATAATGAAACAATCGTCCAAAGAAAGATACCAAAATACCAAAATATCTTTGCAATTTCTGGTTGGTTTACAATAGAAACAAATTGGGACCCCAGCACGTTTGTGCCTGCAACAGTGGTAAAGAAAACTATACTTAATTTCGGATTGGAAAGGTCTTTGTATAAACAATCCCAGAACATAACTACACGTAGTATCTGTAAAGGCAGAATGATTGCGTAGGCAATGATGTTTATATAAAAAAGCACGTATGCAATACCCGTAAAACCTAATAATTTGGCTGCAATAGAAATTATACCTGTCGACATTACCATAGCAAAATAGGCTGGGTGAAGTGTCTGGATTGTATTTCTGATAGCGCTCATTTAATAATATCCTCCCCCCTAAGATAAAATAATATCATGGTGTTATTAGGTGAACTTACATATTACAGCAATAAAAATGCCATAGAAAAAATAACTAAAAAAACTCTGAATAAGTCCATAAGCTATTGTAGACACTTAATATATGACATATTGTTTTAAATATATAAAAGTTGCTTATTCCATATATCTGACAAATTGTCACAACATATTTTAAATGAAAAAATCTAATGACATACTGTCATCTAAATCTTCCAATGTTCAAAGGTTAATCGTTAAGTGGGCTACGCAACCATAACGAATAAAGATAATTAAGTTTTGTTAGTTTGGTATTTACATAAATCAGCGATCGAAGGGAGCTAATTTATCTTCCATATTAAGATTATGCCATTGTTGGCACCAGATGCAAGAAGCTTCCCATCCGGGCTAAAAGCTAATGATCTAAGCGCATCCCAGTGACCGGGTAAAGATTTCAATAGTTTTCCTGTTTGCACATCCCAGAACATAATCAATTCATCTCCCCATGAACATGTGGCTATGAGTCTGTTATCTGGATGAAAGACTGCTGAGGTAATACCCCAATTATGTCCATTCAGATCCCATAGTTTCTTTCCCGTTTCAACATCCCAGACAAGAACGGTATCACGGCCGGCAGAAACAATGAATCTTGAATTTGGACTGACGTCCAGGGCATTGACACGCATACCATGCCCAATCAACTCTTTTACCATCTGTCCTGTAGCTACATCCCAGATCATTACGCTTCTATCATATGCACCCGAGACAAGAAATTTACTATCATGAGTGAAGTCCAATGAACTGATTTCCTCTTTCTGTCCGGTCAAGGTAATTATTTCTTCCCATGTTGAAGTATCCCAGAGTTTAATTTCTTCCCATGAGCTGGAGGCCAGTAGCTTTGAATCATGGCTGAAGGCAACTGAATAAACACTGTCGGAATGCCCTTCTATTGTCTTTATCTCCTTACCAGTTGAGACATCCCATATCTTAATGGCACCTTCATGCGCACCTGAAGCAAGGAGTTTGCTATCATGACTAAATGCTACTGAGTTGACTTCTTCCCTGTGCCCCCGTAAGGTCCATTTTTCTTTAAACTTTGCCACATCCCAAATCTTCACCGTTCGATCCCATGCTGCAGATGCAAGGTATTTACCATCAGGACTAAATGTCATTACGTTAATGTCTCTCCCGTGTCCTGCTAAAATTCTCAACTCCTTTCCTGTCGTTGCGTCCAAGAACTTAATATTATGATCAAAAGGGCTTGCTGAAGCCAGAACTGTAGAATTTTCTGTAAAAGCTACTGACTTAACACCACGACTATGACTCTTTATCGACCATACTATCTCACCCGTAGCCACATTCCAGAGCTTGGTCGTACCATCTTCTGAACCCGAACCTAGAAATTTTCCATCGTGACTGAAGTCTATTGAATTAACATTCCATGTATGCCCAACTAACCTTTTGATTTCCTCTCCATCTCCAACGTTCCATATTCTTATAGTATTATCGCCGGAACCTGAAGCGAGAAATTTACCATCAGGACTAAATTTTATTTCATATATTATATAATCATGCCCTTTTAGGGTTTTTACCACTTTTCCTTTAGCGACATTCCAGAGCTTGATATCATTATCACTTGAACCTGAGGCAAGGAATTTACCATCAGGACTGAAGGTAACCGTGTTAACATTTTTACTGTGTCCAGATAATTTTTTTGTCTCTTGCCATGTATTTGTATCCCAGAGGGTGATGTTATTGTCATATGTACCAGAAGAAGCAAGCAATTTTGCGTCGGGACTAAAAGCTACAGACGTAACAGCAGGATAGTTTGTAATTAATGTTTTTAATTCGTTTCCTGATGGTATTTCCCATATTCTGACTGTTCCATCTAACGAACCGGAGGCAAGCTGTTTGGAGTCGGGACTGAAGGCTATTGATTGTACAGCGTCTTTGTGGCCAAAGAGAAAGCATATCGAGTCATGTGTTCTGGCATCAATTATATGAGTGCCTACTTTAGTAGCGACTGCAATATATTTATCATCAGGTGAAAAAGCAATCTTGCTGACCCAAGAGACTCCCATTTTCTGGATTGCTTTGTCATTAATGTGCCATGGAAGATTTGTGGTCTCTGCAAAACATTTTTCTGAAGTAAAAGAATAGGGGGAAAAAGCAATTGCAACTATAATATAATGAATTAATCTTTGCCTTGCTATGTATGTATTAAGCGTCTTTCGTATTTTAAACATTGCAAGATAAAAGAGGCCGTTTACGAAACATGTGCAAATATTCACCCATGTTTGTTTGTAGCTTGATGCTTCCGCCCTCCACCCATCCATTAAACACATATAAATATTCACCTCCCTAAAAAAACTAGTAACAGGAAATTTATTGCGGTGATTATAATGATTAATATTCTTTTTGCAAGTGATTCAACTGTAAAAAAATGTGAACATAATACCGCCCTTGATTTGTGGAGCCTCCAATGACATATCGTTTTGGTATCATAATAATTACTATGGAATCAGATTCTTATTTTGGAGGAAGCCTATTCTCTCACAAAAGACATAAAGACAAGGTAGATAGATATATTTCGAGTAGTAGGAAAATCGAGCCCATTAAGGACCATAAGTGGCAGAAAACAAACAAAATCAAGAAGAAACAAACGAAAGAGACCGTGTACTGACCATTTTCCACCATAAGGAACTTGATTTTTCCTTTTTTCCCGCTATACTTACGAACGCCAAGACGATAACGAATACCAACAACTAAAAAGTGGAAGGAGCATTTTTTGAAAGAAACAAAGGTTCTGCTTATAGAAGACGATCCAGATCATGCTGATTTAATAATAGATATACTTGAGGCGGAGAACGTTAACAAAGAAGTTGTCCTAATGAAAGATGGGAGGGAAGCTATAAATTATCTTCAAAAAACATATATTGATAGAGGTAATAAAATACAGTCTCAAATTTACCTGATAATACTGGACCTTAATTTACCTAAAGTTCCTGGTATGGACGTCCTCAAATTTATAAAACAGAATTCGAAGTATTGTTCGATCCCTGTAGTTATTCTGTCAACAAGTTCTGATCACGAAACTCTTGGAGAAGCATATAAGAATGGAGCTAACGGTTATATTACGAAACCTCTTATACAGGAAGATTTTGTTGATAAAATAACAATGATACGAAATCTTTTAAATTGACAGTTTCTCTTTATCTCTTCCAATAACTCAGAAAGACTCCTATCCCTTTTTAGCTCATTTCGCAATTTTCAAGCTTAGCTAACTCTTGTAGAAGTTCCTCCTGACGTGGTGATAATTTCTTCGGAACATTTATAATTATCCTTACTAATTGGTCGCCTTTTCTCCCATTTCTAGTCTTGATTCCTTGTCCTGCCATTCTTAATATCTGATTGGATTGTGTACATTTTGGTATTTTTAATATTGCCTTCCCACGTAATGTTGGAACTTCTATTTTTCCCCCCAGCACAGCTTCAGTAAAAGGAACTCTTGCATCGTATTGTATATCCAAACCTCTTCTCTCAAAATAATCGTGTGACATTATATTAATGCGTATATATAAATCTCCAGCGTTGCCACCTCGAACACCTGCTTCACCTTGACCAGAAAGTCTTAACATAGAACCATCTTTGATCCCAGCAGGAATCTTAACAGATAATGATTTGGTTTTAGGCACTCTCCCATCGCCATTGCAACTAATACACGGATTGTCAATCTTCCTTCCCGAACCATTGCAACTGGGGCATGGGGTACTAACAGTAAAGAAACCACCAAATGGTTTTTGCTGTCTACTCACATGGCCAGTACCATTACATTTGGAACACACCGTTGATGCTCCATTTTTAGCGCCTGTACCTTTGCATACTCCACATGTTTCCTTCTTGCCAAATCGGAGTTGTTTCTCGCACCCTAACGCAGCATCCAGGAATGAAATAGTCATGTTATATTTAAGGTCTGAGCCTCTTTGAGGGCCTGCGCTTTTTTTGTAAAATCTCTTGCCAAATATATCTCCAAATATATCTCCGAAACTACTGAAGATGTCATCATAACTTTCAAACCCGCGAAAACCCATATCTTCAAGCCCTGCATGCCCCCGTAAATCGTACATTTTTCTTTTCTCAGAATCACTAAGCACTTCGTAGGCATTTGCAGCTTCCTTGAACTTTTGCTCAGCTTCTCTATCTCCCGGATTTTTATCGGGATGGTATTTGAGCGCAAGCCTTCTATATGCTTTTTTTATTTCATCACTTGTCGCTTTTTTACTTACTCCCAACACCTCATAATAGTCACGTTCTTTAACCCTACTAGAAACCATTTATTATACCTTCTTAACTATTCGTATATTAAGAATTCCTTCAGAATAGTTTGCTTTTATCTTCTCATTAAAGCACTTTGCTGGCAATTTCACTCTTCTTTCAAAATACCCATAGCACAATTCTTCTATATGACGCAGACCAACAATTGTCTCATGTGGATTAATTCTTTCACCTCTAATATATAACGCATCATCTTTTTCTAAAGATATATCAATATCTTCCTGAAGGGTACCTGGAAGTGCAACATCAAGAATGATCTCCTTTTCCGTCTCGTACATATTTATCTGAGGTGCAAAAGCTATTTCTTTTGTTGATGGAAAACGAGTAAGAAAATTATTAAATAATTCATTAACATTTTGTTGTAATGTCACGAATTCCTGCCATGGATCCCATTTTTCTATACCCATTTAAACTCTCCTTAATTTATAAACATATTTTCAAGACGTAAAATTCATCAAGGATATAAACCTCTAATTTTCTGTGCCTCAGAAATGCGGCTAATTCCAAGCATCCAAGCCGCAGTCCGCATGTCTATCTTCTTTTCTCTTGATAACAACAAAACTCTGTCAAATGTATTTTGCATTATTTCTTTCAAGCGTTGCTGCACGTCACTTTCTTTCCAGAAATAAAATTGAAGGTCTTGAACCCATTCAAAGTATGAGATGATTACGCCTCCTGAATTTGCCAGTATATCGGGAATCAGAAGCACATTTTTATCATGTAATACCTTATCGGCTTCAGGTGTGGTTGGCCCATTTGCACCTTCAACTATTACTTTGGCCTTGACATTATTTGCATTATATCTGGTAATTTGTCCTTCTATTGCTGCAGGAATCAAAACGTCGCAGTCTAAAGTAAGAAGGTCTTCATTAGTTATATTATCAACGTCAGGAAAATCAGCGATTTTTTTGTTTTCCTTAACGTGTGGAATTAAATTTTTAATGTTAATACCTCTTTTGTCATAAATTCCCCCTTTACTATTACTTACCGCAATAATTTTACATCCTTCCTCGAAAAGTAGCCTGGCAGCTATCGAACCTACATTTCCAAACCCTTGTATAGCAATTCTAAGCCCTTTTAGTTCTTTTCCAACGACCTTTATTGACTCCTCTACCATATAAAAAACACCTCTTCCTGTTCCACCCTCTCTTCCTAAAGAACCACCCAATACCAACGGCTTGCCTGTAACAACTCCTAATACTGTATGGCCTTTTTGCATGCTGTACGTGTCCATCATCCATGCCATGGTTTGCATATTTGTCTTCATATCGGGAGCCAGTATATCTTTTTCTGGACCAATTGACCCAATAATTTCTGTTGTAAACCTTCTGGTAAGCCGCTCTATCTCCTTCGATGACATTACTGCAGGATTGCAACATATTCCTCCCTTAGCCCCACCATATGGAAGTTGCATCAATGCACATTTCCAACTCATCAACATAGCTAACGCAGTTACTTCTTTAAGATTCACGTTCGGGTGATAACGGATTCCTCCCTTTGATGGTCCCAAGGTAACATCATGTTGAACTCTATATCCTTTGTACACCTTCATCTTTCCAGTATCCATTTCAATAGGAATAGAGACGATTAATGATCGTTTGGGATATCGTAATCGTTCTTGAACCCCATCATCTAATTTGAGTTTGTCAACAACAAGATCATACTGTTTTAAAACAGATTTTAAAAAAGACATCTTTTTGTTATCCAAACATGGCAAATGGAAATGTGTGAATAAGGTTAATTCCCTTTTACTAAAGTAAGATGTGAAATACTTAAAAAATTTCAAGCGACACTAATAATTTTCGCTCTTAGAAATGGAAACATGTACCCCCAAGGGGATTTGAACCCCTGTCTCATGGCTGAGAACCATGTATCCTGGGCCTCTAGACGATGGGGGCTTAGATTCTTTGCAGTTAATAAATTAAAACTAATTAGTTTTTCGTAAGTCATAAAAGAAGAAATGTCTTAGATCATACGAAATTGTTCTCCTAAACCTGGCAATCTTTAAATCAACCATAAACAATATTCTCGAGGGGGAGATTTTCGTTAACCAACAGTTTTTACTTCAATTTTCTTTGCTTTCGCTTCTTCTATTTTGGGAAGATTGATTTCCAAAATACCGTTTTTGTACTCTGCCTTTACTGCATCAATATTCACTGATTTTGGCAGACTAATCGTCCTTGAAAAACTTCCGTAGCTTCTCTCTACTCGATGAAAATGTTTTCCCTTTTCTTCTTTTTCCTCTGTCTTCTCACCCTTAATTGTCAAGTTATCACCCGAAATTGAAATATCAACACCTTTAGGATCAACACCCGGCAATTCCGCTTTCACAATGATACTATCATTGCTTTCGCTAATATCCAACAATGGATAATTCCCCGGACGAAAAAGATCCTCTCTCCCTAGAAAATCATCTAGCAACCTGTTCATCTCTTTTTGTAGTGAAGTAAATGTCGGCCACTGAGGCCATTTGGCTAAATCCCTTGGCATAGTTTTTACCCCCCTTTCGTCTTTATCTAAGGATTACGATTACGCCCTCGAGGTTTTTTCGAGGATAAAGACTTCAAATAAGTATTTTTAAGCAAGATTACTACGGCTGAAAAAATTAACTGCTTATTTTGAATATTATAATAAATACTAAAAGTAAATAAAGTAACTATATGCCATAATAACTCTAGTCTTTACAAGTTTAAGTATCTATTACCCTTATAGATAGCCTTTTTTTAATTTTACAAATTTATGTCTTTTTTGCAAGCACATTATGTCGAATTGGCATGCTGTTAAATACTGTCACTCTTTAAAATCTTCTGGTTATCTAATCTGTGTTGAAGATTTATCGTGGAATATAAGATGTAAAGATATGAAGAAACGGTTTTAATAGAAAAGGAAGTATCTTTTATAAGATGAGATATTCGATTAAAAAGTAGGTTCGCATCTCTACATTCCATAATTAACATTTTAAAATAATTATTAAAAAATTAAAACTTTTTTGTCAAGTGATGAGATATGCCACCTATTTTCATTTAGTTTTTTTCTTGACTTTGATTATATACAGATTTATAAATCTATCCATACAATATATTGTAGTATTCAAATCTCAATATGACCAACTGGAATCTCAAGCAATTTGAATGTAATCACTGATTACCAGTGAAATAATTCGTTTTTTTATTGTTTGGTTGAATTTAAGAAGATTATATTTAATAGGAACAAAAAGATGATAATGAAGGAAGATAAAATAGAAAGTGGTAATTATAAAGGAATTGATTTTGAATTTTATAGAGCTAGTGAAGCAAATAAGATTCTAATTATTGGTTCTGGTGGGACACCAACTCGTCAAAATACGGTGAATGTAAATCTTGCAAAACTTTTAGAACCATATAATTTTTCTATTATAAATTTTGATATTCAAAATAAAGACCGTGTTTTTCCTATCAATAAGATGGCAGAGAGGTTTTACTATATAATCGAATATGCCGGATTGCATGGGTTTAAAACAGATGACACAGGTATTGTTGGTACAAGTGCTTCCGGGTTACCGGCAGTAATTGCTTCTACAGAATATAGTAATATGAATGTCCTACTAAAGTCACCTGTAATTTATTATCAAGACATGCTTGAGAACACGGCTGGTAAATTCCTTTTAATATTTTGGAAATTCTGGGGAGAAATTAAAAGACAAGGTTGTCGTGTACCTTATTCCTTATATAGTGAATGGAGAGATTCTAACTTAGGCGGGATTGCAAAGAAGTTGAAAGAAAAATCAAATAAATTACATACAGTCCATGGAGAAGAAGACAATATAATATCATGGAACCATTCAAAAAAATTTCATGAATTCTTAAATGAATATGGTGTTAACTCAAAGCTTACAATATTAAAGGGAGCGAGGCATGACTTGGATGGTAAAAAATACATTAGTAAAACGGCGGAGTTAATAATCGATCATTTTAAATGAGACGTTAATAGATTAAGAATTCGCTTTTTGATCTGATATAAACATTAAAACAAAATTACACATAATGTGCTCCTATTTCACGGGCAAACTGTTTTGCCCATGACGCTAATATTTTTTGTAGCCTGCTTACTTTACTAAAAGAAGCTGCTCATTGCCCTGGCCTCTTCCATGTCTTGTAGGTAAAGTTCTTTTTCCTCCATGTCGTTTCTACCAAATACAAGTTTTTTAACGCCCTTGTAGGACCTCAGTACATCAATCATGTACTGATACCCAATAGGCAAGTTTTTTTTAAATGCCGGCGTTGTGCCTACAATTCTGTAATATTCCTTATTGTACTTCCAGCGGATAAATTGCAAGTCTTCCGACGAAAGATGGTTTGTTCTAACGTTTGCCCAGAAGCCGTTATACTTCGAGAGGTCTTTTACGTTCGTTACAAGCCCCATTTTAAGCATCTCTTCCCTTGATCCTGTCTTGGGATACGGGGTAAGAATCTGGTCCCCAAGGAAGTCTATGTTGTGTTCACGAAAGAACTCATAATTTTGTGCAATATCCGATTCCTTATCACCCGGATGACCAATTATCATGCCGCCAATAATCATAATATCACAATCGTGCAATCTTTTGATAGCCGTCTTTGTCTTCTCCAGAATCCTTCCCTTTTTCATTAGCTTAAGGTTTCCTTCAGAGACGTTTTCGATGCCGAGAAAGACAATCTTGAACCCCGCCTTTGCCATCTTCTCTACAAGCGTTTCCGAGGAAGCTATGCCAACACTGCTTGCCTGGATCATATACCACACATCATTATGCCCGTACTTAACAATGGCGTCGCAAAGTTGCTCAAATCTCGGGACATTCAGGGTAAAGTTATCATCTGCAAATACAATGAACTTGGCGCCGTGCTTTTTGGCGTCTTTAATATCACTGATGACCCTTTCCATTTCGTATGCCCTGAAACTCTTCCCATACATCTTGTCCATACTGCAAAAATTGCAGGGCATGGTGCAGCCTCGTGAGGATTCTATGATCTCAATGGGAACGCCATACCAATGATACCCCCGCCATATCCTCTTTGACCTGTCGGGTATCTTTATTTTGCGCAGATCCTCAAGCGGTCTGGGTGGATTGTGCGTAAAGCCAGCATTTTGGCGGTAAGAAAGGCCCGTAATGCTATCAAATCCGCGCCCTCCCTCCAGCGCGCTTAAAAATTCATTAAAACCGATGTCCCCTTCTCCCCTGAAAATGAAGTCGAAGGGCCCTGAGTCAGAACCCGCAGATAGTTCCTGATACATGACCGTTGCATGATAGCCCCCCAGGATGGTTTTTACATGTTTATTGGTAGTCTTTATGAGTGCAGCAATCCGCTTCGCCGTTTCGAACTGGAAGCTCATAGCACTCAGTCCGACAACATCGGGATTATATGTGTGAATCAATTCAGGAACAATGTCCTTAATATTGTCCCTTTTGTGAATAAGGTCCGCTATGTATACGTTGTGATGCGCATCGATATTCCCTGCAATGGACTCCATAGCAAGGCCTGGTATTTTCGCCCATTTCACATCGAAAAACGGTGTGCGATCCGGCATGAAAACCAAAAGTACGTTCATAGCTCTTTATTAAAGCAATGTGCTTTCAGGTATAAGGCATGAAAGATTAGCATGAATTGAAGAAAAGATCAATGGATTTTATCACTGGATAAAATAGGTACAATTGCTATTTATTAATTTTAGAAAAGGGGAACTCCCCTCCTAATTTTTACCAGACCACATTTCACCCGCCAAAAGGGAGGCTGTGTCACAATTGTCATCCCGCCCCCATTCCTAGCTTACGCAAGGAAGCTATGGGGGTCGGGATCTCTTAGGTTGCTAAGTTATTGAAATCATTAGATTCTGAAACAAGTTCAGAATGACATATTATGTGTTTTCTCTATTGTGACACAGCCTGAGGCATGTCGGGCAGGCTTGTTATATCCCTGTAAATTATTATGTTTAGGTCTCTTTTCGCCATGCCAAATCAATTATCTTAGCTAATACTCTTATCACGGCCATAAACCTTTCTCTTTATATTCAATAAATTCTGAGGAACAATTTAATTGAATATTGAAAATACAGTCTTCTATTCTTCAGACGTGATTGGATATCTATAGTATGTTGGGGATACAAATGCCTCTTTAATTGTTCGTGGATTTACCCTTGATGGTTTTAAAATACTTTTCTCTTCTTTGAGCATCCTCTTTAGAAAGAAGTGCTTCGTAATAGATAAGTTTGAATGGCCTTCTTGATTTGGCGCTCAGGTTTTTACCGCTGAGATGGCCCTTCATCTTCATTTTTAAATTAGAGGTGGAATCCTATATAGGACTTCTTATCTTTGAGGCTGAGAATTATGTAAACATAATACATTGATTATGTTTAGCACCGTAAACCACAAAGGGTTTACGGTACTGAACCCCATGTGGTTCAGTACTGGGGTACCAGGATTCGAACCTGGACTAAATGATCCAGAGTCATTCGTGCTACCGTTACACTATACCCCATTAATCTAATATTTAATTTCACAAAGATACAATATCAAATAAAAACCACATATCTAAGAAACAATACTAGAAGCCGGAGGCTTTTCTCCTATGTGCACTGTAACAATACCAAATGTCCTTTCAAAAACCTTAACATCTCTTAAACCACATTTCTCCATCTTGCTCTTAAGGCCTAGTTTATCTGGAAAAGCAATCACTGAATGTGGTAAGTATGTATACGCATCAAATTTGCACCGTGGCGACACGCTGCTTCGAGATATTAACTTTCCGATTACGGGCAATATCCTGGTAAAATAGAAAAAGTATATACGCCTAAAAAGGAAATTTGTTGGCTGTGAAAATTCAAGTATAACTACCCTGCCATTTGGTCTAACAACTCTTCTCATCTCTTTAATCCCTGCCTCTAAATCTGCAACGTTTCTTATACCAAAAGCAACAGTAGATACTTCAAAGGAATCATCATTAAAAGGAAGGTGTAATGTATCAGCCTCTATAAACTTAATCTTACCCTCAAGATGTCTCCTTTTAATCTTTGGTAGTCCATATCTCAACATGTCGTGGCAATAATCGCTCCCGACTACCAGACCTTTCCCATTTAATAGCTTTGAATATGAGATGGCAAGGTCTCCCGTACCTGTGCAAACATCAAGCACTTTTGTATCTGGCTTTATACCACTCACTCTTGCTGCAAATTTCCTCCATGATTTGTCAAAGTTAAGGCTCAGGAGTGCATTCAGCAGATCGTATACCTTAACAATAGAACCAAACATGGTTTTTATGCTTTCTGCCCTTTTTTCTAAAAGTTCTTCTTGCGTTATTCTGTTCTTAGTATTCATTGGATGTCTTGAAAAACATTATTACTGAGCACTTCATTCATGCTTCCGCTACGATAACCCTCTAAATCTAGCGTAATATATGTAAAACCTATTGCCTTGAATTTTTCAATTAATTCATTTCTTGCTGAAGGCTTAATAAGAAAACGTATATCTTCAGGTAAAACCTCAATCCTAGCAATTGTCTCATGATGTCTTACTCTAAATTGTCTTAAGCCTAAACTCCTTAAATATTTTTCTGCTTCTGATACCATTTTAAGTTTTTCCTCAGTAATTGACTGTCCATATGGGAACCTGGAAGACATACAGGCGTATGCAGGTTTATTCCAGTTAGGAAGATTTAACATTTTTGAGGCTTCACGTACGTCTTTTTTCGTCATACCAGCTTCTTTTAGCGGGCTTTTAACATCCAGCTCCTTCGACGCCTCTAATCCCGGTCGGTAATCCTCCGTGTCATCTAAATTTGCACCATCTGCAACATGCAAAAATCCATGCTGTTTTGCAATATCTTTCAGTCTTTCAAAGAGTTCTGTCTTGCAGAAATAACATCTATTTGGAGGGTTACTTGCAAATCCTTCGATTGCAAGTTCACTTGTATTTAACACTAAATGCTCTATACCTATTTCCTTCGCCAGTCTTTTGGCCTCTTCGAACTCAAAATCAGGATATGTTTCTGATCTTGCCGTAACTGCCATAGAATTGTCTTTCAAAGTTTCGTAGCATACTTTAGCAACGAGCGTGCTATCAACACCACCTGAAAACGCAACGACAACACTTTTCAATTTTCTTACAATTTCCCTTAGTTTCAATAATTTTTCTTCTACATTCAAAACAGTTCCTCACAAAAAATCTGTCATTTTATTCCTAAAACATTATAAGCTGTAACAGGCTTATTGAGACCTTTAATGGTTATATTATGAATTTTCTCTGTTTCAAAAACATCTTTTACCATGCTGAACGTCCTTTGATTGATAAGAATCTGACCAGCCCCAGCCTCGGATTGTAATCTCTGAGCCAGATTCACATGATTTCCGATTACGGTATATTCCATTCTCTCCTCCGAACCTATATTTCCTACCGTTACATAGCCTGTACATATTCCTATACTTATATTTAAATCGCAACCTATATCTTCCCATCTTGGCTGTAATAAATCTACTACACTCTTCATTCCAATTGCCGTTCTCACAGCCCTTTCAGCATGGTCTTTAAATTCCAGAGGGTCTCCAAAAAAGGCCAACACTCCATCTCCCATAAACTTATCAACCATTCCTCCGTACTTAAATATTAACTTTGTTACTTCTGAAAAATACTCATTTAAAAGGGTAATTGTATCCTCAGGTTCTAAATCATCCGTCATGGTAGTAAATCCTTTTATATCTGAAAAGAATATTGTTAAAAGTTTTCGCGAGTTTTCTAAACATATTTCGTCACCTTTAGAAATTACAGCATCAACAATCTGTGGAGAAAAATACCTTTTCAGTCTATTAATTCTTTGGATCTCATCTACTTGCTTTTTAACCTTTTCTTCCAGGTTCTTATTAAGTTCGTCTATTTCTTTATTTCTTTTACCAAGCTCTTCATTAAATTTAATATTTTTTAGAATATTTTTATAAGACTCTACTGCACTTGCCACAGTATCAAGTAGTTGTTCGGGATCGCTTCCTTTTAATACATACGCATGTGGTCTATATTGCCTCCTTATGTCCCTTCTGTCTTCCTTTTTGGCATAGGCCGTGTGAAATATTATGGGTACGTAAGGATTTTTTGCCTTGATCTTCTCAAATATTTGAAACCCTGTTAAATCTGGTATATTAATATCTAAAACAACAGTACTAATATCTTTGTTGAATTTATCTATCGCCTCCTTTCCCGTTGGGCATAATTCAACTTGATATCCTTCCTCTTCTAGTATAAGTTCAGTTGTTTTAAGAACTGAATCTTCGTCGTCTACTACCATAACAATCGGTTTATCTCGTTCATGGAAGCTGACATCCTTATCACCTTTAGTACTGTTTAACCCACCCACTCTATTTTCTCCTATTTAGACTTAATTATTAGTTGTAATAACTCAACCATATCTATGGGCTTAGATATATATGCAAAGGCACCTAGTGAGATAGCTTTTTCAATAAAATCTTCTATCTCATGCCCTGTCATCATTACTAACTTTGTTTTTGGATCAATTTTCTTGATCTCTTCAAGTGTCTGAAATCCATCTATTCCCGGCATTACAACATCAATAAACATGATATCAAAATGTGTTTTTTTAGCCATTTCTATTGCTGTAAGTCCGTCTTCTGCTGCAGCAACCTGGTATCCCCTATCTTCCAACACCCCTTTTAGAGTCTCACGAGTGGAAAATTCATCATCAACCACTAGGATATTGGTTCGTACTAAATCTTCTTTTACAGTTTGTAGAAGTTGTAATAATTCATCCATATCGTCAATAGGTTTAGGTATGCATGTGGAGGCACCTCGAGAAACAGCTTTTTCAACAAGACTTTCTATGTCGTGACCTGTCATTATTATTACTTTTGTTTTTGGATCAACTTTTTTGATCTCTTCAAGTGTCTGAAGTCCATCTATTCCCGGCATTACGACATCAATAAACATGATATCAAAATGTGTTTTTTTAGCCATTTCTATTGCGGTGTGTCCGTCTTCTGCTGTATCAACCTTATATCCCCTATCTTCCAACACCCCTTTTAGAGTCTCACGAGTGGAAAATTCATCATCAACTACAAGGATGTTAGTCTTTGTCAGGTCTTCTTTTATAACTCTCAGGATCAAATCTACATCAAGGGGCTTGTAAAGTATTGCTTGAGTCCCCAATCTTACTGCCTCTTTCAAAAGATCTTCAGCAAAAAAAGCAGTCATGAAGAATATAATAGTATCAGGGCTGATTTTCTTGATTCTTTTAAAGGTCTCTACGCCATTAATTCCAGGCATTTTCAAATCTACAAAGGCAATTTTAAAATTTGTTTTTTTAGCTGCCTCTATTCCTTTATAGCCATCCTCTGCCACAACAACATTGTACCCCTCTTCCTCCAGAATTACAGACAGAGTAGTTCTTATTCCTGGTTCGTCATCCACAATTAATATATTAACCTGGTCTTGCACTTTTATCATCCAATGGTAATTTTATTAATATACTTGTGCCAATACCTTCCTGACTTTTCATATTGATAGTTCCGTGATGTTTTTCAATAATTCCATGACATACGGCCAGACCCATCCCGATTCCTTTAGGTTTTGTTGTGAATAGTGGATCAAATATTTTTTTGATTGCTTTTTCAGGAATCCCACATCCTGAATCGGTTATTTCTATTTCTATAAAACTTTTTGACTCTCTTGTACTGATTTTTAATTCACCACCATCCGGCATTGCCTGGCATGCATTTTCAATCATATTTATAAATACCTGACCTATTTTATTTGCGTCTATCATTACCATAGGTAAATTAGATGGAAGATTTTTGGATACTTTTATGTTTTCGGCCATCTTTGCTCTTGACATTGCTTCATTAACAACTACTGTGATATCGGACGGAACTTTAGAAAGTGCGGTAACGCGAGCAAATCCTAAAAGGTCATTGATAATCTTGGAACTCCTATCTATTTCCTTGTCCATAATATCAAGAAATTGTATGACCCTTGCATCGATGTCCGGAGATTCCTTATTCGATAATTTCCTTTTCAAAAAGAAAACTGCATTTTTTATAGCACTCAGCGGATTTCTTAACTCATGGCTTACTCCAGAAGCTAATGTACCTACCGCCGCCAATTTCTCTGTTCTTACTAATTGTTCTTGTGCCTCCTTCAATTGCTCGTTCGTCTGTACCAACTCGGTATTAATTGATGATAGTTCCTCGTTTACACCTTTAAGTTCTATCATGACACCTTCTTTTTCATCCATAAGCCGTTTTAAACCTTTTGTCATCTGATTAAATCGAGACGCAAGCATTCCTATTTCATCTCTTGATCTTATTTCAACACTATGTTCTAAGTCCCCAGACGCCACTCTATCAGTTATTTTTACAAGATTTATAACAGGTTTTACAACACCCCTTGCTATGAAATATGAAACTCCTATGCCGACCAATACAATTATAAACCCCAGTGGTATGCTACTAGTCCACAAGACCGTTTGCATTTTTTTATTAATCCTTTCTGGAGTTAAGCCGATTTGAACGATCCCAAGGAGTTTTTTTGCACTTTCATTGGAATCCTCATCTGAACCAAATATTTGCGCAGCAAATTCTTCTTCTGCTATTGTATGTTTTTCATAGACTGGTACAACAAAATTATAAAACTGTTCCCCACTATCTGTAAAGAGAATATCAAAAACAGGCTCAGTAACTTCCTCAATATTTTGATAGACTGGTACATTATCAATTTCTGTTTTAATCCATGATTCTTTCTCTTCAAGCAAAATATAATCTGGGACTAGCAATACACGCCAATATGCCAATTCCTGTTCTATGTCAAGGTTGCGTAACCTGCGAATCGGTTCCTCAAAAAACACCTTTTGTGCAACACTCATGGAATCTTTAACCTCCCCATCCTGTGCGAGCTGAGCTACTAAGGAATAACCACGTTTCTTTAGCTCTTCTTCAAGCTGTTTTTTAGTTTGAGTGGAAAAATACCAACTACTGGCTACACCTATAAACGTGATTAATAGACTGGTGGACAAAATAAATTTTAATCTTATACCGATCCTGACCATTTTAACTTTCCCATATTAAAAAGTTTAAGGATATATAATTGTGTGTGGTTTTTCCCGGACTTCTTTTAGTGTTAATCCAAGCTTTTCTGCCGTGTCGGAATTTATGGCTAAATTAAACTTATCTGGATTGACTATACCGAGTGAGCCTGAAGCAGATTGACTTAATATTTTTTTGGCTAATTGAGCAGCTTGCCTTCCAACATACTTATAATCTGAAAACACAGCCGCCAAGGCACCCGCCTTCACAAAGACATCTGATGTACATAGCAAAGGGATCTTGTTTTCAAGTGTAATAGATTTTATAAGACCAAAAGATTCCTTTGTTACTACTGTACTATCAGGTAATAACCACAGGGCATCGATCCTGCCAATTATGTTTTCCAAGGCTTCAGATACCATTTTTGAAGATTTGATCCTATATTTAACCAAATTTATACCCGTATCCTTCACCTTTGTTTCAGCGCTTTCAATAATGTTCCCTGTTTTAGAAGGATCATAAATTACACCTAAATCCTGGAGCGAATCTAAAATGGTTTGATACTCCTTGAATTGCTCCTCTATAGCGATTTCGGTAGTAATGCCCGTTATGTTCGGCCCCGTAAGTTGAAATCTTTCATGGTTAATTACCATACAAAAAACCATAGGGATATCCTTGAGTTCTTCCTTCGCTATAGTTGTAGCCAAAACCCCTATTGTCAAAACAATATCTGGTTTCTCCTTCCCAATCTTACGTACTATCTTACGTCCGATCTTCATCTTGCCCTTCAGATCGTAAATCGATTTTATGGTGATATTGTCTTGAATGCATTCGCCTTTGAATCCTTCTATAACCTCGTTATATGCAGAGAGATTCTGGCTCTTAATCACGACCGCCGTCTTCTCCGCATAAACACAATATGCGCCTTGAAAGAGTATTAAAAAAATAGAGATGAAGGCAGAATATATATAGGTTTTATTTATCATCGATTAAAATTGGTAACGCAGCTCAACGACAAACGACCTTTCTGGTTGGGGATAATCGGTAGGAACCGTATTTTTTGGGGCTGGATCATCGTATCCTTTATCAAAGAGGTTGTTGACTGATCCTCTAATCTCAAAGTTGTCCAAGAAATTTTCCCCGATAAGGGTAAGGTCTACCAGGGCGTATGAAGGCAGGTCAGCCCTGGTATCACCATCTTCTCTTGGCCTTGGCCCACTGATAAAGGTATGTAGATTTGCATTGGCATACTTCCAGAATCCTACATTTACGCCAAAATTTGCCTTATGTACAGGGACATCAGGTAACCGGTTTCTATCCGTATTATCAGCCTTCTGAAAGGTATAATTGGCATAAGCGTAATTATCATTGCCAAAATCGGCCTTTACTTCTGCCTCAACTCCTAATATCCTTGCTCCCCCCATGTTTTTAAACTTGTTAGGAATTGATGATGTATCTAAGATAATCCTATCTCTTATTCGGTTATAAAAGTAATTTATGTTGGCCCTTATGTGCTTGGTAAAATTGTAGCCTAGGCCGACTTCGTATGTATTTATCTTTTCTGGATCGAGGTCGGGATTACCTTCCCTTTGAGGATTATTTATAAGGAACATCTCTTGAAAATTTGGTGCCCTGAAGGCAGTTGCAAATAGAAGTTTCAAGTGTGCGTTCTCCATAAATCGCCATATCAATCCAAATCTTGGATTAGTTGTACCTCCGAATCTCGTAAAATTGTCATGCCTCACACCAACTGTTAAATCAATATCCTTTGCGATATTCCACTCATCCTGTAGATAAAGCGCCCATATCTGCCTTGTCACCCTTCTGGTAAAGGGAAGGTCTTTAGAAAAATCCTGAGGGGAAGAAAGGGGAGCAAATGTATTGGGAATAAAGGTAAACTCAGATGATTTTATATCATGCTGGTGCATCCACTCATACTGGAAGCCAAACGTTAATTCATTTCCTTCAAACACTTTATAGTTAAGTTGATTTTCAAAGCCAATAGTCCTTTGCTTAAACCTTGTCTTGCCCTGCAAACCATCAGGAAAGGGCTGGCCACCTGAATTAACAAAGCCATCAGGACGCTGCTCAAATAAAGGATCAAAATTATACTGGTCGTAATATATTTTTGGTGTTATGTTAAGTTTTTCACCCAGGGCCAATTTATAAACGAGCTCAGAAAATATATAAGTATCTCTTAATTTTGTATCTCTATTAAGGGCATTACCGACGCCTATGTAATCTCTCCTCCTTTTCTTCATATATTTGCCCTTAACCTCCAGGTTATTGTACGATAGTTTTAGATTCAGGTCTGTCTTTTCCTTTCTATTATGAGACCTCCCTGGACTTTGAGAGAAAGTATTCGGAAAAAGAATATCCCGTTCGATTTCTTCGCTAAAACCTTTTGTATCAAAGAAATCAAAAAATCCGGAAATCTCCAGGTCTCCATACTCCTTCCCGAATAACATATTATAATTCTGTGTATCAAAGGCTCCACCACTCCCTGTAAATTGGACGCCGTCAATATCCTCCGTATCCTTTGTTATAACATTAACAACTGCAAGAAACGCATTACGGCCATACAGGGCTGAACCAGGTCCCCTGATAACCTCTATCCTTTTTGCATTTTCAACCACAAGGTCGTCAAAATTCCACGAAATCCCGCCTCTCCATGGATCATTAATAGAATGCCCATCGATCAGGACCCTCACTTTTTGTGAGTTGTTATCCAGGATGCCCCTCACGGCAAGTTCTCTCTCACCAGTCTCGTCCATAGAAATATCAAAACCAGGTATTGTGTCTAAAACCTCCGTTAACGTCCTGAAGCCCATTTGTTTTATTTGCTTGGCCGTAATCACACTCATTATTGCTGGAGATTTCAAAACAGTACTAGGTCTTTTTAAGGCGCTGACAACTATCTCCTCCTCCGTAAAGATTGCGAACATCTCTTCAAGCCCTGTTTCTTCGTCTTGTGCAAATGAACTTACTAAGTTAAAAAGCATGAAACTTAATAACGAGAACAGTATAGAACTAAATTTCAACGTTCTTTTGAAAGAAATACACATTTTCTCCTCCTTTGTTTTCATGCTCTAAACTTGATATCCTTATCAAGTACAAAACAATCTGTAACTAATTAACAACTTCTATAGAAGCATAAAAAGAACAAATTCCAAATTATCAGGCAGTTTTTTATTACTTGAGACATCAAACTCGCGAACAATTATCATAACGATGGCGGAAAGGGGAACATATTTTTTCCTATGAAACGGAAAATAGGAAAACCAAACATT